>NZ_JAESMB010000002.1:0-124990 GCF_017892945.1 Staphylococcus sp. GDX8P114P-2 | reverse complement strand
ATACCAAACATTCAGCTACTGCCAATATGAAAAAAGACTAAGACAATCAATATTGTCTCAGCCTCATTTTTTAGTAAGTAATAAAAAACAAACACTAAATAATATTAGCGTTGTAATTTAATGGTATTAGCTAATAAAATTTGCGCTAATTGATCTTCTGATTCAGTGCAGCCTTCTTTGATCCAAAAATATATAATACCTAATTGACCGCCTATCGTATAGATAACAAACTGCTTTTTATTATAAATGCTGTCTTGTAAATCGAGAATTTCTTTATAAGATGACTTTGTAGCCGCTACATAATCTGAAAATAAGGATTTGTTGGGATAGGTTACTAAAATTGCATGAAAGTATCCATAGTTACGTTTAATGTACGTTAAAATAATTTTAAAAAATTTGTAGATTTTTGCTTGGCTGTAATTAGCCTGAAGAAAGCTACTCAAAAGAGATGTTAATAAGGTTTTATATTTAGTTAGATGATATTGTTGTATTTTGGAAATTAAGTCATATTTATCTAAAAAATAATCGTAAAATGTAGTTCTGTTGACACCACTATATGCACAAATCATTTTAATTGTTATTTCTTCAAATGGATGTTCTTCAAGTAAAATAATCATATTACGTATGATTTTATACTTAGCTTTTTGTTTCATATGGACACCTACGTTATCTAGTTTAAAACAGCCGACACATTTTATAGAAGTGTTGGTGTTTTTTTAATTCATATGTCTCTATAATATATAAAGTGAATTTTAAAAGCAAACAGGAGGAAAAGAGTAATGAAGAAAATGATATTGATTAATGTCATTACTATTGTTGTATTGGTAATTATAGGAGTAGTTGGATTCCATTTCTATAATCAAGCAACAAGTTACGTAACTACAGAGAACGCTAAAGTTGATGGAGATCAAATTAAGATTTCTGCACCAGCTAATGGTAAAATTGAGTCGTTCGATGTTAAAAATAATGACAAATTAGAAAAAGGCGATAAAGTCGCTGAAATTGCAGCAAAAGGTGAAGATGGTCAAGCTCAAAATACGAGTATTACAATGCCTCAAGATGGTACTATAGTGAAAAAAGATGCTCTTAAAGGTGCTATGGCACAAGCTGGAACACCAATTGCTTATGCGTATAATTTAGATGAGTTAAATGTGACTGCTAATGTCGATGAAAAAGATATTGCAGATGTTGAAGAAGGAAAAGATGTAAATATTAAGCTTGATGGTGAAGATGCTGAACTTAAAGGTAAAGTGGAAGAAGTTGGCAAAGCTACTGCCTCTAGTTTTTCATTAATGCCTTCATCAAACAGTGATGGTAACTATACAAAAGTTTCACAAGTTGTACCTGTGAAAATTTCATTAGATTCTAAACCATCTAAAAATGTTGTTCCAGGAATGAACGCTGAAGTTAAAATTCATAAAAATTAAGGAGGTCTAATCATGACAATGACCTTCATTATCGTTTATGTAGTCATAGCGCTCATTCTTGTTGGTTTGGTAAACCTGTTTATGTCAAAACGTAAACGGAAAATGAAAACCCAACGTACGGAACAAACATTAAGTGAAAATGATACATCACATCAAAGTTATCAATCTAAATTTAATATAAGAGACACAGATGAAACATCAGAAGCTAATGATGCTAATGCAATTTCAGAAGAGAATGGTAAGCTTAACATTTCTAATAATTCTGATGAAACTGAGGCTCTTACAAGTGATCAGAATGCTGTTACTCAGCATGAAGAATCACATACGCAAGAGGAAGAAATTAACGAAAAGTTAAAACAAAAGCATAGTGCATTTATGTTTGGTAAAGGTACGTCCCAAGGAAAAGTCTTAATTGCAATGATTTTTGGGATGTTTATAGCAATTTTAAATCAAACCTTGCTCAATGTGGCATTACCTAAAATTAATACTGATTTTAATATTTCAGCTAATACAGGACAATGGTTGATGACAGGGTTTATGTTAGTAAATGGTATTTTAATACCAATAAGTGCGTTCCTATTCAATAAATATTCATATCGTAAACTATTTCTAGTTGCGATGACTCTGTTTACTTTAGGTTCACTTGTCTGTGGTATTTCTGGTTCATTTACTATAATGATGGTAGGGAGAGTATTACAAGCTATTGGTGCAGGTATCTTAATGCCTTTAGGGACTAATGTTTTTATGACAATATTCCCACCAGAAAAACGTGGCGCAGCAATGGGGACATTAGGAATTGCAATGATTCTTGCTCCAGCTATTGGTCCAACGTTATCTGGTTATATCGTTGAAAACTACCATTGGAATATTATGTTTTACGGTATGTTTATTATTGGTTTGATTTCTCTCGCAATAGCCTATATATGGTTTAGAGTTTATCAAGTTACAACTAATCCTAAAGCAGATATCCCAGGTATAATATTTAGTACTATTGGTTTTGGTTCTTTACTATATGGTTTCAGTGAAGCTGGTAATAATAGTTGGACCGCGCCATCAGTAGTAATTACTTTACTTTTAGGTGTCGTATTTATTGTGGCATTTGTGATTCGCGAATTGACTATGCGTGTACCAATGTTGAATTTAGAAGTATTAAAATATTCTGGATTTACATTGACGACAATAATCAATATGATTGTAACAATGAGTTTGTTTGGTGGAATGATTTTATTACCACTATATTTACAAAATTTAAGAGGATTTACCCCATTACAATCAGGACTATTGCTATTACCTGGTGCTCTTATTATGGGCTTTATGGGTCCGATAGCAGGTCGTTTACTTGATACAATAGGTATTAAACCATTGGCACTTATTGGTACTGGTATTATGACGTATGCCACTTGGGAATTAACAAAACTAAATATGAATACAACCTATAGTCATTTGATGGTTATTTATATTATACGTTCATTTGGTATGAGTTTTATAATGATGCCTATCATGACAGCGGGTATGAATTCATTGCCACAACGATTAATTTCGCATGGTAATGCATTGTCGAATACGTTACGTCAATTGGCAGGGTCAATTGGTACAGCGTTACTTGTTACTGTTATGTCAACGCAAACAACACAATATGTTTCGACATATTCACAAGATTTAGATAAAACAAATCCATTTATTAAAGATCGCTTACAAGAGATGGCTCAAGCAATGGGTGGCGAACAAATGGCAACACAGAAAATTTTAGAATTTGTTCAAAAACTGGCATCTATAAATGGTGTAAATAGTGCATTCTTAGTTGCGACAGCATTAAGTGCATTAGCGTTTATTTTAAGTTTATTCTTACGAGGTAAAGAACACTATATTTCTAAAGAATAAAAAGTGAGATTAAAAAAAACGGGACAGAACGTCCCAGCTTTAGACTGTCGACAAAGTCTTTGACTTTGTTGGCAGTTTTTTTGTGCATGCTTTCCGCGGGCACTGCCTCAGCCTGTAGTCTTCGGCTAGCGCTATTCCCGCAGGAGTCGGCCCAAATCACTGCCAATATTATACGGAAGATATTATAAATTATATAAATTAAACAGAGGAATTAAAAAATTTTCCATGGAGACCACGCTAATTTGTGATGCCATAAATCTAAAAATAGCAATGTGGTTAGTAAAAGAATCAGTACTATTTTGAAAAAATTATATAAATAGAAAATAAACAACCCCTTCGCAAATTACTGCAAAGGGGTTGTTTACGTTCTGAAGTTGGGACAGTATGTCCCAGATCTTTTTGTTATATATTAGCACTATTAATAGTGAAGTTATTCAATTGTTTTTTAACTGATACGTGTACGTCTATTTCTAAAGAACAAACTTATGATAACAAGAGCAACAGCACAACTTAATAATATTAAAGCATTATGGATGGCATCTGCTTCTATCAATACGTTACTAGGCTTAACTGTTATATAATATTGGCTCATAGAATTCGCGATACGACTCGCAATATTTTTGATTATAATAGAAAAACCAAATGTAATGACTAACATAATAATCATGATAAATAAATTTATGATTTTTAAGACAGTACGATTAAATATTAGGATGAAAATTGTGAAAATTAAACTTAAAATAATCGCAATAAAAAAAATATAAAAAATGAAAATTAAAGTATCAATAATAGAATGTAGATTCTCTATGTTGTCTATATTAATATTCAAATTTGAAATATTGTTTAAGGTGTCTTGAAAATGAGTAATTTGGCTAAAAGTAATCTGTTCGTCAGCCAACACTAGATTAACAATTGGATCATTATACATACTATAACCTGTAATTGCTAACAGTATTAAAATAATAATATGAATAATCAGGCTAACCCATGATTTTTTCTTTTTTTCTGCATATTGTGCACCTCTTTGCATAGGAGCGGTCGTTAAAGTATGTTCAAAGTTTTTGAAGTGATGTGTGTCTTTGGCCATATGTTTTCCTCCTATTATAACACTGTATTTTCTAACTTTATCATTTTAATGTTAGGTTTGTTATAATATAAAATAACTTAATATAAATTGGTATAAAAATAATTAATATTAAGTACGTGGACAATCGAGTTGTTTAAATATAGTATTAATTATAACTGTTTTGAGCAAATAAGTATAAAATTATTAGTGTCTTATTACAAGTTACTTATGAAATTACAATAAAAATATTAAAATATAATTATTTATAAACAAAAAAGTAGGATTGATAAATTAATGGAACTTAATTTAATGAATAGTGTCATAAAAAAGTATTTATTGCATAACAGAACGATGAAATTTGAGAATGATGAGGCGCTACAACAATTTTTGGAAAAACGAAGAACTAAAAATCAAGAAAAACATAAACAACCAGAAAGTTTAAATGTAAAGTCTAATTTAGAAAAACAAGATTTTCAAGGCATGCAAGTATTTAGATTTAATTTTAGGCATAATAACAAACAAAAATTGCTTTATATTCATGGTGGTTATAATGTCTTACAGCCATCTGTATTTCATTGGCGCTTTATGGATAAATTAGCTTTAAATACATTACATGAAGTAATTATGCCTATATATCCTAAAGCACCTATTGCACATGTTCATACTACTTATCAAGCTATTATGGACTTATATGATTCATTATTAAAAGAAGTAGATAGTAAAGATATTGTAATAATGGGTGATGGGACTGGCGGTAGTTTAGCTTTAAGTTTTGTGCAACAGTTATTAGCGCAAAATAAGCCAACGCCTAATAAAATATATTTGATTTCGCCATTGCTAGATGCTGAATTAAATAATGACGTTATAACAGAAGGTATGGAAAAGCGTGATAAATTAATTAATAAAGAAGGAATTAAACAAGTTTTACAATGCTGGGCCGGTGATTTAACTTTAGACCATCCTTTAATATCACCGATTAATGGTGATTTAACACAATTGCCTCCTATATATATGTTTGGCAGTACTAAAGAAGTGTATTATCCAGATATGCAAAAACTTGTAGAGTTGTTGGAATTTAATCAGCGTGCAATACATTTTTATCCATATAAAAGAATGGTCCATGATTTCCCGCTATACCCAATTCGACAATCACATAAAGCAGTAAGACAAATTGTAGCTTCGTTACAAGATTAACTTTGATGTTGATTATAGTTAGTTAAGTGTGCGAAAGCTACAAATTAATAAGAAGTGTGTGTTGAACTACAGAGCACTCTCGACAATTGAAAAAGTTTTAGACATGTATACAATCATGGCGTTATTGTTTGATGAAAGCGGTCGAAAAGCAATTGTAAAACAAATTGGTTTTTGGCAGCGTGAATTTAGATTTCGGAAGTAAAATAAATGACTCGATAATTTTTATATAGAGATTATCGAGTCATTTATTTTGTCATTAATTATTATAAAGTCGAAAGGTGATAGATATGATATTAAAAGACTTGAATAATTCTATAGATTATATAGATGAAAATTTAACTAAAAATTTGAGTTTGTCTGATATAGCGCATTTTGTTGGTATACCTGAGCAACACTACAGAAATTTATTTATATTTCTCACTGGTATAGGCTTATCTGAATATATAAAAAAGAGAAAATTATATTTTGCTAATAAAGATTTATTGGATAAGAAATCTGTAACAGATGTAGCTATAAAATATGGATATTCGATTGATGGTTTTACAAAATCCTTTAAAGAATGGAGTGGATATCTACCATCTCAAATATATGAAGACCAAGTTTTAATTTCATATCCAAAACTTTCATTTGCTATTAATGTTAAAGGAGGAATAAATATGAAAACTAGAATTGAAGAATTACCAGAAGTTAATATAGTCGGATTTAAAAAGCGTGTTTCTATGCAATTTGAAGGTGTTAATAATGAAATTGAAGAATTAGCAAATAGCATTACTAGTGATCAAAATAAACAAATGCACTATTTACAAAATATTGGACCTAATGAATTTATAAATGTTTCATATAATGCTGATGAAGATTTTACTAAGGAAGAAGGATTTTTAACTCATATGATTGGTGTTTTGACAACTGAGAATAATATAAGTAATCAGTTTGATGTTATAAATATTGATGAAAGTAAATGGGTAGTCTTTGAAAATGAGGGTGAATTCCCAAAAGTGTTACAAGACACATATGCTAAGATCTTTTCAGAGTGGTTACCAAAAACAGAGTATAATTTAGCTGATATTCCAATGTTTTCTTTTAGTAAATTTAATGATTCTAATAGAGAAACTGCTTACAGTGAAATTTGGATTGCAGTTAATCATTGATTTAGAGATTTTATGATAGCCGAATTTAAGGAAGAACAACAATATAAAATTAAGAAGTCGATTTTTATGAATAAAAAGAGAAAAAATTCATTCAAGTCAAATCATAGAATATGAAAATTCAAATTTTACTAAAATTGGATAGATACTCTAATAGCTGGTTAAGATTCCGATTTGGGAGTTTTCTCAACCAATATTAATTTTTGATACTATCACAATTATAGGGAAGCTTAATAATGCTCAGAGACTATCTGTATATTTTGAAATACTGAACACTAAATCATTTTATTGTAAATAGAAGAAGCTGAAATCACATTGATAGATTTCAGCTTCTTACTTTGTATTAGTGGCTATTAATAGTTAATTTTCACGTATTAGCGCATTAATATTGTCGATAATAAACTTTTGTCCTTTTAATTGATAAAAAGTAGCTAATTGTGTGTCAAATTCGTCAGGTATATCTAATAATTTGCTGAATTGTTCTAACGCTCTGCTATAAGATTCATCAGTTTCGATAGCATAATCAGTGAAAATTTGTATGAATTTTTCATCTGTTGAATAAGTTTGAAGCAAAGTATTAATAGCATCTATTGCCTTTTTTTGACCTTGGTAGTAACTTATATCAAATCCGCGCTTTAATAATTTCTCAGTAGGGCCATTTATTACTAAAGCTTTAGATTGATTAAGTTCACTTAAAGCTACTTTAACATTATCAAAATAGTCATATAACTGTAGGTTTACTTGTTCAGTTATTGGATGTTCCATTGTATCACCTCATTTATTTTGGTATGCCAATTTGATGACCGAGCTGTTTCGGCCAATCAATAGTAGCTTGTTGTTGCTTATAAAGTGTTAATTGATTGTAATATGAATCTGGAAAAGGACTGACCTTTTTGGTAGCGCGATCTATGCCTAGCATCATAGCTTCGTTAGTTGCAGCTACAGACCCGTCATCCTTAATAAGCATTGCGAAAAAGTGTACACGTTTAGCATCAAAATCATACAAATACAAGTGAATAGTAAAAGTATCGCGTAATTTAAGTTCTGACAAATAGGAAGTTTGTTCTTCGGCAGTAAAGATAGTGAAATTTAATGTTTCACGTTCAGCCAATGAAAGACCATGTGTATAATTGAATTGATTAATTGCGGTACTAAAGACACTATTGTAATTAGCGTCATGCATATGTTGATTGTGATCAATCATGTCGTCACTAACTGTATAAGTGACCGTAAAAGCGCCTGTCATATTTCTGTCAACTCCTATAAAGTTTAAAATGAATTGTTAACTATATTTTACTAAAAATAGTTTAAACATACATCTAATGTGTTTCATGATAAAATAGAGAAAAGTCTTTTCGGGAGGTAATCATGACACTTACTATTCGTTTTCAGACTATTGATAACAAAATAGCAACAGCGCATCATATTGTACAAATTCCAGCAGATGCTCGATTTGTTTGGTATGATTTTAATCAACCTTCCGAAGATGAAAATAAGTTATTAGCAACACATTTTAAGTTTAATCAATTGGAAATTGATGATACAGTTAATGAAACACCTAGAGCAAAATACAAAACATATCAAACATATCAATATCTAGTCATGCATGGCATTCGTAGTGCTGATCTAGGACCTAAAGCATTGAATATATTTATTCAACATAACGTCTTAGTCACTTATCACCATGAAACACATCAAGTATTAGAAAGCGTTGTTGATTATATGCAAGCGAATAGAAATGAACAGCTGATAAGCGCACATATGGTGTTGAAAATACTAGATAGTTTGATTGATGATTACTTTGATTATACGTATAATATAGAAGATAAAGTTTATGAATTTGAAGACACTCAAGTTAATGATGTTTCAAATCAACAAATCATGGATGATGTGTTTAAATTACGATCTGACGTTATTAAACTAAAGCGTTTAGTATATCCAATGCAAACACTCATTATAGATTTGAAAGAAGATCAAGTATTATTTACTGATCATCAAAGCGAATTATATATACAACATGTTGAAGATCATATCATCAAACAAGAGAATATTTTAAAAGTATCGCAAGAGATGACTAATGAAATAAGAGAAAATTATGTGTCTTACACATCATATAAAATGAACAAAATAATGGAAGTGTTAACTTTAGTTTCTATGGTATTTTTACCTTTAACACTCATAGCAGGCATATATGGTATGAATTTTCGCTATATGCCAGAATTAAATTGGCATTATGGTTATTTTATAGTATTGTCAATAATGTTAATCATAACTATTGTATGTATTTGGTATTTTAAAAAAAAGAGATGGTTTTAAGTTAGTTTGAGTTATTTGCAATATGAACCATCAAGATGAAAGTGGGGACGAAAGTGAGCGACTTTAAACGAGAACAAAGAAAGAATGATCATGTAGAAATTGCTATGGCGCAAACTGATGCTAAATTATCTGATTTTGATGAAATGAGATTTGTACATCACTCCATACCCGATATCGATGTTAAAGATGTCGAACTGACAAGTGAATTAAGTGATTTCACTTTAGACATTCCAATCTATATCAATGCTATGACAGGTGGTAGTGATTGGACAAAGCAGATTAATGAAAAATTAGCTGTTATTGCACGTGAAGCGGGTCTAGCAATGGCTGTAGGTTCTACACATGCAGCGTTACGTAATAGTAAAATGGCTTCATCATTTAGTGTAGTAAGAGAGACTAATCCAGAAGGAATTATCTTTAGTAATGTGGGCGCTGATGTCCCTGTAGACAAAGCTATAGAGGCCGTTGACTTACTCAATGCTCAAGCGTTACAAGTCCACGTGAATTCACCACAAGAGTTAGTTATGCCAGAGGGCAATCGTACTTTTTCAACATGGATGGATAATTTAGCTCGTATTGTTTCACGTGTTGATGTACCTGTTATAGTCAAAGAAGTTGGTTTTGGTATGAGTAAAGAAACAATACGTCAGCTTCAAAAAATAGGAGTGCGCTATGTTGATGTTAGTGGTAGAGGTGGCACCAATTTCGTAGATATTGAAAATGAAAGACGTTCACTTAAAGATATGAATTATTTATCAAATTGGGGTCAAACAACGGTAGAATCATTACTAGAAAGCACATCTTTCCAGAAAGATATGAATATTCTAGCTAGTGGTGGGGTACGTACGCCATTAGATGCAGTGAAATGTCTAGCGTTAGGTGCAAATGCAGTTGGAATGTCACGTCCGTTCTTAAATCAAATTGAAAATCATGGTATTACCGAAACATTAGAATATGTCGACCAATTTGTAGCACAAATTAAAACGATAATGACGATGCTTAATGCAAGAACAATAGAAGATTTAAAACAATCTCAACTCGTTTTTAGTCCAAAGTTAGAATCTTGGATTAACCAAAGACAGTTGGAGTTATAATGAAATAAATTAATAATAGAGCTTGGAACATAATCAATGTTCCAAGCTCTATTTAATGTCATTAAAAAGCAATTATCTCCAAGTATCTTGAGGGGGTAACATATCAGATTTTCTCATATGTGAAACATACGGGTTTCCTCGTACGGTATAACGCAATGGTTTATAGGTCCAATCGCCTTTATTTGGAATGCCAATGCGACGGCTTGAAATTATTGCTTGAGGATATTTGCGATTTTTGGTATCGATTTCTAATCTACCTTCATTCAGTTTAGAACCATCTAAATATCGAGGTATATTGAAGGCTTTAGTCCATTTACCCGGACCATTTGTTAAATCTATACCACTTTTACCTCGATTTGCTGTCATAGCTTCTACACCTTCTTCAGGTTCAACTGCACGAATAAGTACGCCTTCTGGAATATTTTCCAGTTGTGTTACAAAATTGATAAGCAAATGTGTATGCATAACGTGAGCATAGATTGTACCACCTTCTTTATAAAGTGATTCTACTTTAGGAGTACGTTTGCTATTAAAACCATGAGCTGCTTGATCAACTACACCTAAATATGCCTCTGTTTCGACTATATAGCCACTATAGGTTTGCTGTTTGTCATGGTATAGTACACGAACACCTAATAAATCTTTTGCAATCGTTATTGTATCTCGCTGTATAAAGTCCAAATGTTAGCCTCCTTGTTAATCATTATAATTAATGCAAAAATATTTGTAAGTTAAATGTTTTCGATAAATATATATAGATATAAAAATGTTTGGTATACTATCTAAAATAAACAATTTAAGATATCAAGATAATCAAATTATTGTACTTTAACATAATATATTAAATTGTAGCTGCAAGCAAAGAAGTTAAGCAGCTATATAACGTGCTTAATTTACTTATTTAGGAGTGGAATGATGACACAAAAAATCAGTTTTGGCAGGGCATTTAAATTGTTTTGGCGTAATTATGTTAATTTTACAGGACGATCGAGACGAAGCGAATATTGGTATATGATTATTTGGCACTTAATTTTCATGGTTCCAGCTATTGTAATTGGTGTAATTAGTATACTTTTAATAATTATGGGAATAGTAACAGAGGCCGAAGCCATGACAGCTGTAGGCATAGTATTATTACTATTAATGATAGGTTATGGCTTACTATACGGCATTGCAACATTTATACCTAATTTAGCACTACAAGTAAGACGTTTTCATGACACGGATAGAACGATGTTCATACCTATTTTAGCGTCAGCACTAGGAATAACATTTTATATATTTGTTAATACTATCAATTTAATGGATCCAAATTTTGAAAACGTATCAAGTTGGGTTCTATTAAGTTTCATGTACATAACGATCCAGATACTAGCTATTTATCAAATAGTAATATGTTGTTTCGATAGCGTTTCGAAAAATAACAAATACGGCGTGTATCCGAAAGATATGATTAAACATGAGGCTAGTGTTTATCATAAGGATGACTACTAACTGGATTAGACAAAAGCATTTATCAACAAAGAATTCACTGTGATAAATGCTTTTTATTGTAAAAGTATAAAAATCAATAAGCTTAACATAGATAATAAAAAATAGAAGGAGTAGTTGCGTAATGACATTGCAAATCAATGGTGTCACAAAAAAATATAAATCGGTCACGGCAGTTAATGATATATCTTTAAAGTTAGAAAAAGGGAAGATGTTAGGATTTTTAGGTAGAAATGGGGCAGGTAAAACTACGACTTTTAGGATGATCTTAGGTTTGACCCCCATTACTGAAGGTTCCATCACTTACAATAATCAAATTATAGATAAAAAATTGTACGATAAAATTGGCTACCTACCTGAAGAACGTGGATTACATCCTAAAATGAAGGTATATGATGAATTGTTTTATCTTGCTACGTTAAAAGGTATGAAATCTCAAAAAATCAAACAAGCTATTGATTATTGGTTAACACGTTTTGATATTGTCCAAAATAAAGATAAGAAGATTGAAGCTTTATCAAAAGGTAATCAACAAAAAATACAATTATTGGCGAGTATGATTCATGAACCTGATTTATTAATATTAGACGAACCTTTTAGTGGGTTAGACCCAGTCAATGTTGAATTATTGAAATCAGCAGTACAAGATATGAACGACAGCGGCACTACTATCATTTATAGTTCACATAGGATGGAGCACGTAGAAGAATTATGTGATGATGTATGCATTATGAACCAAGGTCAATTAGTAGTTGCAGGACCGATTGATGAAGTGAAAAAAAATCATGGCAATAAGCGTGTGATAATAGAAACGGACGCTGAAATGTCTGAGATAGATAGTATTCCAGGTGTTAAAGAAGTTACGAGAACAAAACGAGATATCAAAGTTGAAATTGACAATGAAGCAGTGGCAACAGAAATTTTTGATATTGTAACTTCTTATGGCTTTGTGAAACGGTTTGAAGTGGTGGAACCATCATTAAATGAAATTTTCATTGAAAAAGTAGGTGATTATAATGGATAGATTTTTAGCTACTTTCAAGTTGACTTATATAAATAAAGTTAAAACTAAGTCATTTTTAATTTTTACTGGATTAGTAGTATTGCTTATTTTAGTAGCTGCTAACGCAAATAAAATTATAGATTTTTTCGATGATGGACCAGATGAAATTGGTGTTGCTACAACGAACAGTGACATATATAAAGTAATAAAAGAGCAAGGAGACCATATAAATAATGATGCCAAATTTACTCGAGTCTCTTCAGCAGATTTAAAAAAACAAATCAGGTCAGAAAAACTTAATATGGGTTATGTCATTACCGAAGAGAATAATAAATTGACCGCTAAAATTTTAAGTAAAGATTCTGTAGACCAAGAAGATAAACAAAACTTAGAGACAGTATTGACGACAATCCAAACTCAAATGACTGCGGCCCAACTTAATTTATCACAAGCTGAGTTAAAGGAACTACAAAGTAAAAGTAAAGTTGAATCAGAAATGGTTTCAACAAATAAAGATGATACAAAATTAAGTGAAGCACAAAAATCATTTAATATTATTGTAGTTTATGCTGGGCTTATGCTTATGTTCTTTATTATTATTAATTATGCTAGTCAAATTGCCATGGAGATTGCTACAGAGAAAACATCGCGTGTAATAGAAATGATTATCACTAGTGTTTCGCCCATCACACACATTTTAGCTAAAATTACAGGTGTCATTGCGGTAGCGTTAACTCAAATTGCGATATTTGTCTTAGTAGGTATTCTAGCCTTTTTCGCTTTTGATATGAGTGAGATGTTACAAGGTTTTGAAGTTAAACCTAATGAGTTAACACTTCAAATAGTTATTGTAGGAATTATTAATTTGATTATTGGTATACTATCATATGTCATCTTGGCCGCTATACTAGGCTCTATCACATCTCGTATTGAAGACATTAATCAAGCGTTAATGCCTATGACCTTAATAAGTATGATAGCGTTCTACGTTTCCTTATATAGTGTAATGAACAATGATACGCTATTAACGAAAATAACAAGCTTTATTCCGTTATTTTCACCATTTGTAATGTTTGTGCGTGCTGCTTCACCAGAAGTACAACTTTGGGAAATCGTTGTTAGTATTGTGCTCGCAATTATAGTAACTATTATTTTATTATGGATTGCTATTAAAAGCTATAAGGATTCTGTCCTTAGCTTTGACAAAAGTGCTGCTACGGCAATGAAAAAAGTGTTTGGTAAACGATAATTCAATTTATTAATTTGTAAAAATTTACAAATAGTATAGATTTATTTTGAAATTAATTGTTACAATGTATTTAACTAACAGTAAAGGAATATGAAGCAAAAATTAAGCTTTTACTTAGCATCTCGGTTTAAAGTCATCATTGTGAAATCGTTCAATACAGACGACATGTTTTAGGAAAGGGCATGTAAGTGTGTGTTAAGCTTGCTATAATAAGTATCATGATTTTATTGTTAAACAATTTCTATCTAATTATCGACGTCAACAAGTTGTCTTTAGGCATTGATGCAGGTGTTAGTCTGAAAGGGAGTAATTGAAGATGTTTGCTACAGTTGAAAAACAAAGAAATGGGATAGTACTAATTAATATTGATAATGAAGAAACCAAGATAGTCTTTACTAATTACGGTGCTCGTATAGTATCTTGGAAGTATGACGATAACAGCATTGTGTTAGGAAATATTGTGGAAGCGGATGAATTCTACGAACCTAATCCATTTTTCTTTGGGGCTACAGTGGGACGATACGGTGGCCGCATTGCTAACGCTACATTTGAGTTAGATGGTAAAACATATCATTTAGAGCACAATGATGGTGCTCACAATATTCATGGGGGTACTAACGGTTTAGATTCACGCTTTTTTGATTATCAAATTGAAGAACAAGTTGGTCAGATTAAAATCATTTTTACAACCCAAATTAAAAGTACAGATGATTATTTCCCAGGTGATATTGAATTAAAAGTTATTCATACTTATGATATGGATCATAAATGGACGATAGAATACGAAGCAACAACTACCGAAAAAACACTATTCAATCCTATGAATCATGTGTATTTTAATTTAAATAGAGACAATAATATGATTGATAATCATTATATAAGTAGTAATAAATTAGCAATGTACCCATTAGGTGAAGACAATATAGTTAACAGTACCGATACTATAGATTTGTCTACTATATTTAATAGTAATAAGATTCAATTTAAAGAGCTTTTTACAAGTGAAAATCCTAAAATCAAACAACAAATGGACATGTTTAATGGTGTTGATCATCCTTTTGAAGTTGAAAATGGTGAAATGGCAGTAGAAAATAAACGTTTTGTATTACAAGTAAAGACAGATATGCCGAATATTGTTATTTTTACTTTTAATGATACTAGTAGTTGGGATAGTGACTTCAATATTTATAAAGCACATTCTGGTTTTACATTGGAAACACAATGTATCCCTAATGATATAAATCTTTATGGTGACAAAGCACCGTCTATTATTACACCAGATCAACCATATTACTCTAAGACGTCATATAAAATATTTGAAAAAGCAGACATTTAATAAGTAAATGAGTATTATAAGACACGATTAAAATAAAACACTTTAAAAGAAGCTTGAGCAAAATGTCGCTCGAGCCTCTTTTTTTTATGCAATAAATGATATGTACTTTACATCAGCTTTCATTTAGATAAGTTAGCAGAACGGTAGCATTAATTAATAGTAACAATCGCGCAGTAATTTTATAGTTGTTGAGCTTTGGTTAATAATCGTTGTAATTTGTCGATACGTGCGGTTGTTAAATAAGGGTTTTGAAGTGCATAAGTTAATTTAGAAATATTATTGCGATCATTATACATAAGGTGATTGAGCTCAAAAACAGAAAGCAACGTATCATCAGGAGCTTGCTGAATTAAATGTAAGTTATCATCTGGAGCGACATAGCCCTCTTTTAACACTCTAAAATAAAATCCAGTTCTTCCTGAACTAGACATACGTTTTACTAAATCTGGAATTTGATATTTCGTTTGAATTTTCCAACAAGGTTCTCTTATTTCAGAAACTTCAATGATTGCAGAACCGAGTTGGTATTGATTACCAAAGTAAGTTGTCTTTTCATCCATATGTTTAGCAGTTAAATTTTCTCCAAACATCGCGTAATCTGGTAATTCTGTGATATCATCTTGCCACATTTGATAATTTGATTTACTGAATAAGCATAATGCTTTGTCTGGACCACCATGTCCTTTATAAGCTTGTTCATCGTCGCAAAAACCAGTTGTCGTAAGCCAGCATGTATCTGTGAATACTGTTTTGTTTAAAGCAGATTGCATTTGCTTTTTACCGTATGTGAGGGTTTCGATTTTACCAGTTGAAATGGCATTTAATTCATAAATCATAGTGTAACCTCCTTGTATCGTTACGCTTTATTGTATAGGAAGAAACGGTAAAATCATAGATGAAAAAAATAAACGCTTAAATTGAGTGAGCATCTACTGGAAGTTTTCAGTTGGCTGTTTTTAGTTTATATCTATATCTTTTAAAAATTCTAATGTACAATGATATTAAAAGAATGGTTATAAAGGGGCAACAATATGAATAAAAAACAGTTGAAGATAAGTACATTTAGTGATGCTTTAAGCCAAATTACAGATGGTATGATATTGGGTATTGGTTCTGGTTCAACGATTGAACTCCTTGTACCTAAAATTGCTGAAAAAATTGAGCATGAACAACTGTCAATTACTGGCGTATGTACTTCTAACAAAACTGCATATATTGCAAAAAATTTAGGTATGCATATTATAGATGTAAATGATGTCGACTATATTGATCTCGCTATTGATGGTGCAGATGAAGTGGATCCACAGCTTAATTTGATTAAAGGTGGCGGTGGAGCACTATTTAGGGAAAAAGTAATAGATGCTATGGCAGAGCGATTTATTGTTTTAGCAGATGATTCTAAGTTAGTGGATTATCTTGGTGAAACATTCAAATTACCCGTAGAAGTTGATAAATTTAATTGGTTATTAGTGGCTAAGAAAATAGAGGCTTATGGCCAATTACAAGTGGAAAGACGACTGGCTAATGACATTCCATTTGTTACGGATAATGGTAATTATATATTAGATATAACGCTAAATCATACAATCGATCCATATGAGATGCATGAGTTTTTAATTCACTTAGTAGGTGTATTAGAGACTGGATATTTCTTAGATGTCACAGACCAAGTAATTATTGGCACACAAAATGGTGTAAATATTATTAATAAATAAAGAAAGCATGTGTTTTGAATAGTTGTATCAATAACTATTTCAAAACACATGCTTTTTGTATTGTAACTATGAAATTATCTTCGATTACGTCGTTTACTTTTCAAAAAGAATGATGAACGTTGATTTTGAGTTTCTGTGTTGTCGTTTGTAGGTTCATCATCTGTTGATGTTTGACTTTCATCTTCGTTAAGCGAAGGTTCTATTTCTTCTGATTGATGCAGTTGATGAGATGTTGTTTCAGTATCATTAGCGACATTTTTCGCAATGTTGTTATCTTGGCTAGCAGTAGCTACTGTTGATGAAGTATCGTCATTTTCTTGATGAGTAGAATTCATTTCATCTTGCTCATCATGAACGGTAGACGATGTATCGGCAGAAGCTGGTTCATAGTCATTTGTTGCTTGTTCAGTTTCTGCTGGCGTGTCATTCACATCTAAATGTGACTCGTCATCTAGGTGATCCATATAGTTATTTTCTTCAATTTCATCTAAGTTTCTTTTCGTGAAGAAGTATAATATAACTCGTATAATCATAGTAATTAGTAAGTATACAACACCAACTGCTACAGTTGATAAGGCAATCACTTTCATAGCAAAGACATTGCCTAGCTCTTCATTAAATAAAAATACTAAGCCAAATGACATAACAAAGTGGAACAGTGTAGCAATATAAATTGTTCTACCTTTCGTACCTCTAATTAATTCGCCAATAATCATTGAAAAAGCGAATGTATATAAGAAGTTATATGCAGCGAATGTCATACCGAAACTAAGGTTTAAGTTCCAGATTGAATATAGAATCCCTACAAGAATTGATGCGAAAAAAGTATAAATACGATTTTCTACAATGTTTTGTAAGTAAGAACGGAAGCCAAATTCAATTAACATTGCTGTGATTAATTGTCCGATAATTACAGTAGTTAGAGAAACGGAAAAGTCTTCTGCTTGTAATAAAATAAAACTATCAGCAAGAATATTAAAACTAACCATTGCAACTGCTAAAATAGTTAACGGTAAAATTAATGCTAAAAGGATACGTTCTATTGTTTTTAAACCAATGGTAAATTTTAAACCGCCTAATTGAAGACGTTTATGTTTGAAAATTAATAAACAGAATAGAGCACCGATAAATGGAGCAATAGCTGTTATGTCAAATACGAAAGATTTATAAGGTAAACTACCTTGGAAATCTTTGAGTATAATAGGTAGTACGTATGCAATGATAAAGAACAGGAATACAATCATTGCCCACTGAAAACCTGGTATACGTTTATTATTCATTTATGTAACCTCCATAATAGGTATGAAAAAAATCATTTAATGGTAATTATACAGATTTAGCTGTTAGAAATAAATCATTAATCAAAAATATCATTGAAATGTAATAGTTCTGATGATTTATTCATATAAGTGAAACAATTTGTATTGTAATCAATGCATTAAACGCACATTGTAACGGGTAAAAGAAATTTAGGAATTGAATTCAAAAAAATGTAAGCGTATACTTTAATTGTTCATTTAGTTTTTAAAGGGGGAGAACTATGTATAAGTTACCTGATACTGAGCTTTGGACTGGCAGAACAGATAGTGCAACAAATCAAGAACACTTTAGGCATTTCCAAACAATAAAGTTTGGTGATTTAACACAACAATTAAATATTAATGAAAAACAAGGTGTTGGATTATTAGGTTACGCTGTTGATAAAGGTGTAGAGCTTAACAAAGGTAGAATGGGTGCTAAAGAAGGACCAGATGCTATAAGGAAAGCTTTTGCCAATTTACCTGATCTTAGTCAATGTTCCATTTGTGATTACGGTAATGTTGAGCATCATGAGAGTCAACTAATAAAAACACAACAAGAGTATGGCCATTTAGTTGCAGAATCTAATAGTCGCCATAAGCAAACGTTTCTCTTAGGTGGCGGTCATGATATAGCATATGCGCAATATTTAGGCGTGAGAGAAGCGTATCCAGATGCTTCAATCGGTGTTATTAACATTGATGCGCATTTTGATACAAGGGAAGAGCAGAGTTCTACTTCGGGTACAAGTTTTCGACAAATATTAGAAGAAGATGATAATACTGCATATTTGGTACTTGGTATTCAACAAGGGGGCAATACAGCAGCACTATTTAATTATGCGGATGCTAAAGGTATACAATATGTATATGCCGACGAGTTATTACACCAATTATCACCACCAATTAAAGATAAAATAGAACGTTTTATACATCATCATGATGTCATTATGTTCACAATATGTATGGACGTCATTGATAGTGCCTTTGCACCAGGAGTCAGTGCTACAGCAGTGCTAGGACTTTATCCGAACCTAGTATTAGAAATGGCCAAAAGAATTATACCTAGCGAAAAGGTTTCAACGATTAGTATCGCCGAAACCAATCCTCAATATGATGTTGATAATAGGACAGCAAAATTAACAGCTAACTTTTTCCATCACTTTATTTTATGACGTTCCAATAATCTTTACAGTGATCTACCAACGAAAGCACACGTTCAGAGTGCTTTCGTTTTTTGTAATAATTAATAAAAATTGTGCGCCCAAGTTTTGGTTTAATCTCAATTGCATCTAAATTGTTAGCATTGAATGACTGATAATAAAATCTTGGAATAACAGCGTAACCTAAACCACGATGTACAAAATTTGTAGCAGCTTCAAAACGGTCAGCCTCAATAACGATGTTAGGATGAATATTCATACGCATGA
Source organism: Staphylococcus sp. GDX8P114P-2 (assembly GCF_017892945.1). Taxonomy (NCBI): domain Bacteria; kingdom Bacillati; phylum Bacillota; class Bacilli; order Caryophanales; family Staphylococcaceae; genus Staphylococcus; species Staphylococcus sp. GDX8P114P-2. The sequence continues at coordinate 105,345 of NZ_JAESMB010000002.1, read as the reverse complement.
AATAATCATCTAAATGTTTGCGTACTTGTAAACCTTTAGAAGGTAATATTAGTGGTAATGATTTGATAATAATTGTACGTTGTTGTTTAAAAGCATTTTGTGGTGTAAGTAAGACATACGATTCTTCATATAATGGAATAGACTGTATGTCTTCATGAGTGATTTGTTCATTGGTTAAAGCTAAATGTGTTTCAAAATTTAACAAGTGCTCTAATATAATCGCTTGATCATGTACTTCCGAGATTTGATAAGTTTGGTTTGGAAAAGTTGAACGGTGTGTCGTTATGATTTGAGATACCCATTGATTTGTAGATTCCAGAATGGAAAATTTAATTTTAGGGACTTCACTAATATTTAAATCATGCATTTTCTCCATTGTTTGATGGTAGTTTTGTACTAGGTCAACAGCATAGTTATAAAATTGGATACCTTTTTCTGTAATTTTGATATCTTTTGTCGTACGCGTAAATAAATCGTAGCCTAAATCTGCTTCCATTTTTTTGATCGTAGCTGTTAAAGAAGGCTGGCTTATATGTAAAAATTGAGCAGCTTGTGTAAAGTTATTGTATTTTACTATAGCTAGAAAATACTCTAGTTGAATTATTTTCATATACATAACACTCCTAACGTTTATTTATAGTTTTAAGTTATGAATCATTAGTTTATTAATATTGGTTATCTATAAATAATCATAATATACTTAAGTCATAAGGTACATAAATTTTATCTGTTGTAAACACAAAGCATATTAATAAGGGGTTTGCTTTCTGTAGTCGCTGGACATGACTATACATGACAACTGTAATTAAACAGAGGAATGGAGTGGAATAAATATGAGAAAAATCCAAGCTAAAAAAGGGTTAGATATTGAATGTAAAGGTTGGGAACAAGAAGCGGTATTGCGTATGCTGTATAACAATTTAGACCCAGAAGTAGCAGAGCGACCTGAAGATTTAGTTGTCTATGGCGGTATTGGCAAAGCAGCTAGAAATTGGGAAGCATTTGAAGCAATTGAAGAAACATTACGTAATTTAGAAGCGGATGAAACTATGTTAGTCCAATCTGGTAAACCTGTTGCTGTATTCAAGACACATGAAGAAGCACCAAGAGTATTACTGTCAAATTCAGTATTAGTTCCTGAATGGGCGAACTGGGAGCATTTTAATGAATTGGATAAAAAAGGATTAATGATGTATGGACAAATGACAGCTGGTAGTTGGATATATATTGGCTCTCAAGGAATTGTACAAGGAACTTATGAAACGTTTGGTGAGTTAGCGAACCAACATTACAATGGTAAATTAAATGGAACGGTAACACTCACTGCAGGACTAGGTGGCATGGGTGGTGCTCAACCATTAGCAGTAACTATGAATGGTGGTGTCGTAATCGGTGTCGATGTCGATGAATCTAGAATCGATAAGCGAATTGAAACGAAATATTGTGATGTTAAAACGGACAGTTTAGACGAAGCGCTAAAATTAGCTGATGAAGCAAGAACGGCTGGCCAACCATTATCTATTGGTTTAATAGGCAATGCTGTTGATGTTCATAAAGCAATTTTAGATAAAGGTTTTAAAATTGATATTATCACGGACCAAACAAGTGCGCATGACCCATTAAATGGTTATATACCACAAGGGTATTCAATAGAAGAGGCAAAAGCACTTAGACAGAAAGATCCTAAAGAATATGTTAAAAAATCTGAACAATCTATGGCACAGCATGTAGAGTTAATGCTAGCATTTCAACAAAATGGTGCTATTGCATTTGATTATGGTAATAATATAAGACAAGTTGCATTTAATAATGGTGTAAGTAATGCATTTGATTTCCCAGGATTTGTTCCTGCTTATATAAGACCGTTATTTTGTGAAGGTAAAGGGCCATTTAGATTTGCAGCATTAAGTGGAGATCCAAAAGATATTGAACGTGCAGATGAGGAAATGAGAAAATTATTCCCAGATAACGAAAAATTAAATCGTTGGCTAGACTTAGCAACGGAAAAAATTGCGTTCCAAGGGTTACCATCTCGAATTGCATGGTTAGGTTATGGTGAACGTGCAAAAATGGGAGTTGCATTAAATAAATTAGTACGTGATGGCGAGATTTCGGCACCTGTTGTCATTGGTCGTGATCATTTAGACTCTGGTTCAGTAGCTAGTCCTAACAGAGAAACTGAAGGTATGCAAGATGGATCAGATGCAGTTGGTGATTGGGCTATTTTAAATGCACTTGTGAATACTGCTGCAGGCGGTTCTTGGATTTCATTCCACCATGGTGGTGGCGTAGGAATGGGCTATTCTCTACATGCTGGTATGGTCGTAGTCGCAGATGGTTCAGAACGTGCAGAAAAACGTTTAGAACGTGTATTAACAACTGATCCAGGCATGGGTGTTGTGAGACATGCAGATGCTGGATACGACAAGTCTGTAGAAGTGGCAAAAGAGAAAGGTATTCATATTCCAATGATTACAAAAGAGGTGACACATAATGAATGATTTAGTTATTCAAAATATTAAACAGTTAATTTTACCAAAAAAAACAGACAAACCATTAAAAGGGCAAGAGTTAAATGACTTAGAACTCATTGAAAATGGGACAGTTGTAGTTAATGATGGCAAAATTGTTTATTCTGGTCCTTATACTACTGAATATGAAGCGACAGAGACAATTGATGCTAGTGATAAAGTGGTATCACCTGCGCTTGTTGAAGCACATACGCATTTAGTACATGGAGGTTCTCGTGAGCATGAGATGTCTTTAAAAAGACAAGGTGTATCTTACTTAGAAATTTTAGAACAGGGTGGCGGTATTTTAAATACAGTAGATGCCACTAGACAAGCGAGTGAAGCGGAATTATTCTCTAAAGCTGAAAAAAACTTATTAACTATGGTTCAACATGGTGTGCTTACAATTGAAAGTAAAAGTGGATATGGCTTAGATAAAGAAAATGAATTAAAACAATTAAAAGTATCCAATCAATTAGCTGAGAAATATAATTTAACTATGAGACATACATTTTTAGGGCCACATGCAGTGCCTAAAGACGCAACGTCTAATCAAGCATTTTTACAAGAAATGATTGACTTATTACCAGAAGTTAAACCATATGCTGACTTTGCCGATATATTTTGTGAGACAGGCGTCTTTACTATTGATGAGTCTAAAGCATATATGGAAGCAGCTAAGCAACAAGGTTTTAAAGTGAAAATTCATGCAGATGAAATTGATCCATTAGGTGGTTTGGAATTAGCTATTGATGAACAAGCGATTTCTGCAGATCATCTTGTAGCATCTAGCGAAGAAGGCAAAGCAAAATTACGTGATAGTGATACTGTAGCTGTGCTATTACCTGGAACAACGTTTTATTTAGGTAAGGAACAATATGCAGATGCACGTGGCATGATTGACAATAATGGTGCGATTGCTATTGCTACTGATTTTAACCCAGGAAGTTGTGTTACTAACAATTTACAACTTGTCATGGCTATTGCTTCCTTAAAATTAAAGCTTTCTGCAAATGAAATATGGAATGCAGTAACTGTAAATGCGGCTAAAGCCATTGACGTTGATGCCGGAACTATTGATAAAGGTGACAAAGCGAATATTGTCATTTGGGACGCACCTAATCATGAATATGTTCTTTACCATTATGGTATTAATCATGCTTCTAAAGTTATAAAAGACGGCAAAGTTATTGTAGATAATCAATATCAGTTACAAAATTAATATAAAGAGCTATGGGACAAGCATAATCATAGCATGTTATTGAAGCAACGATAAACATGTAAATGATTTATGCCTGTCCTATTTTTAATGTTAAATTTTAAATTCCGCTAACTATGATAATATAAAGAACATAAATTAATTTACATAGTCTCTGTTTAAAACTACGAATGGGAGTAATTTAACGTTTTAACATGTGCTTGTTGGAAAAAATAGCTTAGCTTTTTAACGAGCAAGTTTAAACTATTCGTTATTACTTCTTGCTATAATAGGCTATAGTAAATAAAAGCGATTGATTTAGTCGGTTATTTAATAAAAGTAGTTATGTGTATAAATGGAAAGCTGTTTTAAGGCAGAATAAGAACTATATGTTTCTATAAAATATACACATCGACAATATCAAAGGAGTGAGAAGGGATGACAAGTTTTGATGATTATGTAAAATGGAGACGTCTTTTTCATCAATATCCTGAAGTATCAGATTATGAATATGAAACAACTAAAAAAATTAGAACTATTTTGGAATCATATGATATTAAAATATTAGATTTGCCGTTGGATACAGGTTTAGTTGCTGAAGTCGGACAAGGTGAGCAGTTTATAGCGGTACGTACTGATATAGATGCTTTACCTATAATTGAACAAGTTGAACATGATTTTAAATCGACTGCAGAAGGCGTAATGCATGCTTGTGGTCATGATATTCATATGGCAAGTATTTTAGCCGTAGCAATAAAACTTAAAGCTATGGAAACGCAATTAAATGGTCGTGTACGCATTATTTTTCAACCTGCAGAAGAAATAGCACATGGCGCATATAGTATTACTAATACTGGAGCATTGGAAGGTGTGAAAGCAGTATTAGGTTATCACAATTATCCTTCATTAGCTGTCGGTGAATTTGCTATCAAACAAGGAACGGTGACCTCAGCAGTAGACCGTTTTGAAATAACAATCCATGGTAAAGGTGCACATGCTGCTAAACCTGAACAAGGTAATGATCCAACAATCGTCTTAGGCCAACTCATTACTAGTATTCAATCAATAGTAAGTCGGAATTTATCTGCCTTTGATCAAGGTGTCGTGACTATCGGTGAAGTGTCTTCAGGTAATACATGGAATGTAATTGCTGACAATGCTTATGTACAAGGTACAGTACGTACGTTTGACGCGGAAGTACAACATTTAATAGAACAACGTTTACAACAAATATGTGATGGCCTTGCGCAAACTTTTGATGTGGAAATTGAGCTAACTTATCATAAACTACCGGGAGCAGTGGTAAATGATGAACAACTAACACAGGATGCTATCGATGTGGCTCGTAACGTTGGTTATAACGTCACAATAATGGATAAACCGTTAACTATAGGAGAAGATTTTTCAGGTTTTTCAAACCAGTACCCAAGTGTATTTGCATTTATTGGGTCAGATAGTATGTATGATTTACATCACCCAAAATATGATCCGAACGAAGAAATATTACGATTAGTACCTGATTATTTTGTAGCATTTGTCCAAAAATTATTAAACGAATGAATGGTATAATATGTAATTGCTACCAGCGTTTTGGGGTAAACAAAAGTATAAAAATTTAATAGGCGAGTGTGTTTATGTCTAATATAAATCTAAGAATTAAATTTTCTAATGCTGATTTACTACAACAAGAATAATTAGTACGGGAATACCCCTTGATTTATGGCGGTAAAATGTCTTATCAAGGTTATGAAATTCTATTGGTATACAAATAGATTAAACATAAGAGTAACTTGTATTAGCATTGAATTTTGTTAGTATTTGGAATCGCTTATTATTGAATTAGGAGTATGAACAAATGAAAAGAATTGACCCACAAGGATTAACTAAAAAACAGAATTATAAATTATTAAGTGGTAGTGTCATTCCGAGACCCATTGCTTTTGTCACGACTCAAAGCGAAACCGGCGTAATGAATGCAGCACCATTTAGTTTTTTTAACGTGGTGAATAGTGCGCCCCCAATGATAATGATTTCAACAACGCGAGCAAATGGGAAAAGAAAAGATACCTCAGTAAATATAGAGCAAACCGGACAATTTGTTGTTCATATTACAGATAATAATATTGTAGAAGAAGTAAATAAGACGGCAGCTCCTATTGCTATAGAATTAAATGAATTAGAAAGAACATCATTAAATCTTGTGGATTCTGAAGCAGTAGATGTACCAGGGATTGCACAAGCTAAAGTACGTATGGAGTGTAAGTTGGATAGAATCATCCCACTAGGTGATAAGCTTGAAGGTTCTGATCTTATTATTGGTGAAGTAGTCATGTTTCATATAGCTGATGATGTATATTTTGAAGACAGTAAAATAAACCCTGACACTTTACAAGCTGTTAGTAGATTAGCTGGTAATGATTATGCTCACATAGGTGAAACATTTACGATAATTAGACCAAACAATTAATTTTATAGTTACTCAGTTAATAGTTTAGCTACAAACTGTTGACGTACTATCTAAAATGTTGTAACGTAATAACGAATTTAAATAGCTTATCAAGAGAAGTGGAGGGACTGGCCCTAGGAAGCTTCGGCAACATGGTAATGCGTGTGCCAATTCCAGTAGCAGCAAACATACTGCTAGAAGATAAGATGACAAGGTCTAATGCCGCTCTTTTCTTCAATAAGGAAAGAGCTTTTTTAATATGAAGAAAGTAGGTTAGTTATGAGTAAATTACAACAAGGTAGTTTTTGGGCACTATCGCCATTAATAGTATTTGTACTATTATTTTTAGGCGTTGGTATTATTACAGGTGATTTTACTACGATGCCATTAAATGTAGCAATTGTCATTGCTTCAATTTTTGGTTTGGTACAAAATAGGAAAAAGCCATTTGGTGAAAAAATAGATATTTTTACAAAAGGTGCAGGTCATCCTAATATTATTTTAATGGTGTTGATCTTTATTTTAGCGGGTGCCTTTTCACAAACAACGGAAGATATGGGAGGCGTACAATCTACTGTTAATCTCGGATTAACATTGATACCTGAGAATTTATTAATTGTAGGGTTGTTTGTAATTTCGATGTTTGTATCGATTTCAATGGGGACATCAGTTGGTACTGTTGCAGCCATTGCCCCAGTAGGTTTTGGACTTAGTCAAGCGACAGACATATCTTCAGCAATTACTATGGCTACAGTAGTAGGCGGTGCCATGTTTGGTGATAATTTATCTATGATTTCAGATACTACTATTGCAGCAGTACGTACTCAAAAAACAAAAATGAGCGACAAATTTAAAGTCAATTTTAAAATTGTTCTGCCGGGTGCACTCTTAACTATTATCGCGCTATGGTTTTTGACACAAGGTACACAAGTTGCTGACACAAAAAATTATGATTTTAACTTTATTAAAGTATTGCCTTATCTTATGGTCTTAATTTTAGCGATAGTAGGGGTTAATGTTGTAATTGTGTTAATAGGTGGTACGTTATTATCAGCAATTATAGGTCTGATTGATGGTTCATTTAAGTGGACGAGTTTATTACAATCTATTTCTAAAGGTATTATAGGTATGGAAGATATTGCCATCATTGCATTAATGATTGGTGGACTTGTAGCACTTATCCAACATAATGGCGGCATTGCATGGTTATTGAATTTTGTTCGGAATAGAGTGAAATCAAAGCGTGGGGCAGAGTTAGGTATAGCTGGTTTAGTAAGTACAGCTGATATTTCTACAGCTAATAATACAATTTCAATATTGATGGCAGGCCCATTAGCAAAAGATATTGCTGACGAGTATGATGTGGATCCAAGAAAATCCGCAAGTATTTTAGATATTTTCGCTAGTTGTTTCCAAGGAATCCTACCATATAGTCCACAACTTATTGCTGCTGCAGGTGTAGCAAAAGTATCTCCATTAGAATTGGTGCCATATAGCTTTTATCCAATGCTATTAGGTCTTTGTGGCTTAGTTGCTATTTTCTTAAAACTACCAAAATTAAAACCAAAAACACAAAAGTAGCGATTACTTTGACGTTCTAGTGTTTTGACGATAAAATATATTAGTTAATAACTATAACTACTAATTTTATTTGAAACGTTACAGTTTTGAATTGATGAGTATTACGGTAAGATAAAGGTAAGATTAAAGGTAGGTGACTATTTTGGCCAAGTACAACATTGAGAATGATAATGTGCAAGTACAATTGGAACGATTGTTTAAAGTTGAACCAGAATTGGTATATCAAGCTTGGACTGAGCAACAATTTTTGAAACGTTGGTTTATGACTTCTGAACGGACGAATCAAAGTATAACAATTGATGCGCGTGAAGAAGGTAAATATGAAATTGTTGATGTACGCAAAGGGAAAGCAAATAGAGTCCAAGGGACATTCGTTACCCTTGAACCGCATGACTATATTGAAATGACAATCGGCATGCCAGAACTGAGTGATGGTGAAGATACTATTCAAGTTGAAATATTTGAGCGTGAAGCTGGTATTACACAAATGCTATTTACGTATAGTGCGATAGTTCCTAAAGAGCGACGATTGACGCAATTAGAATATAAGCAAAAGAAAAAAGAATATCATGATTCAACAGCTCATGGTTTCGAAATGTTATTCGATAGGCTACAGGAAACAATTGAAGACTATCGTGAAAATTATAAAAATATTTAAAGAATAAATTAAAATTATAGTGCGCGGAATATAAATACAACAATTTAGTATATATAAATAGGTGACTATATGCTGAACACATTTATATACTAAGTATTAGCAATCTAGTCACCTTGATAATAGACGAAGCAATATGGCAGACAGTAATGTTTGATATCGCTTCGTCTTTTTTATGTGAAATTTTGTTGCACCATACGTTCGTGGTATTTGCGTAGTACAGTTTCAAAAAATATATGATAGCTAATAAAGCTTGAATAATCGGTACCATCTGTTAAATAGAAAGTATTACTAGAAACATAAATATTATAATTGGCTTTTTGTGCTAAATTGTTATCTTTTAACGTTGTGATAGAAAAGAAATATTTTTGTCTCACTTGCAAATAATTGGTGATCTCGGTTAATTGCTGTGATTCACCTGATAAAGAAATAATGAAGAAAATATCTTTATTTGTCGATTTATTTAATATCATTTTAAATTCATGAATATCATGTAAGACTATTACATTTTTATGGATAGTTAATAGTATACGTCGAGCTTCCTGTGCTACGTTCATTTGAGCTAAACCTGTACCATATAAATAAATCGTGTCTGCGTGGTAGATTTTATCTGTAATTAAGTGATAATCCACACGTTCCAAGTATGAGAATGTATTGGATATTTCTTGTTTGAATTGGTCTATGGAATCGGATGGTAACTGTGAGGGATGTTCTGTTTCAAACTTTAAGTATGACTTGAAATCACTATAACCATCGAATCCTAATTTTTTAGTAAACCGGTGTATTGAAGCATTGGAAGCATGCGTACGTGCAGCAAGCTCTTGGATTTTCATAGTTTTACATTCTCGTATATGTGTATTTACATAATGTGCAATTTGTATATCGTTATCGTTTAACTTTTCGAAATTGTTATTTAAGCGTTCGTCTAGTAACAACGCATTCACCTCTTCATAATTGAAAATATTTCCTTCATTTGAAAATATAATCTGATTATACAAAAGATTTCAATTTTAAGTCAAACCCTTGTTTATATGTAAGCGTTTACCTTAAGATGTTGTTAAGACATACAACTTGTATACGGTCAAAGTTGTAAATAACAGTATTTGATTAATGAGATTTAATTTTATGAATTGGGGTGGCAGTAATGAATGCTATAAAACGTTTTGGTAGTGCCATGATTGTACCGGTACTTATGTTTGCTTTCTTTGGTATTGTACTAGGATTTGCTACATTATTTAAAAATCCAGCAATTATGGGAAGTATAGCAGAGGATGGAACAACTTGGTTTAAAATATGGTCAGTGATTGAATCGGGTGGCTGGACAATTTTCAATCATATGGAAATTGTGTTTGTAGTAGGTTTACCTATTTCACTAGCTAAGCGAGCACCGGGACATGCTGCGTTAGCTGCATTAATGGGATATTTAATGTTTAATACTTTTATTAATGCGATTTTAACGCAATGGCCACATACATTTGGTGCCAATTTAGAAAAAGGCGTAGAAAACGTTACAGGATTAAAAGCTATTGCCGGTATTGAAACATTAGATACAAATATTTTAGGTGGTATTATTATTTCCAGTATAGTGACTTGGATACATAATAGATACTACAATAAAAAATTACCTGAAATGCTAGGTGTCTTCCAAGGATTAACGTTTGTAGTAAGTATTTCATTTTTTGTTATGCTTCCTATGGCGTTGCTTACTTGTATTGTATGGCCTACGATTCAAGCTGGTATAACATCATTACAAGGATTTATTGTAGGCTCTGGTTTTATTGGCGTCTGGTTATTCCATTTCCTAGAACGGGTGTTGATTCCAACAGGACTACATCATTTTATTTACGCTCCAATAGAAGTAGGACCAGTAGTAGTAAATCATGGTTTAAAAGCAGAATGGTTTAAACACGTTAATGAATTTGCCAATAGTACTAAACCATTAAAAGAACAGTTTCCATACGGCTTTATGTTACAAGGTAACGGTAAAGTATTCGGATCAATTGGTATAGCGTTGGCAATGTATTCAACTACACCTGCTGAAAACAAGAAGAAAATTGCAGCTTTACTTCTTCCAGCAACATTAACAGCTGTGGTAGTAGGTATTACTGAGCCATTAGAATTCACATTCTTATTTATTGCTCCATATTTATTTGTATTACATGCAATCCTATCAGCATCAATGGATACAATTATGTATGGCTTTGGTTTAGTAGGAAACTTTGGTGGCGGACTTATTGATTTCTTTGCTACAAATTGGATTCCACTAGCACAAAACCATTGGTTAACTTATGTTATCCAAATAATTATTGGTTTAATCTTTACAGGTATATATTTTGTAGTATTTAGATTTTTAATATTGAAATTTAATATACCATTACCAGGTCGTGATAAAGAGAAATCAGAAGTGAAGTTATATAGTAAGCAAGATTACAAAGAAAAACAAGGTGCTAATGATTCTGTTTATGCAGCTACAGGCGATGAATATACTGATAAAGCGAATTACTATTTACAAGGATTGGGTGGCGCAGAGAACATTAAAGATGTCACAAATTGTGCGACGAGATTACGCTTAACAGTGAAAGACCAAGAAAAAGTAGAAGATAATGATTACTTTATTCATAATCAGATGGCACATGGATTAGTAAAAAGTGGTAAAAACGTTCAAGTTATTGTTGGAATGTCAGTACCACAAGTAAGAGAAGCATTTGAAAATATGGTATTTACTGAAGATGAAGCATAATAAAAGTAGAGTGAGACAGAGATCTAATGGTAATAAAAAGTTTTCGTGGTCTCCTCTCCGTCTATAATGACTAAAGTAAAAAGATTAAGTTAAGCATATTTTCAGTTCGGTCATCTATGGGCATTATGAAAAGAGACTGGGACGAATTAATTTCGTCCCAGTCTCTTTTTGTACTTAGTTTTTAGCACGGTTACGTTAAAGTTCAAGTAATTAATGTAACTTTAAATTGATGTTATACAATAAACGTAAATTATTACGATATATGTGATTTCATTTTGTGTGCAACGCGTGGAAAATAAATTGCTTTAAGTATATCAATATTACGGATAGCAATGTGATAAATAATTTTTGAAAATGTATCAGCAGAACAGTGTAAGTTAATGCGATTTTTTGTGAATGTATAGGATAGAGCTTCTGTATTGTCTAACACGTTAATAATATCTATAACTTTATCTTTGATGAATGCATCATTTAAACCATCAATTTGTAATTCAAAGCGCTTTGAAGATAATGGCAATTGAGTTGAATCGAATAATGTATCGAGTTCTGATGAAGTTAAAATTTGAAAGATTGTGTAGTTGTGCAGACTGAGATAAGTGATAACATATGGTAACTGTTGCTTCGGTAAAATAATTTCTACTGTGTAAATTGAGTTATTCTTTTTTATTGAGTGTTGTATGGACTTACAAAAAGTAATCTGGCGCAATAATTTTAATAACTTATTACGTTGTTTGCGCTTTGTTAATTCCCCAATATTTAAGATATAAGTCTCAGTTTTATCTATAAACATCAAAACCCTCCGAACTGAAAAATAATATATGAAGTGTAATTAGCATAATATTTTAATGGAGTTTTATTTTTTACCCATTTCTAATTCTATTAAATTGTACCACTCTTTTTTCTTTCTGACACTAGGTCTTTGGAATGAACAATATAAATCTAAATCTTTGCAATTTTCTGAAAACGTATTGTGCTAAATTCTAAAATGTGATACATTTTTCTTTATTACTATTAAAAGGGAAGTGTTGAATGATGTTAACAAAGGTAAGTAGATTCGCAACCAACACATTCTTGTTCTGGATGTTACTCGCTGCCATTATAGGTTTTGTCTTTCCAGCGCAATTAGCGACAGTGAGTCAATTTGTACCTTATTTATTAGGGATTGTTATGTTGGGGATGGGGTTAACTATTGACCCTAAAGATTTTAAAATTATTTTTCAAGCACCGCGTGCTGTTATTATAGGCGTCATACTGCAGTATACAATTATGCCCATAACTGCATTTGCCATTGCTAAAATATTTAATTTACCACCTGAGATAGCTATCGGCGTCATTTTAGTAGGATGTTGTCCGGGGGGGACTTCGAGTAATGTTATGAGTTATTTAGCGAATGCCAATGTAGCATTATCAGTAGCGATAACAAGTGTCTCTACATTATTAGCACCCATTATCACACCAGCTTTAATCTTTCTATTTGCTAATCAATGGTTAGAGGTTTCATTTGGAAGTATGTTGTGGTCAGTGGTACAAGTAGTATTAATACCTATTATTATTGGTTTTGTTTTACAGAAACTATTTAAGAATCTTGCTACAACTACTGCTACTGCATTACCCATTGTCTCTGTGGTAGCCATTTCGCTTATTTTGGCCTCTGTTGTCGGTGGCAGTAAATCACAAATATTACAAACTGGCTTACTGATTTTTGGAGTAGTTATACTGCATAATATTATTGGCTATGCTTTAGGTTATACATTTGCTAAACTATTTAAATTAGATAGAGCTGATAAAAAGGCAGTATCGATTGAAGTAGGTATGCAAAATTCTGGATTAGCTGTATCTCTGGCAACAGTCCATTTTAATCCGTTAGCAGCAGTACCTGGAGCGGTATTTAGTTTGATACATAATATATCGGGTCCTATTTTAGCTAGATATTGGTCTAAAAAATAACTAAGTGACTTTATACTAAAATAATGTATGTTTGTGAGACGCTTTTTACTTAATAGGGAGAGAGCGTCTTTCGTTTTGCTAGAGTGTTACAAAATAAAATATGATAGACTAAATTAAGAAACATATCATTAAGGAGGTATGACCATGTATAAAGCTGTAGTATTTGATTTTGATGGCACAATTATAGATACTGAGAAACATTTATTTACAATTATTAATAAACACTTATTAGCACATGAATGTACACCTTTATCACTTGATTACTATAGGTCTTCTATAGGCGGTGCAGCTACTGAATTACATGACTACTTAGAGAAGGAATTAGGTAAAGAGGCTAAAGAGGCAATCTACACAGACCACAATCGTACGAGTGTCGATCTACCTATCGATGACGAGATTGAACAACTAATGATCTTTTTAAAACAACATCATATTCCAATGGCAATTGCTACTAGTAGTTATCGCGCGGATATTCAACCAACATTCGATAAGCTAGGTTTAGAGCAGTATATAGATGTGATAGTAGGGCGAGAAGACGTTGCAGAAGTTAAGCCTAATCCTGAATTATATTTAACTGCAGTACAACGTTTAAATTATAACCCTGTGAACTGTTTAGCAATAGAGGATTCCGTTAATGGTGCAACTGCAGCAGTTACAGCTGGATTAGATGTCGTTGTAAATACGAATGATATGACAGTAGCACAAAATTTTAGTTCAGTCCCATTCATCGGTAAAAATGTAACCGCACGTGAAATTATTGCTGATTATTTTACTAAATAAGAAGGTACGTCATTATGAATTTATATATTTTACTTTTGTTTTTAGGAGGTCCATTAATACTTGCTATCGGTAATTTAGTGTTGGGCCCAATTTTTAACAAAACAATACCATTTCATATTCAAGTGAGATCATTTTTTATAGGTTCAGTTGTATATCTATTAGGTGCAACTGCATTGTATTATTTGATATTGCAATATCAGTTTTAATCATAAGCGACCATTGTTAACGAGACAACTAGTATTCAATCGTTGATACAACAGTGACACATAAATAAAAGCAACCCAATTGCTAAATAATTTAGAAATTCGGTCGCTTAATAGACATGTATATTTTTAGTTACTTAAAAAATTGAAAAGCTAACGTTACAATTACTAGGACCAGTAAAATTGCATCTATGCCAATCATAATTGCAAATCTAGGATTTTTTTCACCAGTTTGCTTACTGTTTTTAACTGCTTTGAGGTTAGGAATGAGACTCACAATTAATAAAATGATAATAACGATACCTAAAAAGATACTCACTTCGAATCACCTCCGTTACGCTTTGATTCGATAAAGACCCAAATATAACCAGCAATTACGCCTATAAGCAAGCCTGCTATGATACCAATTTTGATAGCTCCAAACAGACTACTTATTAAAATACTAAGCAACATTGCAATGGGTATGGTTGTACCAAATTTGAACTTTAATTCAGGTGTATGCATCATAGAAAATAATGTGAAGTATAAAATTGCTAGCACACATGTTGCTAATATTGATTTACCTATAAGTGGCGCTACATTGACATTTTGAGAGCCAAAGTAATTCAAAAAGAAAAATAGTAAACCAAAAACGATTGATGTATATATTGTACGGCGTAGTAATTGTTTATTCATAAGGGACTCCTTTAAGTTAAAGCTAAATTGAATTATAACATATCATATTTAAGTGCAAGTGTATTGTGTAATGCGACTGTGCGTTGATTATTACATTTTGTAAGAATCCAATAATTAAAAAAATACATTTTGCAATTATTGTAAAAATATTATAGAATAAATAGCGGGAAATGAAAACGCTTTCATATACAAAAAATATTGTTTAAATTTTTAGAATTTATAGTATAATAGCGACATGCATAGGTGTTGTTTCTCACTTATATTTGAAAGAGATGGGGTTTAAATAAAATGAATGAAGAACATGAATTACATAGGGGGCTAAGTGCACGTCAAATTAGAATGATTGCACTTGGTGGAACTATAGGTGTTGGACTATTTATGGGGGCTACAAGTACAATTAAATGGACGGGACCTTCAGTAATATTTGCATATTTAATTGCAGGTATCTTTTTATTTTTAGTAATGAGAGCTATGGGTGAGATGGTTTATCTATATCCAACTACAGGTTCCTTTGCAAACTTTGCGAGTGATTACATACATCCGGTCGCAGGTTATTTGACTGCTTGGAGTAACATTTTCCAATGGGTAGTCGTCGGGATGAGTGAAGTTATAGCTGTAGGACAATATATGAATTATTGGTTCCCGGATTTACCACAGTGGATTCCTGGAGTCATTGTCGTAGCATTGTTATTATGCGCAAATTTAGTTTCGGTTAAAGCTTTTGGTGAATTTGAGTTTTGGTTTGCAATGATTAAGGTAGTAACAATAATTCTTATGATTATTGCAGGTTTCGGCATTATCTTCTTTGGTTTAGGTAATGGTGGCGAAGCGATTGGCTTATCTAATTTATGGGCTAATGGTGGGTTCTTCCCAAATGGATGGCTTGGATTCTTCTTTGCATTATCTATCGTTATCGGTTCATACCAAGGTGTAGAATTAATTGGTATTACTGCTGGTGAAACAAAAGATCCACAAAAAAATATTAAAAGCGCTGTAAACGGTGTAATTTGGCGTATACTTATTTTCTATGTTGGTGCTATCTTTGTTATTGTAACTGTTTATCCTTGGGATGAACTTGGTAATCTAGGAAGTCCTTTCGTAGCAACATTCGCTAAAGTAGGTATTACTATTGCAGCTGGTTTAATTAACTTTGTTGTATTAACTGCAGCGATGTCAGGTTGTAACTCTGGTATATTCAGTGCTAGTCGTATGGCGTATACATTAGCACAGCGCGGTCAAATGCCTAAGATTTTCTTGAAAGTAATGAAAAATGGTGTGCCTGTTTATACTGTAACAGCAATTGCTATCGGTATTTTAATTGGTGCATTACTTAACGTAATCTTGCCAATGTTTATCGAAGGTGCAGATAGTATTTTTGTTTATGTATATAGTGCATCAATCTTACCAGGTATGGTACCTTGGTTTATGATATTAATCAGCCATTTACGCTTCCGTAAAGGGAACCCTGCTTTATTAGAAGGCCATCCTTTCAAAATGCCTGGAGGCGCGTTATCAAATTATATAACAATGGCATTTTTAATTATTGTACTTATCGGTATGTTATTTAATAAAGAAACAGTTGTTTCAGTAGTAATTGGTATTATTTTCTTAGCGTTTATGACAACTTTCTATTTTGTGAAAGGTTATCATAAACAACAAGATTAAATTTAATAATTTTCTCGTTTGTACTTTAAGACTACTTTAAAGGCGAACTATGAAATTAAAAACAAGTGAGTTGATAAATCGAAGTAATGCTTCGATTTATCGCTCACTTGTTTACATTAAACCGTCTTATTTACACAAACTTAATGTTATCTCAATAGTATCTCAAAAAAAGTTTATTAAAATAAACCATAGATTAACAAATACATATCCTAAAGGAGTTTTTTAGCATGAATATGTGGAAGAAAATTGCGACATTATCGTTAGCGACTTCTATAGCTGCTAGTTCTATTGGAACGTCTTCAATCTCTCAAGCGTCAAGTAAAGAATCAGCAAAAAACAAAGACGAAGTATCATACGTTGGGAACACTAAAAATCCTAAAAACGTGATTTTCCTAGTGGGCGATGGCATGGGACCTTCGTATAATGCAGCATATCGTTATTTTGCAGATGACCCAAATACAAAAGAGATGGACAAAACAGCTTTTGATGAACATTTAGTCGGTACACAACGTACAAATCCCAATGATCCAAAAGAAAATGTTACTGACTCCGCAGCAGGTGCTACAGCATTCAGTTCTGGTCATAAAACATTTAATGGTGCTATTGGAGTAGATGCCAATAAGCAAAAAGTTAAAACTGTATTAGAACAGGCTAAAGAAAATGGTAAATCAACTGGATTGGTGTCAACTGCTGAAATTACAGATGCTACACCGGCAGCTTATGCTTCTCACGTAGATGATCGTGATAAAAAAGACGAAATCGCACAACAATTTTATAATGATAAAATAAATGGTGAACATAAAGTAGATGTCTTACTAGGTGGTGGCTCAGAATACTTTGGTAAAGATAACGGTGATTTAACTAAGAAATTTAAAAAAGATGGTTATGATATTGTTAAAAACAAAAATGACTTGAAGAACTCTAAAGGAGATCAAGTATTAGGATTGTTTGCTAAAAATGATATGCCATTAAACATAGATGCACCTAATAAAAATCCAGAACTTGTAGATATGGAAAAAAGTGCATTAGACCGTTTATCTAAAAATGATAAAGGTTTCTTCTTAATGGTTGAAGGTGCTTCAATTGATAAAGCAGGACATCCTAATGATGTTACAGGTGTAATGTCAGAAATGGGCGGATTTGAAAAAGCATTTAAACATGCAACCGAATATGCCAAATCTAACCCTGATACACTTGTCGTAGCTACAGCTGACCACTCTACTGGTGGCATGTCAATCGCTAAGGGCGAAGATTATGAATGGAATCCAGATGCGATTCATAGTATGAAGCATTCTGGTAAATATATGACAGAACAAATTGCAGATGGTAAAAATCCAGAAAAAGTAATTAATGAAGGTTACGGCTTCGATATTTCTAAAGATAACATGTCGGATATTAAAGAAGAAGCTGAAAATATGAAAGGGTTAAAAGAAGACGATTCTGAATACGAAGATCAATTACAAAAATTACAGGACGCGATTCAAAAACCTATCAATGATAAATCTAATACTGGTTGGACAACTTATGGGCATACTGGTGAAGATGTAAATACCTATGCAATGGGTCAAGGTTCAGAAAAATTCAAAGGTAATATTGATAATACAGACAATGCCAAAAATATTTTTGAATTCTTCCAACAATAAACAATGAAGTAATAAAAGCAAAGTGCTAATTACAGCACTTTGCTTTTATTTTGTTGGCAGTTTTTTGTGCACGCTTTCCGCGATCACTGCCTTAGCCTGTAGTCTTCGGCTAGTGCTATTCCCGCAGGAGTCCGCCCAAATCACTGCCAATAATATATAAATTATGCACTCCAACAATAGAAAAAAATCAGTGATGCAAAAAAGCAACATGGTCGGAAAGGGAAACGATACAGAGGAATTATAAAAGTTTCCATGGATACTACACTAATTTGTGGAATCATGAATCTTAAAAAATGGCAATGTGGTTATTAAAAGGAGTGGTAATGCTCTGAAAGACTACTGGTATTTAATAAAATCATCCAATAGATATAAATAGAGGAACCTTAGTCACGTTCACCTAAAGTTTGTCTACATTTTGAAAGCAAAGTGCTTATTACAGCACTTTGCTTTTTAATGTTTGAATTTAATTTTTGAGATATGTTTATGATAATTATTAAGTGCCATTTTTGACTGTGTTATAGCATCTAAAACTTCATTATAATTCAAAGCGATAAAGCGATAATATAATATATCTACAGTGAATAATTGGGCAAATAATGAAGTAGTAGCAGCCATACGTAATTCATTTTCATCGGTTGTACCATAGATGATTGTAAAATTAGCATGTGAAGCAATGTAATTATTATAAGAGCTTGTTATTGTAATAATATTAATATGATAATCATTGGCGACTTTAATCATTGCTTGTAACTCACTATGATTACCTTGATTGGTAATAAAAATAATACAGTCTTGTTCACCGTGTGTTGCGAGTGTAGTCATAAACAAATGTGTTTCTTTAATTAATCTGACCGGCAATCCAATTCGCGAAAACTTTTGAAACAAATCTTCTGCTGTAATGGAAGAAGCACCATAACCAAACAAAAAGATTGTCTTAGCATGTTTTAATGCATAGCAGACTTGATCAACGATATTGGCGTTAATATGTTGTGCTGCAGCGTGCATTGTACTTGTTGCGCGCGAAATCATTTTATTGGTGAGTGTTTCTACTGATTCTCCAGCTTTCAGTTCGATATGATGATTACTCATATTATCAGTAGGTAAGTATCTAGAAATAGCAATTTTTAAGTCTTGAAACCCCTGAGTAGACATTTTCTTACTAAATCTTACGATGGAAGCGGTGCTTGTATTTACAGTTTCCGCTAAATCTTGTACTGACATGGAAATAATGTGTTGCGGTGATTGTAAAATATAGTCTGCAATTTTCTTCTCGCTTTTGGTTAATTCAAAATATTTGTTATCGATTTGATGGAAAATATTTGTCATAATTAATCACCTAAATGGTCAGATTCTCGCATAGCTTTTGTCGTTCCGAGTAAATAAGTGAAAACAAATCCACCTAAATAAGCAGCGAGTAAACCAGCTATATAGCCTAAATACATGTGATCAGAAATGAGTGGTAATAATGAGATACCACTAGGTCCAATAGCGGTAGAACCAATATGTCCGATGCCACCTATGACAGCACCACCAATACCGCCTCCTATACATGCTGTAAAGAAAGGTCTACCTAGTGGTAATGTAACACCATATATTAAAGGTTCTCCGATACCTAAAAATCCAACTGGTAGTGCACCTTTCAATGTATTGCGTAATGTTTGATTTTTGCGACATCTTACCCATAATGCTAAGGCAGCACCTACTTGACCGGCACCAGCCATTGCTGCTATTGGTAATAAATAAGTTGCGCCAGTTTGGTTAATCATTTCAATATGAATAGGGGTGAAGATATGATGTAAACCGAGCATCACAAGTGGTAGGAAAAAGGCACCTATGATAAATCCACTGAAAATACCACCTATACCAATAATCCAATTAATAACAAAAACTAAACCAGATGAAATAAAGCCAGCCAGTGGCATTATGATAAAGATTGTTAATAGACCAATAATAAATAATGTAACAGTTGGTGTCACTATAATATCGACTGCATTTGGTACGATTTTATGCAATCTTTTTTCTACTATACTGAGTAACCATACAGCGAAGATAACTCCAATAATACCACCTTGTCCTGCTTGTAGTGGCTCTCCGGTAAAAATGTTAGTAATCATATTTTTATCGGTTAGTCCTGTTAGCAATGTAGTACCACCGATTACACCACCAAGACCAGGAGTTGCGCCAAATTCTTTTGCTGCATTAATACCGGTGAATATCGCTAAGTAAGCTAACATACCATCTTTAATGACATTGAAAACTGTCACAAGTTGTGTTATCCAATCACCTGAAATTTGACCAGCTTGCATTAAATTACTTAGAACAGCGGCTATACCACCAATTAAACCTGCCCCAATAAATGCTGGTATTAAAGGTATAAATATATTAGCAATAGTTTTGAGGAGTTTGTTGAATTTACCACGCTTTTGTTTTTGTTGATATGATTCCTTATTGATCTTTGCTTTTGCTTCAGCTGCAGCTTTATAATCGTGCGGTATCGTGTCACCTAATGGCACACCACTCTTAGCTGCCATTTCGTTAGCTACTTTATTTACGGTTCCTGGACCGACAATGACTTGGATGCGGTCATCATGAACAACTCCCATTACACCATCAATTGCTTTTAAATTATCGAATTCTACTTTACTTTCGTCATGAACTTTTATACGTATGCGCGTCATACAATTAATTATGTTGTCTATATTTTCCATACCACCGACGTTATCAATAATTGAATGCGCTAATTTTTTTTCATTTGCCATACTATCACCCGCTTTGTTTAATTTATGATTGTATTGCTTGTTTAATTACACCGTTATGTGCACTTAATTTCGCTTCAGCTGCAGATTTATCTATATTACATAAATGCATTACTACTGCTACTTTTAAATTTTGATTAGCTTTGTCGTATAG
The DNA here is from genome assembly GCF_017892945.1 of Staphylococcus sp. GDX8P114P-2. Lineage (NCBI taxonomy): Bacteria > Bacillati > Bacillota > Bacilli > Caryophanales > Staphylococcaceae > Staphylococcus > Staphylococcus sp. GDX8P114P-2. The sequence goes on along the minus strand of NZ_JAESMB010000002.1, from coordinate 84,392 downwards.
TTGCTGTGCTTGTGTTGAATTAATATCACAAATATCTTGAATGATACCGATTGCTCTGTGTACAAGCTTTTCATTTGTTGGTCGAACATCAATCATTAAATTATCATAGACTTTACCACAACGTACCATCGTAATCGTGGAAATCATATTCAATATTAACTTTTGTGCAGTTCCAGATTTTAAGCGTGTAGAACCAGTTAATACCTCGGGACCAACATTAACTTCTAGGGGATAATCAGCGTGTTTACTAATTTCACTTGCTGTATTACAAGAAATTGCTACGGTTTGTGCGCCTATAGATTGTGCATATTGCAAGCCGCCTATAACATACGGTGTTCTACCACTTGCTGCAATACCAATGACGACATCCATTGAAGTTAAAGCTAAATCTTTTAAATCTGTTGCTCCTAATGTCTCGTTATCTTCGGAACCTTCAATTGCAGTTGTCATAGCTTTTTCGCCACCTGCGATAAGTCCGATGATGTCAGTAGGTTCAGTGTTGAAAGTAGGAACGCATTCTGCAGCATCTAATACACCTAATCTGCCACTTGTGCCAGCGCCCATATAAATTAATCTTCCTCCTTTACTAAATTGTGTTGCCGTCAAGTTGATAATGTTACTGAGCGTCGGGATAACTTGTTTGATTGCTTGAGGTACACGTTGATCTTCTTCATTCATAATAGTTAGTGCATCTTCAATGCTCATTTCATCTAAGTGCATCGTAGCTTCATTTCTATTTTCAGTCGTTAAATGTTTCATTGTCTGCAACTCCTTTTTGAAATTCAAATGTATCATTTGGCTTTATCAATGGTATGAGAGGGTGATCTGCTGCAGAGATACGTGCCACGCAATTCACATGTGGATGTTTTGGTAAATCTTCTTTGATAATTTGCAATTCACCTTCATAACGCCCATTTAAATGATTATCTAATGTTATGTCACCGAACACTCTGTTTAAATTATTATTAGGTGCTATTTGCTGAGATTTGTACAATCGAGCTTCTTGCGAGCGTATAGCACTTTCTGGATTATCTGGCCGTGCAGTATGCGATTGAAATAAAATGTCTTCGCTATATGGTTCAATATGGGCAAGCGACAAGATAAAATGACGGTCATGTAACAGTTTTATTAATCTTTCTGCATGATGATTGACTAATGATGTATCTCCAATGATGACACCATCAATACCTGTATCGATTAGGTTTTGTGCACTACATAACGGATGAGTCCATCTCGTTTTTTCAATTGTAGGTAACCCTTTGTGTAAAGGACTACGTTTTTCTGTACCGGCGATAAATCCAAAAATTTCTGCACTTGGATTAAATGTTTTAATAAGTGAATTTTGTGCGGTTACAAACTGTGAACTTAAACCAGTATCTGGACGTGGATAATAATTATGACAATAACTAATTGCTTTGAAGTTAACGACATGGTTGGAAAGGTGAACAAGCAAGGTTGCATCAATTGTGCTGGCATTTAGACAACATTCAAAGTTATGGCGAATGATCTCGTTGACAGTGGTTAATGATGTTTCTGTGTCAATGCGTATTAAAAAACGAGAATTTTGATATTGATGCAATAAGTCATAGAGTTGTTGATTGAGTAACGTAGGTTGTACATCGATAATGTAAGTAATTGAACAATCTTGTAAGTGAGACAATAATTGTTGTAAATATATTAGTTTAGTAGTTTCATCTTCTTCAGGAATTTGAATAGAAGTGAAGATAGTATCATAGCCTAGGCTAATCAAATTATCTATGTAACGTTGATTGATAGGCTGTCCTAAATAAACAGAGAAACCATGCATAGCTATCCCTCCTGATATTTGTAATCGCTTACATTATATTATATTTGAAAATATATTACAATATGAATAATAAACTCATTTCAATATGTAACAATATTTCAGAAATGCGCAAATTGTTCGTAGAGTTTATATACACATATTTGATAATTATCAATATAACTATAAGTATTACCAACAGTCAGTAGGGAAATGGGATTTTGTTGTAAGTCAGTTATCATGTGGAGGTAATTTCGGATGAGTGGGCATTGGTTTGATTGAAAATGAATTGTGGCATAATTATATGCTTGATTAATAAATTGTTGGAGTTCTGTTTGAGTAATTATTATATCTGTATCTTCCATTACTAGTTTATATTTAAAAAGTTCTAATAAAGTGAGTAGGTGCTTGAGTTGATTCTTAATATGACTGTAAACTTGTTTTGACATGAGGCACTCCTTATGAAAATGTAATGAAGTGTTTAAAAGTAAGAAGTATAACTGAAGAAGTGGAAAGGATTGATAATATAAATAAACTAAAGACGCATATTTACATTATCAATCAGATGGATGTTGATTTGGTGTGCAAATATGCGACTTTACTAATAACTAGCGTTTAGCTATATTATGAATTTACATTTCAGCTGGGTTTAAAAACTCTTTATAATTTTTAATTGATATATCATGTGTTTTGATCTTTTTTTCAAAAGAGTATGCGATATCTTGAATAGCAACAATTGGAATTTCATTTGTACGGCCAGATCCTATTTCAAAGACAATCGCTTTCCATAGGCCTTGTTCGCACAGTAATCCAATAAAAATGACATTTTCTGTCTGCGTATGCTCATTAGAATGTGAGTATTCCATTGCCATAACATTACGTTCGGTACAATAAATTAGTAAATCAGAAAATAAGGTTGGTAATATTTCGTGATGTTGGTCATCAAATTTAATGTAACGGTCTAATTTTTTTAAAGTTTTACGCAATTTATTATATGGTAAATTTAAGCATTTTTTTATAATTGCATGAATTTCTTCTTTATATGGAAGAGATGAAATAGATTGGCTTTCATTTAATACTAAAAATAATGCAGAAAGTTGACTTTCTGTAAGTTCAATGGCGTAATTTTGCTGTGCTTCTTGTAACTGGTAACCACCCAATTTACCATGTTTAGCTAATATTTTGACACCTTGGTCTTCTAAATCTTGAATATCTCTTAAGATTGTCCGCTTTGAGACGTCCAAATGTTTAGCTAAATCAGATGCAGAAATTTGTTTATTATGATGAATGGCATTAACAATCTTATTTTGTCGCTCACGCTTATTCATAGAAAGTCACCTCCCATTGATTACATATTACATTTATTATAGCATAAATACGATGGTGACGACATTCTTAGGCATTTTACAAAAAAGTTACAAATAAATTTTTAGAAAACGCTTACATTTTACGAAAGGTTATGTTAATATATAGACAGTAACAAAAGGGGATAGCGATTTAGATTGCAAAGGGGTAGGCTATTACATATAGTTTTTGTTACATATCTAATCGCGCAAGTTACTATTCAAACATCTTCAATATTTATTACTTACTTTCCTTTCTAATGCCGACTAGTATTGCTAGTCGGTTTTTTTGTTTCTACTTTAGCAAACTAAGCTATAAGCATATCAGTCATCTGTGGTAGAATAGAGAAAATTATACATAACTAAAATAGTGAATTACGAGAGGTGTATTTTATGAATAAAGAACAACTAATCGAACTAGATAATGCAATTAGGTCGTGGTTATTAACGTTAGATCAAGTGATACCAAATTTAGTTGGAGAGATGGAAACATCAACAAAACGCAATAGATTTGATTTAGTGACAAATGTTGATAAAACAATTCAACTACAATTCCAACAATTTTTAAATGATAACTATCCTGACCATCAATTATTAGCAGAAGAAAAATCGAATGACGAAGTAACTCCAAAAGAGGGACATGTATGGATTATGGATCCGATTGATGGCACAACAAACTTGGTAAAGCAGCAAGAGGATTATTGTATTATATTAGGTTATTTCGTTGATGGCGTGCCAACATTATCTTACATATATGATTATCCACATCAACAGTTACATAAAGCAGTAAGAGGTTATGGAGCTTATACCAATGGTGAACCTATTACACCACCAGAAACAATGGACTTGGCAGATGCAATTATTTCATTCAATTCACAAGTAATGAATAATGACACGATTAATGATTTATACGATGCTGCTTTTAGTTATCGTTTTATCGGTTCATGTGGGCTTGATTCAGTAAGAGTGATACAAGGACAATTTGGTGCACATATCAATACCAATCCTAAACCATGGGATATAGCTGCACAGTTTTTATTCGCAGAGGAACTTGGTTTGACAATGACAACATTAAGCAATACACATTTAGATTATGCCACAAGTGGCCCATTTATTATTAGTAATCCAGGGTGCCATGAGGAAATATTGCAAATAATAAATAGTGGAAATGGATATGCGAAATATTAAATTTCTGTAAATATAAATAGGTCTTAAGCACTATGTCAAGGGACATGGTTTACTATATAATAATTCATTGAATGAACTTAAACTCATAGAATAGAGAATTGGAGTGATACAATTGAGCCGCTCGGAATATAAAAGAAGTAAAAAAATGGGGTTGCCTACAAAAATACTGTTATGGTTGATCGGTATTTTAGTTATTTTAGCCATAGTAGCAGTTATTTATTTAGCTTTTAAAATCTTTTCGGTAGGAAATTCAATTCATAACCCATTAGATAGAAACAAATCAGAATTAAGAGATAAAAAGGTAAATTTAAATAATGGTGATCCATTTACAATTGCACTATTAGGTGTAGATTCAGATGCTGAAAGAAATGCTAATGGTGGTGGGCAGAGAAGTGATTCTATAATGGTCATTTCGATGAATCCAGACAAAAAAACATCAGAAATAGTAAGTATTCCAAGAGATACGCAAGCTGAAATTGTTGGCCACGGATCTACAGAGAAAATCAACCATGCGCATGCCTATGGCGGGCCAGATATGGCTGTGAAATCACTTGAAAAATTATTAGATGTGCCAATTGATCACTATGCCACAATTGATATGGATGGTATGAAAGATATGATTGATACACTTGGCGGTATAGATGTTGTGAGTAATGCAACATTTAGTTATAATGGTGCTTCATTTGTAGAAGGTGAGAAATCGCATATGGATGGTGAGCAAGCAATGGCCTTCATTAGAAGTAGAAAAGAAAGCGGTGCTGGTGGCGATTTCGGTAGACAAGAACGTCAACAGCTAGTCATGCAAGGTATTGCGAATAAATTGACAAGCACTAAATCTATTACACACTTTAACGGTATCATGGATCATATTAAAGATAATGTGACGACTGATTTATCACTAGGCGATTTAACAAAAATTAGAAGTAAGTATAAAGATGCAAATGAAACAGTTAATAGAAATCAATTAGATGGACAAGGTGGTATTCAAGATGATGGATTGTATTATTTTATACCAAGTGAAAGTTCATTAAGCGATATTCAAAATAAAATTAAAGATAATTTAGAAATTTAACACCGAGAGGCTGGGACGTCATTGATTTGTCCCAGTCTCATTTCATATTGTCAGTAGTTGAAGGCGCTTCAAATCAAGTTTTGTTCAGTTCTAGTTATCCTTGGCGGAGTGTTACGACGAAATCTTTTTAATAAAATTAGATTTCTATCACACTCCGTTTTTTAGTGTTTTGAAATTATAAATTAAGGAATATAATAGAAAGCCTTAACATTTTGAGCAGTAAGATTTACAATTAAAGCAATGCTACTTTTGGAAGCGTGGGGCTTCTAAGACTAGCAAGTGAATCACCATAGATATAAAGAATAATGGGCAATAATAATATTGAAGGGGTGATTTAATGCAGGAGCATTTAATCGTGACGTTAGATGGTAAGGACTATCTTGCTGAACCAGGTACTAATTTACTTGAGTTTATCAAGGGTCAAGAAACATTTGTACCATCGATTTGTTATAACGAATCGTTAGGTCCAATTCAAACTTGTGATACATGTACAGTTGAAATCGACGGTAAAATTGAACGCGCATGTAGTACAGTTATAAATCGGCCTATGGTTGTCGATACGCAAAATAATAAAGTTCAAGACAGTCAAAAAGAAGCGTTAGACCGTATATTAGAAAAACACCAATTATATTGTACAGTTTGTGACTACAATAATGGTGATTGTGAAATTCATAATACAATGGATCAATGGGGCTTAGAACATCAAACCTATGAATATAAAGACAAACCATATGAAAAAGATTATGGACCATTTTATCGCTATGACCCAAATCAATGTATATTATGTGGGCGTTGTGTAGAAGTTTGTCAAGACGTGCAAGTCAATGAAACGTTAACAATTGATTGGGAACGTCAAGAACCACGTGTTATTTGGGATAATGATGTCTCAATTAATGAATCATCATGTGTTGGATGTGGTCAATGTGCCACTGTATGTCCATGTAATGCCATGATGGAAGTGGATATGGAAGGTAATGCTGGCTATATGACTGACTTAGAACCAGGTTCATTAGCAGCAATGATTGACTTGACGAAAAAAGCAGAACCAGGATACGGTCCGCTATTTGCAGTTTCAGATTCTGAAGCGGCAATGCGAGAAGAGCGTATCGAAAAAACTAAAACAGTATGTACATACTGTGGTGTAGGATGTTCGTTCGATGTTTGGACAAAAGATAGAGAAGTTATAAAAGTCCAACCACAACCAGAATCACCTGCTAACAAAATTTCGAGCTGTGTAAAAGGTAAGTTCGGTTGGGATTATATCGATTCAGAAGAACGTTTAACTAAACCATTGCTTCGTAAAGGTGATGCTTTTGAAGAAGTTGAATGGGATGAAGCGTTAAAAGTTGTAGCTGATAACTTTACAAAAGTTAAAGCTGACAAAGGCGCAGATGGACTAGCATTTATATCTTCATCTAAAGCGACTAATGAAGAGTCCTATTTAATGCAAAAATTAGCGAGACAAGTTATTGGAACAAATAATGTCGATAACTGTTCTCGTTATTGTCAAGCACCTGCAACAAAAGGTTTATTTAGAACTGTAGGACACGGAGGAGATTCCGGTTCTATAGAAGATTTAGAGCAAGCGAGTATGGTCGTACTTATCGGAACAAATACAGCCGAAGCACATCCGGTTATTGCTTCCAGAATTAAACGCGGTCATAAGCTTTATAATAATACACTTAACGTATTTGATATTAGAAAGCATGAAATGGCAGAACGTGCTGATAATTTCTACCAACCTAAACCAGGTACAGATTTAGTATGGATATCAGCAGTAACAAAATATATTATTGATCACAATCTACATGACCAAGCATTTATTGATGAATGGGTAGATCATTTTGAGGAATATTATAACTCACTAGCACTATTTACTATGGAATTTGCTGAAGAAACAACTGGTATTCCGAAAGAAGATTTAATTGATTTTGCGCATCAAATGGCAGCAGCTGAATCTGTTTCTATTTGTTGGGCTATGGGTGTGACACAACAAGACATTGGTAGTGACACATCTACTTCAATTTCCAATCTGTTACTAGCTACTGGGAACTACAGAAGACCTGGTACAGGTGCTTATCCATTACGTGGTCATAACAATGTTCAAGGTTGTAGTGATATGGGAAGTATGCCTGATCAATTCCCAGGTTATCAAAAGGTAGCAGATGATGATATTCGTGCTAAATTTGAACGTGAATATGGCGAAGCTTTACCAGCTGAACCCGGTAAAGACAATCACCAAATGATGGAAGGTATCCATAACGGAGAAATTGATTCACTATATCTTTATGGTGAAGATACAGGTATTGTAGATTCTAATATTAACTTTGTACAAGCGGCATTGGAAAAAGTAGGATTCTTAGTAGTACAAGATGAATTCTTCACTTTCACAGCTTCTTATGCAGACGTGATATTACCTGCAAGTCCTTCATTAGAAAAAACAGGTACGTTTACTAACACTGAACGTCGAATCCAACGTTTATATCAAGCATTAGAACCTAAAGGAGAATCAAAACCAGATTGGCAAATTATCCAAGCTGTAGCTCAAACATTAGGCTATGAGTGGAATTATACACATCCAAGTCAAATTATGGATGAAATCGCTAGATTAACACCATCTTATTCAGGTGTGAATTATGAGCGTTTAGCAGGTTATAATAGCTTGCAATGGCCAGTTGCAGAAGATGGCACTGATGAACCGACATTATATTTAAATGGCTTTAACTTTGACAATAAAAAGGCTAAATTCTTCCCACTGACTTTTGATAACTTCTTTAAACAAAACGATGTTTATGATTTGCATGTGAATAATGGTAGATTGTTAGAACACTTCCATGAAGGCAATATGACATATAAAGTGCCTGGATTAGAATATAAAATGCCAAATGCATTTGTTGAGGTATCACCAGAGCTTGCAGAGGACAGAGGTATACATGAAGGTGCCGAAGTAAAATTAATCTCTGACACTGGAGAGGCGGAATTGGTCGTTCATGTAACAGATCGCGTTAAAGGCAAAGAAATATATATTCCATTAAATAATAATGCGATGAAACACGGTGATCATGGCGCAATTAACTTACTAACTAATAGTGACGTTGATAAAGATACAGATACGCCGTCATACAAACGTACAAGTTGTCGTATGGAAGTGAAAACGAGAAGAGGTAAATCACCTTTAAATCCAACGAATTTCCGTGTCGACAAACATCGTAAGCCACAATATAGTGTCCAAGTAGAAAATAAATGGGCACGTGAAGATTATGTCTTTCCAGGAAATCAGGTGGATAAATAATGGCTGAGAGAATTACTAAAATTAACCGTATTCAAAAAACAGACGAACAAATCAAACAGGAAAGCTTAGATGAAGTGACTACAGCAATTGCAGAAAATAAAGAAAGCATTTTAAAAGCTATTAATATAATTAGCACTTTGGATGATGCCAAGTTACTAGATGCACTATCAGGTGCAGTCAAAGGTCGCGGCGTCATTGCTAATAAATTTGCAGTTGAGCTAAATAAAGACCAATATTCTGGCTTAATTTCAAATATGGCATCACTAGTATTTTTATTAGGTGATTTAGACGTTGATGATTTAAGCACTACACTTAATAAAGTCAATAAAGGTCTGCGTGTAGCTAATCAAGCCAATCCAAATCAAAAAACATCCATTACAGGATTGATGGGTATTTTAAAAGATGATGAAATGAATCGTAGCTTGACGTACATGTTGAACCTCTTAAAAGGTATGTCGAGAGGTTAATATTATTTAGCCATCATACAACTTATAGGAGCCGGGACACTAATTATGTCCCGGTTCTTTTTGTGTTTGCTTAAATTTTAAAAGTGAAATTTAACTGTCTATTAACATAAGTGATTAGTTATTGTTAATGTATGCCAATTATAAAACCTTGGGTATGAACGTTTGTTGTAAAGAATTGTGCTATAGCTTTCAACTGAAAATATGATACAATTTTGAAAGTTAGAAGTATATAGTTAAACTGATTCAGTTGGGAGTGAGTCGCATATTAATGTGAAGATGATAAAAGTAATGGCAATATGTTCTAATATCTTTTTAGTATTAGGGATTATATTCTTAGTTATGATGAATTTTATTATGGCTATCACTATGTTTGCAGTTTCATTAGCGATTAGCTTAGTCATATTTAATTCAATGTTTAGAGATCGTACGGCAATGAAAATAATTATTAATGTATCATTTGCTATTGTGGTCTTAGCAGTGATTCTTGCTTATTATGTATTAACCTAATTAAATGCTACAAGGAGTTTTTAGAGCATGAATGAAAAAGTGAAGCAGCGATTGCCTATGATTTTCTTGACTATAATTTTAGTGATATTTGCCATTTTACTTATTATTAATGAAACAGAGTTATTTGAAAATAAACAAAAATATACATTTGATGAAGCTGTTAATCGACAGTTAGCTGAAGGAACATTGAATATGAAAGAAGAGAATCAACAATTCGTTGATGCTTCTAGAGCAGAAGTAGCAGAAGCAATGAAAATTGAAAATAGCAATGATGATTTAAATCATATGGACATTTCAGAACCTGTATACTTATCAGAAAAAGAAGTGAATCAGATATTACGTGATAAGGGTGTTTTTAAAGATAAAGGGAAAGCATTTCTAGAAGCACAGGAAAAACATGATGTAAATGTTATTTATTTAATAAGTCATGCATTAGTAGAAACGGGTAATGGTAAGTCGAACTTAGCGAAGGGCATTAAAGATAATGGTAAACATTACTATAATTTCTTTGGCATTGGTGCATTCGATGAAGCGGCCGTCCAGACAGGTAGTAGTTTTGCCAAACAGCAAAAATGGGACTCGCCTGAAAAAGCAATTGAAGGAGGCGCTAAGTTTGTACGTGGTAATTATTTTGATAAAGACCAAATATCATTGTATCAAATGCGCTGGAATCCCGAAAACCCAGGAAAACATCAATATGCTAGTGATATAGAATGGGATGAAAATATTGCTCGAATTATGAAACGTTACTATGATAAACTAGGTATTAAGAAAGACGATATTAGTAAGCATTATTATAAATAAAATATATAGAATAAGGGATGACGTTGTGCGTATACAGTCGCGTTATTCCCTTTTTCATGTTGATATCAGAGGCTTACAATTTTAGATATGAGGTGCAAATAAAGTGAAAATAGCAGTAGTAGGTGCAGGAATCGGTGGTCTAACCGTGGCTGCATTATTACAAGAACATGGACATGAAGTAAAAGTATTTGAAAAAAATCAGGAACTTAGTGAAGTAGGTGCAGGAATCGGTATCGGCGGTAATGTCATAGATAAATTGCATAACCACGATTTAGCAAAAGGCATTAAAAATGCAGGACAAATTATCGATACACTAGCAATAGCGGATAATTCTGGCACAGCTTTATCAAAAATAAAATTGAAACGAAATACTATAAATTTAACGTTAGAACGTCAAAGTTTATTAGAAACAATTCAATCGTACGTGCAATCGTCTTCTATTTATACAGGATATCAAGTACTTAGCATTGAAAATGAGGCTAATAAAGTAACAGTTCATTTTGAAAAACACGAGGCAGAAACATTTGACCTTTGTATCGGTGCAGATGGGCTTCACTCAAGTGTTAGAGCTAGTGTAGCACCTAATACTAAAGTCAATTACCAAGGTTATACAGTGTTCAGAGGTTTAGTCAATGATGTGCAATTAAAAGATGCTAATACTGCGACAGAATATTGGTCGAAACAAGGTAGAGTTGGCATTGTGCCATTATTGAATAATAAAGTATATTGGTTTATTGCCATTAATGCTAAAATCCACAACACTGAATATCAAACGTATGGTAAACCACATTTACAAGCACGTTTTAATAATTTTCCTAATGAAGTAAGGGAAGTATTAGATAAACAAAGTGAGACAGGAATCTTATTGCATAATATTTATGATTTGAAACCTCTCAAAACCTTTGTGTACAACCGTACAGTATTGTTAGGTGATGCAGCACATGCGACTACGCCAAATTTAGGACAGGGTGCAGGGCAAGCGATGGAAGATGCTATCGTTTTGGCTAACTGTTTAGAAACTTATGATTTTGATCAAGCATTGGAAAGATATGATAAATTACGTGTGAAACATACGAAAAAAATCATTAAAAAGTCACGTAAAATAGGAAAAGTGGCACAATCTACGCAACGTTTATTTATCAAAGTAAGAAATGCTATTGCCAAACGTATACCTAATAGTTTATTAGCAAGACAAACAAAGTTCATTTATAAAACAAAAGATAAATAATATGACATATATAAAGAGACTAGGACGAACCAATTTTGTCCTAGTCTCTTTTCATATTTTATTTATTTACAATATATTGTGGTTGCTCACCTGTTAATTTAAGAATCGTATCATTAGCGACTATTTTCGACATCATATCACGTGATTCAAATGTGGCATTACCGATATGAGGGGTAATTACGACATTGTCTAATGTTTTAAGTTCGTCGTTAATTTTAGGTTCAAATTCAAAGACATCTAGTGCGGCGCCTTCAATGTCTTTAGCTTTCAGTGCATCGACTAATGCTTGCTCATTTACGATAGGGCCACGTGCAGCATTAATTAAATAACTTGTAGATTTCATTTGTTTGAATTGTGGTGTATCTATCATGTGATGTAATTGTGGGCTATACGCAGCATTGATTGTTACAAAATCAGCATTGGCTAACAATGTATCTAAGTCAACATATTTTGCACCGATTTCTTTTTCTTTATCAGGTTTTTGGTTAGGACCAGTATATAGAACATCCATATCGAATGCTTTAGCTCTTCGTGCGACGGCGCTACCAATTTCACCTAATCCTATAATACCTATAGTCTTGCCTGATACTTCACGCCCTCTAAAGAAGAGTGGTGCCCAGCCATCGAAGCCTGTAGTGCGACATAATCTATCACCTTCTGCGATTCTACGTGCTGTTGCTAATACTAAAGCAAAGGTTAATTCCGCAGTTGAATTAGTAGAAGCTTTTGGAGTGTTAGTAACATCAATATTCAATTGACGTGCGTAATCAACATCGACATTATTAAAGCCAGCTCCATAATTTGCGATAATTTGTAACTTACTACCAGCATCAATAATATTTTTATCTACATTTGTAGATAATAAACTGATGAGTGCATCAGCATCTTTGACACCTTCTTTTAATGTTTGTTGATCAATAAGGCCTTCACCTTCATACATTTCAACATCAAATTGAGCTTTAAGTAAATTAAGCCCAGCTTCAGGTATTGCTCCTGCGATAAATACTTTTGTCATATGTATCACTTCCTTTAAAATAAGTATATTAAAGAATAGCATAAGTAACAAATGGAAACGCTTAGCTAATCATTTTTAGTCCAATTACGGCAACGATAATCATGCCGATATAGAAAACGCGTTTTTTATTTTTTGACTCATTATAAAACAACATCCCAACTACAGTGCCACCACCTGTACCCATACCACTCCATATAGCATAAGCAGTGCCCATGGGAATGCCATTCATCGCCAGTTTTAAAGTACTAAAACTACAAATAAATGCAATTGCTAAACACACGACTAACCATTTATTTTTAGTTCTAGTTATTTCATTTAATAAAATAACACCTATTATTTCTAAACAACCAGCTATTAATAAAATTAGCCATGCCATTATGTTTCACCTTCTTCTTCTGTTGAAAGTTTTAACCCAATAATACCTATGATTAAAATAATAATGAACACCATTTTTGTGAAATTAAATGGATTATTAAATAACACCATTTCGACAAGTACAGTACCAACAGTACCTAGGCCAACAAAAATGGCGTATACTGTCCCAACTGGCAAACTTTTGCAAGCTGAGATTACCAAATAAAAGCTTAAGCCAATAAATAATATGACGATAATCCAAGCAAAAGTTGAGTCAGCAATATTAAGTCCTGTTACCCAAATTACTTCTATGATACCTGCTAAGATAACTTTTAACCATTGCATGTTTGCATCTCCCTTTTAGTAATAAACCACTCCATTTTCTCAAATTTTAAATAGAAGTGCAAAGTGCCCATTCAGTTAGTAAATGCATATATTGTAGTAATCAAAGGGAGTGGGACAGAAATCTGATTTTGAAAAAATGATTTCGTTGTCCCACCCCGGCAAGGATGACTAGCATTGAAGCAAGCTTGGTTTAAAGCGCATTTTCAATGCAGTCAGCTACTGCCAATATGAAAAAAGGTTTCGAATAAAATATGGAGTGGGACAGAAATCTGATTTTGAAAAAATGATTTCGTCGTCCCACCCCGGCAAGGATGACTAGCATTGAAACAAGATTGGTTTAAAGGGCATTTTCAATGCAGTCAGCTACTGCCAATATGAAAAGAGGCTAGGACAATCAATATTGTCCCAGCCTCTTACAAAATATTTGTTAATTTATTTGTCTTATTAGTTAACGTGGATGTAGTTATATGAACTAGCTTCACCAGCAGGAATAGTACGTTCACTTACTGAGTAAGGTCCACCGCTATAGTTCATTTCAGATACTTCAACTGAACCATCGCTATTTACATTTTCAACGTATGCAACGTGGCCCATTGGACCTGATGAAGATTGTAAAATTGATCCAGCTTCTGGTGAATTATTTACAGTATAACCTGCTGAAGATGCTGCTGAAGCCCAGTTATTTGCATTTCCCCATGTAGATCCAATATCTCCGCCTACTTTATCAAATACATACCAAGTACATTGTCCAGCAGTGTATAAGTTACCACTTGAACTTTGTGTTGTAGTTGATTGTGTAGTTTGAGTTGATTGTGTAGTTTCTGCGGCATTTGCTTCTTGTCCGTGATCTAATCCTACGATTGCTGCTCCAATACCTGCTGTTAATGTTGTAGCTGTTACTAATTTTTTCATAATTAAAATATCCTCCCAAGATTTTGTCTAACTTATATAGTAATTCGTTTGATTGTCTGAGTTAAAATTTTTAGCCGCGAATTCATTTTTTTCAACGACAAGTCATACTGTATCAGATAAATTTACGTTTGTGTGGAATGTTATTGTTTTGTAAAGTAATTAAAAAAACCTCACATATCGTTGTAATAAACGATGTGTAAGGTTACAAAATTAAGACAAGGCGCAAAGCCCTATATTAGTTGCTTTACATTGAAAAAATAATGTAAATGCGTTTTTACTATTACAATGGCTGTAAAATATCACAAAATTGTGTAACTATTATTTGAAAAATCTAATAGATAATGGTGGTAAATAATCTTCGCCATTATTTGCTTTCACAATAGCTACAATTGTAAAGATAAGCGAAAGTATTCCTAAAACAAATGAAGTAATAATACCAATAATAATAAAAACTAAAATACCACTAATGATTCCCCAAATAAAGTAAGAGAGAATAAAATTAAAATAATTCTTGCCAGCGCGATCAACAAAAGCTGATTCTTCTCGTTTGATCAACCAAATAATTAACGGCCCAATAAAACCAGTGAAAAAACTCAAGATATAAATAAGCATTGCCATCAGTCTATCATCCTTGCTAGACTGGTTAAGGCGATTTTTATCCATGTTAAATTCAGTATCCTCATGCACGTGTTCAGTCACGAATATCACTCCTTTTCAGTGTATTATAGCAAATACTTAGTATTATATATATAAGAAATAAGTTGAATTTGGTTTTTACTATAGTTTATAAACAACAGAGTTAGGTTATAAAGATGAATAAAGCCTAACAAGTATTTTTATAGAAAGAAGGGAAATTATGAAAATAGCAATTGTTGGATCAGGCAATGGTGCTGTTACTGCAGCGCTAGATATGGTTAATAAAGGACATGAGGTTAAATTATATTGCCGTAATCAATCGATACACAAGTTTGATAAGGCGATGGAACGAGGTGGCTTCGATTTTAAGAATGAAGGCAGTGAACAATTTGTACCATTTACAAATGTTAGTGATGATATGGAATATGTGCTAGAAGGAGCAGAAGTGATTCAAGTTATTATTCCGTCATCGTTTATAGAGCATTATGCACAAACTATGGCGCCTTTTGTGACTGACAAACAACTGATTTTATTTAATATTGCAGCAGCTATGGGGTCTATTCGATTTATTAATGTTTTAGAAGATATGCATATTGATGTAATGCCTAAATTTGCAGAGGTAAATACTTTAACTTATGGTACGCGTGTTAATTTTAATACAGCAGAAGTAAACTTATCACTCAATGTTCGTAAAGTACATTTTACTACGTATGATGCTGAGTATTTATCAGATTCATTTAAGTTAATAGAAAAACTTTATCCATATATAGTGAAAGAAGAAAGTTTATGGAAGACTAATTTAGAAAATGGAAACCCTGAAGTTCATCCAGGTCCTACATTGCTCAATGTAGGCCGAATTGATTATGCAGATGACTTCTCATTATATAAAGAAGGTATCACTAAGCATACGATTAAATTGTTGCATGCAGTAGAATTAGAACGTTTAGCATTAGGTAGAAAACTAGGTTTTGAACTTAATACTGCTAAAGGTGCCAGAATTGAAAGAGGTTATTTATCACAAGAAGATGAAGATGAACCTTTAAATCGTTTGTTTAATACGAGTCCAGTGTTTTCACAAATAAATGGTCCGAATGAAGTGAAAAATAGATACTTAACAGAAGATATAGCTTTTGGTTTAGTTTTATGGTCAAGTCTAGGCAGACTAATAGATGTGAGTACACCGAACATTGATGCAATTATCGTGCTTGCATCTACTATATTAGAAAGAGATTTTTTTGAAGAGGGACTTACAGTAGAAGAGTTAGGGGTCGATAAACTCGGTTTAGACTAATAACCGTAACTAATTGAATAAGGGGGACTGTGTATGGTAAGACAACCAACATTTTTGGAAGCAATATCAACTATTATTGTAATGGTTATTATTGTGATTACTGGATTTGTAGTATTTGAAATACCGATACAGGCATTATTGATAATGTCTTCAGCTTATGCTGCGTGGATTGCTAAACGTGTTGGATTGAAATGGTCAGACTTAGAAGATGGCATTACTAAGCGCTTATCTACAGCAATGCCAGCATTATTCATTATATTAGCAGTTGGTATCGTTGTCGGAACTTGGATGTATTCCGGTACGGTACCAGCATTAATTTATTATGGTTTAGAATTTCTTAATCCGCATTATTTTTTAGTGTCTGCATTTATTATTTGTGCAATAACATCAGTTGCGACAGGTACAGCATGGGGTTCTGCTTCCACAGCAGGTATTTCGTTAATGGCTATAGCACATCAATTAAATATAGATGATGGCATGGCTGCTGGGGCTATTATTGCAGGTGCTGTGTTTGGGGATAAGATGTCGCCGTTATCAGATACAACAAATTTAGCTGCACTGGTTACAAAAGTTAATATTTTTAGCCATATTAGAGCGATGATATGGACAACAGTACCAGCTTCAATTATTGGTTTAATCGTTTGGTTTTTTGCAGGCTTAGGCTTACAGCAGACAGCAAATACTTCACAAATAAATCAATTACTGAATGAATTGGAAAATATTTATAACTTGAATGTTTTTGTATGGCTACCGATCATTATTATTATTATTTGTTTGATTTGTAAAATTGCAACCGTACCAGCGATGTTGATATCGAGTTTAAGTGCGATTTTAGTTGGAACGTTCAATAATAAATTTAATATAGTTGATGGATTTAAATCTACATTTGATGGCTTTAACCAGTCTATGTTGATACATAGTGATGGTTTATCTGAACGTACTATGACTCTCATTCAGCAGGGGGGAATGATGAGTATGACAGAGATACTCGTCACAATATTTACGGGTTATGCATTTGCAGGAATTGTTGAAAAAGCAGGTTGTTTAGATGTTATTCTTCATAGAATTTCTAGTAATATCCATTCGGTCGGACAACTAATTTTAGTAACAATTATTGGTAGCTTAATTATGGTATTAGCTGCTGGAGTTGCCTCTGTTGTTATTATCATGGTTGGTGTATTGATGATGGATATGTATAATAAAATGGATTTAGATCGTTCAAATTTATCTCGAACTTTAGAAGATTCAGGAACAATGATTATTCCATTGATTCCATGGGGGACTTCCGGCATCTACTACACGCAACAATTAGGAGTGACTGTTGACCAGTTCTTTATTTGGACAGTGCCGTGTTATCTATGTATCATATTTGCGTTGTTTTATGGTTTTAGTGGCATAGGTATTAAGAAGCGTAAAGATATAAAAAATGTATAGTTGACTGCGTTATTTTGGTAAAAGTGTAAATAGTATGTAATTAATTTGTTTATTTTAAGTTTTAGTAGTAGTTAAAACGGTTAAATATAACTATGGATGAGATGTATCATTATGTTACATAGTAATACTTGTAGCGATATTATTATGAAGATAACTAATGAGTAATCGTTCACTTTAAATTTTTATAAGAGAAAATATCCTTCAATTTTTTGTCTTATTTTCAGTTTTGTATTGTATATTGTAGCGATACTACAGTACAAAACTGTTTTTCATGAAGCGTAAATTTTAATAGTAAACGTTATGATACTTAACTACTATAATATAAGATAATAAAAATAGGCTATGACCAGTATAGTTGCTGTACTGATTATAGCCTATTAATTATGCTAAGTAAGAGTAAATAAAAAAGGCTAGAACATACTATGTCCAGCCTTTAATAATAAACATCAATCTTAGTGAATGTAGTTGTAGCTTGAAGCTTCGCTTGCTGAAATTGTACGTGAAGTAACAACACCAGCACCTTGGCCGTAGTTCATTTCTGAAACTTCTACTGAACCGTCACTGTTTACATTTTCAACATATGCAACGTGTCCCATAGCACCTGTTGAACTTTGTAAAATTGAACCAGCTTTAGCTGTGTTATTTACTGTGTAACCTGATGAAGCAGCAGCGCTTGCCCAGTTACTTGCGTTACCCCATGTAGAACCAATTTTTCCGCCTACTTTGTCATAAACATAATATGTACATTGACCAGCAGTGTACAAGTTACTTGATGAACCTGAAGCACTTGAAAGTGAAACTGAAGAGCTTGAAGGTGCACTTTGAGTAGTTACTTTAATGTTACGGTCTGAAGTAGAGTTAGAAGCAGCTCCGCCTCCACCAGTTGTGTTATTTGAAGTATAAGATTGGTTAGAGTAGTTGTTATATGAACCACTATTATTTGAATAACTATCATTACTATATGAGCTATAGTTATAGTTATAAGTGTTATGTTGATTTGGGCTCCAATTACCTTGCCAAGTGTAGTTGTAGTTACCTTGTTGGTCTATAGTGTAAGAGTAGCTGTATGAAGTTGGATCATTTGGATTGTATCCACCTTGGTTATTTTCTGCTGCATCAGCTTCGTTTTGAGCAAAAGCAAACGTAGCGATTCCAGCTGTAGCGATAGTAGCTGTAGCGATTTTTTTCATTTTAAAATATCCTCCTAAATTTTTTCTTAATAATAAGTTTTATTTGTATGTCTCTATCGACGATTGTTTATATTTTCTTGGTTGTTTTTACGACAAGAATTAATATATCAGAAAATCATTCATTTGTGCTCAATGTTATTGATTTGTAATTTAGTTCTAATAAAATCGAGTCTTATGTAACAATTCGAAATATAAGAAATTCTTCTAAAAGGCTTGATAGACGGGCATTGAAGGAATTTATAGAGAAAAATTACACGCTAATATATTACAAAGCTGTAAAATAACAGAAAATTTAAAATCAATTGTAAACACATAAATTCAGTAATATGAATATTTAAAAACATATGTATCTTCATATTAATAATAAAAATAACTAATTAATAATATATAAGAGCTTCGAGAAACAATCGAGGATTTGAAGCAATGATATTGACAACAATAAAATAATAGATTAATATCTAAGTATAAAAAGTATACTTATTTAGAGGGAGTGCGCTATGAAAGTTGAATTGGGAATCACATCATTTGCAGATAATAATGACATCATTACAGAAGAAGGTAGACAACCTGCTCTATCTGCAGCACAAAGAATACGCAATATTATAGAAGAAATTGAAACGGCAGATGCTCTAGGCTTAGATGTTTATGGTTTGGGAGAACATCATCGAGCAGATTATGCGGTTTCTGATCCAGTATCAGTATTAGCATCTGCAGCGCGTTCCACTACCCATATAAAATTATCAAGTGCAGTGACGGTATTATCTTCAGATGATCCTGTTCGTGTATTCCAACGATTTTCAACTCTTGATGCACTTTCTAACGGGAGAGCTGAAATTTTAGTAGGTAGAGGTTCATTTATTGAATCCTTCCCATTATTTGGACATAATTTACAAGATTATGAACAATTATTTAATGAAAAATTAGACCTATTAATGAAGATAAATGCACAGACAATTGTTAACTGGGACGGTAATTTTCGTCCTAATATAGATAATTTAGGTGTGTATCCACGTCCTGAGCATGGTAAGTTAAAAATTGGGATTGCAACAGGAGGTACACCAGAATCATCATTAAGAGCAGGGGCATTAGGTTTACCAATAACTTATGCTATAATTGGTGGAGATCCAAAAAGATTTAAGCGCAATGTTGAGATGTACAAATCAAGTGCCTTATCTTATGGACACGATGCTAATCAACTATCTGTTGCTACTCATTCGTGGGGCTTTATAGCGGATACTGATGAAGCAGCAATGCGTGCCTTTTTCCCTTCGTTAAAAGCAAATCATGATATGTTAGGTCGTGAGCGTGGATGGCCACCATATAATGAGTATACTTTTGAAAGAGAAATAAGCCAGCATGGTGCATTATATGTTGGTAGTCCAGAAACAGTAGCACAAAAGATTATTAACACGGTAGAAACTCTAGGTCTTAATCGCTTTATGTTGCATACGCCGGTAGGTTCAATACCTCATGAAGATACACTTAAAACAATTAGGTTATTAGCAACACAAGTGAAACCTATTGTAGATAAATATTTTGAAGATAAATAAGGAGAGAAAGTACATGATTTTACGTTATTTAACAAATTTGAAATTAGCGAAAGAATTATTTGATTCAGCAAAACCTAAATT
Source organism: Staphylococcus sp. GDX8P114P-2 (assembly GCF_017892945.1). NCBI lineage: Bacteria > Bacillati > Bacillota > Bacilli > Caryophanales > Staphylococcaceae > Staphylococcus > Staphylococcus sp. GDX8P114P-2. Next base: position 63,900 of record NZ_JAESMB010000002.1, on the reverse strand, counting down.
AAAAGGTGACCAAACAATGAAAGATACATTTGAAAATGTATTTGGTCTACCGGCAAATTCAGTACCTTTAGCTGGTGCTATTGAAGCATTAAGTGCATTATTTTTTGTATTAAGCTTTGCAAGTAAAAAATTATCTCGTTTAGGTTCATTATTTACTTTTGCAGTATTAGGTGTTGCAATTGTAAAACACTTTGAAGCTGGTCATGGTAAGCAAGGTGCTAAACATGCATTAGACTTAACAGGTTTAGCAGCATTAAGCTTTTTAGATACATTTAATGGTAAACAAAAATAATTTTGTGTTGAACGATATTCCAAAAATTTTGGAATATCGTTTTTTTATTTAAGTTTATTTTGGTGTTAGATCTTGTTTTAGCAATTTAACTGTTGAATTTTGATAACACAGTAGTATAAAATAAATATATTAATAATTGTTAAAATTATTATATTGTGAATTATGAAACCTAGAATTAACAACAAAGGAGTGATTACTATGGAGGAAAAAGTATTTAAATCACTTGATGAATTATTTTTGATAAACCAACAACTAAAAGGATTTTTCAAAGTTGTAAAAGCACATTTTAAACTAAATTTTGAAGAAATATATATTTTAAATATTCTTAACAACTGTCAAGGCCATGAAGTTACTGCAAAAGAAATAGCACAACAAACACATTTAAAACCTTATTATTTAACTAAAGCATTACAAAAATTAAAAGATTTAGGGTACTTAAATAAAAAAAGAAGTGACTTCGATGAACGCACAGTTATTGTATTTGTAAATGATCAAGAGAAAGCAAAGATAAGGCATACTATTGAAGAAGTTAAAAAATATTTTATATAGCTATATATTGAGAATACTTACTATCATTGGTTTCATTCGATGAAACGACGTAGTAGGTATTCTTTTTTGTGATTATTCGCAAAATTCAGATAACACTATTTTATTCTATTTAATAAAAAATTGTTCTAATAATAGTTGATATACAAGGTAAAAATGATATAATGAGTTCGTTAATGAAAGCGTATACATAAAAGGAGTTATATCATGAATTTGATTTTAGGTGTCATTTTTTTAGCATTAGTATTATGTTTATTTACTTTATTTACGAGTAAGGCTCCACAAGGTGGAAAAGCTATGGGTGCGTTAGCAAATGCAGCAATAGCTTCGTTTTTAGTCGAAGCATTTCAAAAATATGTAGGTGGAGATTTATTGGGTGTAGATTTTTTAGGTACACTTGGTGAAACGACAGGCGGATTAGGTGGACTTGCTGCAGCAGGCTTAGTAGCATTAGCAATGGGTGTAAGTCCTGTTTATGCCTTTGTGATAGCTTTAGCATGTGGAAATTTAGATTTATTACCTGGGTTTATCGCAGGTTATCTTATAAGCTTTGTTATGAAATGGATTGAAGGCAAAGCGCCAGCAGGTGTAGATTTAATTTTAGCAATAATCGTCATTGCACCGTTAACACGTATTATTGCAATGGGTGTATCGCCATTAGTAGATGCAAGTTTAATGCAAATCGGTAATATTATTAAAGAATCTACTACATCGAGTCCTATTCTCATGGGTATTGTTCTTGGAGGTATCATTACAGTAGTAGCTACTGCACCACTAAGCTCTATGGCATTAACTGCATTATTAGGATTAACTGGCACACCAATGGCAATCGGTGCTTTAGCTGTCTTTGGATCATCATTTATGAATTTTGTGTTATTTAAACGCATGAAGTTTGGTGATCGTAAAACTACGATGTCAGTAGCTATAGAACCATTATCACAAGCTGATATTGTTACTGCCAATCCATTACCAGTTTATGCAACTAATTTTGTTGGTGGCGCTATTTCTGGCATTATCATCGCATTATTTGGTTTAGTCAATGATGCAACAGGAACGGCTACACCTATTGCGGGATTAATGGTAATGTTTGGCTTTAATAATCCGGTAACTGTTATCATTACTGCATCATTATGTGCTATTAGCAGTGCTACATGTGGATGGTTAGGTTCTATGGTGTTTAAAAACTACCCTATAGTAACTAAAGATGAATTGCAGTCAGGCAACATTCCTAAAAAAGTAAAGCAATATTATGCTCGAAAAAAATATTTTGCAGAAAGTTTAGCATAAAATAACACGCTTATTTCAATTAAAAATGAAATAAGCGTGTTTTATTGTGTATGTTAAATAGAGCTTTGAGTGCTTAAGTGGTTTGTAGAATTACTTTCAATTTTATGAAATACTTTTTCTAAAATAATAGCTAATATCCAATAAAATGCGGCTGCAATGGAATAGACTGTAATAAATTGATATCCTTCATTTGCGATAATCCGGCTTACTGCCATAATTTCAGTTACTTGAACTGCGAACGCTAAAGAAGTTCCTTTGATAAGCATAATAAATTGGTTTTCGATATTAGGTAAAGCATAATTAAAAGCTTGAGGTAAAACGATGCGCGTATAAATATGACGATTAGACAAACCTACTGTTTTTGCTGCTTCAATTTGTGAGTAGTCAACTTATAGCAAACCACTTTTCATCGTTTCACTAAGGTAAGCAATTGCGTGTAGAGAAAATGCAATTAAAGCAATCAACATCGGTGAAAACATATCGGGATTGATTTTCAAGCCGAGTGTAGCATTTAAGTATAATATCAAATTAGGTATGCCATAATATAAAATAAATAACTGTATTATGAGGGGCGTACTTCTAATAAATGAATTATAGACAATAATTAACTGTGAAAAAATGGGTGTTTTTCTAATCTGAATGATGGCAAATAACGTCCCTACACTGAGCCCTACAGTCATTGCTACTAAAGATATAATAATTGTATTTGGAAGACTTTTGAATATTTCCCAAATTGTTTGAAAGATAAAGGACAAAGTTTTACCTCCTATACTTGATAAGGTTTTTGAGTAGATTTATTCAGCCAAGCTAAGCTGCCTTGAATGATAAGCGAGATGATCCAATAAATAATTGAAATAACTATATAGACTTCTAGCATGCCCAAACCATAATTGTTACCAATAATTAATTTAACTTGTCCCATCATATCGATAATACCGATTGTAAAAGCCAATGAAGTATCTTTAACGAGTTCAATGATTTGAGTAGTTAAATTTGGAATGGCATTACGTAGGGCTTGAGGTACTATAACTGACAAGAAAATTCTTACAGGAGATAAACCTACTGTTAAGCCTGCTTCAATTTGGTCATAGTCTACAGATAAATAACCTGCTCTAAAAATTTCAGCTAAGTATGCGCCAGTGTGCATTGAAAACGCTAGAATTACAAAAAACAATCTACTAAAATGATTTATATCAATATTAATAATCATAAGTACTTGCGGTAAGGCAAAATACACTAGAAATAATTGTAATATTAACGGTGTGCTACGAATAAAAGAAATATATACACGCACGAGCGAAGATAAAAATTTTATGTGCTTAAGACGTATAGTACATAATATGAGACCTAATATAACGGCAAAAATCAAAGCTAACACAATCATCAATAATGTGAGGGGCAATTTTTGTAATACTTGATTAAAGAGATTTAGCCATTGTTCTAGAGACATTATTGCACCTCCAAGTTATTTTTTTGTTCGTTAATATCTGTTAAATTGTCGAAAACATTAATATCAAAATATTTTCGAGATAATTGTTGTAATTTACCTTCTTTTTTTAATTCAATAGTTGCTTTATCGATATCATCATGCAAACGTTGTTGTTTTTTGTTATAAACGATATGTAAAGGTTCCTTTTTAACAATGCCACCTATTTTGACATCTGCATTTATTTCACTTTGTATGGCGTGGTATGTGTTCCAATTTAAAAACATAACGTCACGACGTTGGTTACTTACAGATTTTAAACTATCACCGTTTGAAGGTTCTTGAATGGTGTTAATATCAATCTTCTGACTATGTTGTTTATTATATTGGCTTAGTATTGAATATAGTCCTCCACTTGGCGCCATAGGTGTTAATGTTTTGCCGGGTAAATCACTTAATTTTTGAATATCATTCGTATCTTTATGTACTGCTAACATCGGTAACGCATAACTATATGGAACATCTTGATATAGAAATTGTTTTTCGCGTTCAGGAGTTTTGAAAAACCAATTAATCCCCATATCAAATTTACCTGCTCCAATACCAACAAGGTTAGACTCTTCTTCTCCAACTTCGTAAGTGAATTTATATTGAGGTAATTTTTTTTCTAATAATTTGAGATAATCCATATCTAAACCAACAAATTCATTATGTTTATTCGTATATAAATAAGGTGGGTTCACTTCTGCTGAGAGTGCGACTTTTATTTCTTTTTTGTTATTATTGTCGGTGTCGTTATTACAAGAAGCCAATAGCAAGCAACTACATGCAATGGTAATGAAGAAAACAATGTGTTTTAACGTCATTTATATACACCTTCAACTTCTACTCTGTTTAAAAAGCGATTCAGTCGCTCAGAATGAGTGTGTTCTAATACTTCTTCTGGACTACCTCTATGTAAAATTTCTCCATTATCTATAAATAAAATTTGATCTGCTATTGCTTTAGCGAAGTTGATTTCATGAGTGACTAAAACCATCGTCATGCCTTCTTCAGCGATAGATTTAATAAGTGATAACACACTTTGAATTGATTCAGGGTCTAGTGCTGAAGTTGGTTCATCAAGTAATAATACATCTGGATTTAGCGCTAATGCACGTACAATGCCAACGCGTTGGCTTTGGCCACCTGAAAGTTGGATAGGATATTTATGTTTATGCTCTAACATATTCACTTTCTTTAAATATGAGAGTGCAATTTCTTCAGCCTTAGCCTTATCATAGTTTTGACCATAAATTAAACCTTCAGTGATATTTTCTAAAATTGTTTTGTTTTTAAATAAATTATAGTTTTGAAATACCATTGCCGATTTATTGCGTAATTGTTTAATGTCCTTTTTGGAATGTTGTTGGGTATTAAATTGGAAGTCGTCTATAGTAATAGTGCCACTCCATGGAGTGGCTAATAAATTAAGTGAACGTAGTAAAGTCGTTTTGCCTGAACCACTCGGTCCGATTATCGCTGTAACTTCTCCTTTACGCTGACTGAAACTGACATCGTTTAATACAGAGTTTGAATTATATTTTAATTTTAAATTATTTACTGTAATCATTGTTATCCTCCTCAATTGCTTGATTTAAAATTATCATATTAATTCTTATCGGTAAAGTAAGATTTTGGGCTGTGAAAGGTTTCAATTGAGTAAATCGAGTGTTAAACTAGGAAAGAATGAAAGATAAGTAAATATGAGGTGATTATATTGAATCGTTCCGCATTAATACATACGGATATTCAACGGAAATGGATTGCAAAATTTGAGCAAGTTAAAGGGCAATTTAGAGAAAATGCCGAATACAATGATAAGAACTCAGACTTTCCATATAAAAATATACAATGGCTAGTAGATGAAGGATATACGCTACTATCCTTACCTAAAGCATATGGTGGTGAAGGTGCCACAATTGAAGATATGGTGATTTTACAAAGTTACTTAGGGTCATTAGATGGTGCTACTGCATTATCCATAGGTTGGCATATAAGTGTTGTAGGTCAAATTTATGAACAACAACTATGGGCGCCAGCTATGTTGGATCAATTTGCACAGGAAATTAAAAATGGTGCATTAGTTAATAGAGCAGTTAGTGAAGCGGAAACTGGAAGTCCAACAAGAGGTGGTAGACCCAGCACGTATGTAACTAAAAATGAACATGGTTATCTCATTAATGGTGTAAAAACATTCACATCGATGAGTAAACGTTTATCCCATTTTATTGTGGGTGCATTTGATTCGGAATCACAGCAAGTAGGCTTTTATTTGGTTGATAAAACTATGCCAGGTGTAGAAATAGCTAATAATTGGAATATGGTAGGTATGCGTGCCACTGAAAGCCATGATTTAGTACTAACTGATGTACAAATTCCAACAGAAAATTTTGTGGAAACACGCGCTGGTAAACCAAGTTCTCCTAATGGTTGGATTTTACACATTCCAAGTACATACTTAGGTATAGCACAAGCTGCAAGAGATTATGCAGTTGATTTTGCCGCAACATATAGTCCGAATAGTGTCGATGGCACAATTGGTGATATTGCTACCGTACAACAAAATATCGGCAAAATGGAATCATTATTATTATCTGCACGACACTTTTTATGGAGTACGGCAAGTTTGTACAATAATCCAGAAAATAACAATATGTGGAACGAAACCTCTGCAAGTAAAGTATTGGTTATGAATCAAGGGTTAGAAGTTATAGATTTAGCAATGCGTATTGTTGGGGCTAAAAGTTTAGAAATGGAGCGCCCATTACAGCGTTATTATAGAGATATGCGTGCTGGTTTGCACAATCCTCCAATGGAAGATATGGCATATACTAATATAGCTAAATCAGTTTTAGGGAAAATTTAATAGCTTTTAAGCGTATTTAGTTATGATTGTTCCACACGGGCAGGCAGAATAAGTTTTATAATTTTGCGTGCGCTAGTATAAGTATAATAGCTGCGGTCAAGTTACTGTGAAAATAATTTTTCTGTTGCCTCTATTTAGGTATTGTAATTAAAAGCGTAAAATTTTATAATATATTGGAAGTGATAATCATTTTCAATGGAGGGTAAATTATGAAGAAATTATGGTTAGTATTAATAGCTTGCGTACTTGTATTAGCAGCATGTGGGAATGGCTCAGACAGTAATTCAGATAAAAATAAAAAAGAAACGAAGTCATATACATTAGATAGTGGTAAAAAGGTGGAAATTCCTAAAAATCCTGAGCGTATTGCATCTGTGGCACCAACTTATGCACCAGGTTTGAAATATTTAGGTGCCAATTTAGTGGCTGTTAGTGATCAAGTAGAGCAAAGTGATGTTATTAAAGATAAATTTAAAGGAGTAGAAAAAGTCGGAGAAAATGATGTAGAAAAAGTTGCTAAAACAAAACCAGATCTCATCATTGCTTATTCTACAGATAAAAATATCAAAAAATATAAAAAAATAGCGCCAACAGTAGTTTTTGATTATGGCAAACACGATTATTTAGATCAACAACAAGAACTTGCTAAAATTGTCGGTAAAGAAAAAGAACAACAAAAATGGGAAAAAGAATGGAAAGCTAAAACGAAAAAAGACGGTGAGCAAATCCAAAATAAAATTGGAAAAGACTCAACTGTAACTATTTTCGATGAGTTTGATAAAAAACTATATACTTACGGTGAAAACTGGGGACGTGGTGGCGAAGTCCTTTACCAAGCGTTCGGCTTGAAAATGCCAGACAAAGTAAAATCGTTAACTGAAAAAGAAGGTTGGGCGGAAATTAAGCAAGAAAAAATGGCTGATTACGCTGGTGATTATATAGTTTCAACGAGTCAAGGAAAAGCAGAGCCAAGTTATCAATCGACTGACTTATGGAAAAACATTCCAGCAGTTAAAAATGATCAAGTCATAAAAATTAATGCCACATCATATTGGTATAATGATCCATATACGTTAGAATTTATGCGTAAAGATTTAAAAGAAAAACTGTTAAATCAATAATTGTAATTCTAATAATAGTGAACACGATGTTTAATAACTTAAAAACATACTGCTCAACGGTTCACTGATGAAAGTAGAACGAGGGTGGGACATAAAGCCCCATGCTCAAAATAAGAGGACCAATCCTTAATATGGATTGGTCCTCTTTAAATTTGACATTTATTATTAGTTAAAGATTTTTATTTTCCGGACTTGTATTTTCATTTTTATAGAAGTAAAAAACATTTGTAAACTTTTTATTTTTTGTAGTTAACATTTATGGTATAATTTTGCTCATATAAGGAGGAATGAGTATGTCAACGAAATATCTTGTTTATACTGCACTCATGACTGCTATAATTGCAGTAATGGGGGCGATCCCATCAATTCCTTTACCATTTATGCCTGTTCCAATTGTTTTACAAAATATTGGAATCTTTTTAGCTGGTATTATATTAGGGCGTAAATACGGTACGATTAGTGTATTGATTTTATTATTATTAGTTGCTACAGGGTTACCGTTATTATCAGGCGGTAGAGGTGGTATAGGCGTATTTGTCGTACCATCTGCAGGTTTTTTATTTATGTATCCTGTCGTCACATTTTTAATAGGATTACTGCGTGATTTGTATTTTGACAAAATAAATTTTGTCGTACTGTTAATAATTACTTTAGTAGTAGGTGTTTTACTATTAGATATTGTGGGAACTATGATTATGGGTCTTATTACTAATATTCCGGTAACGAAATCATTAACTTTAGCATTAGTGTTTATGCCAGGAGATATTATTAAAGCTATTTTAGCTAGTCTATTAGGTAATATTTTATTAAATCATAGTAGATTTAAACAATTATTGAAACAATAGTATATTTGGCGGGGAGAGAACATAGATGAAGCATATTTCAATGAAGGATATTTATCAAGGTGGACTAGTTTATAGTACAGATATGATGAAAACAATTTATTTAACACCGGAAGATAGTATCATTTTCGATGAAAATAAATGGATGTATCATCGCATGCCTTCATTACAACAATGGCTATCTGATATTGATACGCAATTACAAATGCATCATGTTCAAGGTTCGCATCATTTGTCGTTTACCTTTCCGGAAAATATAGATTTAAATGAACAGTTTAAAGCTGAAATAAAAAACAGAGGTTTTGAATTAGGTTGTTTAGAAATGTATGCGATTGATTCCAACCAAGTTCAATATGCTGAACACCCTGATATTACCGTGAAATTTGTATCTCATTCAGAAGTGGAAGACTATCTGAAAGTGTATCAAGTTTTTGCAGAACCTTTTGGCGATACATACGTACAACATAGTAGCCAAATGATTCGTAACACTCATGATTTGGACCATGTAGATCGTGTTATTGCTTATTACAATAACAAACCAGTAGGTATTTTAGATTTGATTATCACTTCAAAATGTGTGGAAATTGACGGTTTTGGCGTCATCCCTGAATTTCAACGACGCGGCATTGGCACAATAATGCAAAGTTTTGTCGCAGATGTTGCTCAAAATAAAATAATAATCTTAGTTGCTGACGGTGAAGATACAGCCAAAGATATGTATGTTAAGCAGGGCTACAGCTATATTGGCTTTTGCCAGCAAGTGTTAAAAGAAGATGTATAATAAATATAAAAGCTATTGAATCTAATGTGATTACTTAATTAGATTCAATAGCTTTTATACGTTCTGGATGACTATAAATATTAAAATTACCATCTCTTATAAACCCAACAGCTGTAATATTTAAATCTTTCGCAAGTTGTACAGCTAATGTAGTTGGAGCAGATTTTGATAATATCACCCCTACACCTATTTTAGTTGCTTTAATTAATATTTCTGATGAAATACGGCCACTAAAAATAAGTACTTTATCTCGAATAGATATATGGTTATAAATACAGTAGCCATAAAGTTTATCAAGTGCATTATGACGCCCGATATCTTGTCTATGTTCAAAGAAGTTGTCACCATCGCTAATAGCAGCATTGTGCAAGCCGCCTGTTTGTTTAAATACAGTGCTGGCGTTTTGTAAACCTTTCATCATTTCTAATACTTGGTGTGGAGAGATTGTAATATTGGACATGGAAGTTTTGGCGATGGCTGCATCATTCTTGAAATAAAATTCTCTACTTTTACCACAACATGAAGCAATCATTCGTTTAGTAGAATACTCGACGCGCTCACCTAAGTCTTTGGTAAGTTCAACGTGTGCAAACCCCTTACTATCGTCAATTTGTATTGATTTTAATTCATCTCTTTTTAGAATAACACCTTCAGATGCGAGAAATCCTACCACGAGCTCTGTTAAATTGTTAGGACTGCAAATAACAGTTGCAAACTCTTGACCATTAACCATAATTGTCAGCGGAAATTCAGTAACATAATGATCATGTGATTCTACTAACTCACCATTTTCATAGCGCACTATAGGTTGATTGTTTAACACATCTTTCGACATAGCTTTCACTCCTTATCCACCAATTATTTCTAGTTTAGCGTATCTAAAGTCTACTTTCAAAACAATAACCTTAGAAAAAAATAGTAATGAACTATTATTGCAAGACATCGAGTAAATAGGTAAACTTATAGTAAACAAAGCGAGGTGTTTAAATTGGCAAGTATAAGAGATATTGCACGTGAAGCTGGTGTAAGTCCAGGTACAGTATCACGTGTTTTAAATGATGATAAAACTTTATCAGTGTCACCGAAGACACGTAATAGAATTTTAACGATTACTGAGCAATTAAAATATCATAAAGTAGAAAGAAAAAATAAACGGATACAAATAATTACATACGCTTCAAAGGAACGAGAAATGACAGACCCATACTATCGTGAAATCCGTTTGGCTATTGAAAAAGAAATAAAACGATTGAATCTTTCATTGAAACGAACATTACGAATTGATGGGACGAATAAATTAGAGAACATTTCACAAATCGAGAAAGCTGGAGCAATCATTGTTATCGGCAAGTTTTCGAGTGATACATTACAGACCTTGCATGGTTATAATAATAATATGGTAGTTATTAATAATCCAGAAACCCCTAAAAATATAGATGCCGTTTATAGTGATTTAGGGGATGCAATGTATCAATTATTAGAAAAAGTCAAAGCACAAAATGTGACGCAAGTAACTTATGTAGGTGGTGTTAAAACAACCCGTGATTTAACTGGGACACCTACATTTTGTAATAATGATCCAAGATATATGAGTTATCAACAGTGGTGTAGGCACCATGATATAACTGAAGATGCGTATATAGTTGGTTGGGATAAAGAACATGGTCAACAAGTAATAAAAGACTTAGTAAAACAATACAACTTACCAGAAGTATTAATTGCGGGTAATGATATGTTAGCAATAGGTATGATGCAACAATTATTTGCTGAAAAAATTTCGGTACCTGAGCAAGTTCAACTTATTAGTTTCAACGATTTAGATATTTTGCAATATGTTAGTCCTAGTGTTAGTAGTGTACATATTGCTATTGATGAATTCGGTAGAAGTGCAGTGAAGATGGCTGAAGAACGTATTCATAATATACGTAGTGTAGCGCATCATATTGTAGTAGAAGCGCAATTAATTGAGCGGGAAACGTTTCATGCTTAAAAGTCATTTAATTGACAAAGTGTAGAGTAAACAAGTAAACTTTATTTATGTTTACTAAGTAGCTATATATAAAGGGGTGTGAAAGATGTTACAACAATTAAACTCTGATTTTGAGACACAATTCCAAACGCAGCCAACAGTTAATGCATTTGCGCCAGGGCGAATTAATTTAATTGGCGAACATACTGATTATAATGGTGGTTATGTTTTTCCTGCTGCTATTGAATTAGGAACATATGGGATGGCGTCGTTACGCACAGATCAAACTATACAATTATATTCAAAGAATTTTCCAGAACAAGGTATTGTTAAAGTTAATTTGAATCAGTTAGATTTTGATGCATCACATGATTGGGCGAATTATCCCAAAGGAGTTATTAAATATTTAAAAGAACAATATCCAGAGATTAATCGTGGTTTTAATTTGATTTTTGAAGGCACTATTCCTAATGGTGCGAGCTTATCATCATCTGCATCAATCGAATTAGTGACAGGTTGGATGATTAATGCATTATTTGAACTCGAACTAGATAAATTGGCACTTATTAAGATAGGACAACAAGTTGAAAATAACTACATGGGTGTAAATTCCGGTATCATGGATCAATTTATTATTGGTTTAGGTAAAGAAGAGCATGCTATTTTGTTAGATACGGCAACTTTAGACTATACATACGTACCGGCAAGGTTTGGGGATTATGTAATATCCATTATGAATACGAATAAACGTCGGTCTTTAACGGAATCTAAATATAACGAACGTCGGGCGCAATGTGAGGAAGCACTGTCTGATTTGCAGCAACAGTTAAATATTACCCAACTATGTGATATTGATTTGAAGACCTTTGACCAATATAGTCATTTAATTAACGATGATATTAATATTAAAAGAGCACGCCATGCTATAGCTGAAAATGAGCGAACGAAATTAGCACATGCAGCTTTAACAGAAAATGACTTACATCGTTTTGGACAATTGTTAAACGCATCACATCAATCATTGAAAAGTGATTATGAAGTTACTGGTATAGAATTAGATACTTTAGCCGAAACTGCACAGCAAGTAGATGGTGTACTTGGAGCACGAATGACAGGGGCTGGTTTTGCAGGGTGTGCAATTGCTTTAGTGCATAAAGATAGCATTAAGCAATTAGAGCAAGAAGTATCTACCATATATCAAGAAAAAATTGGCTATGCGCCAGCTTTTTATCATGTTCGAATTAGCGATGGTATGAAATTAATTACACATAACTCATAAGACGAATTAGGAGAAAGGATGTTTATATGTCTGTATTAGTATTAGGTGGCGCAGGTTATATTGGAAGCCATGCAGTCTATCAATTAATTGAACAAGGATATGATGTAGCTGTTGTAGATAATTTACAAACAGGACATCGTCAAGCCGTACATACGGCGGCGCGTTTTTATGAAGGAGATGTACGAGACAAAGAATTTCTCACTGAAGTTTTTACACATGAAGATGTAGAAGGGGTCTTTCATTTCTGTGCATACTCATTAGTAGGGGAATCAGTAGAGAAACCTTTGGCGTATTTCAATAATAATGTACAAGGATTACAAAGTGTATTAGAAGTAATGTATACATTTAATGTTAAACATATTGTGTTTTCTTCGACTGCTGCTGTCTACGGTGAACCTGACACTATTCCAATTAACGAAACAGATACTACTAATCCAACGAGTCCTTATGGTGAAAGTAAATTAGTGATGGAGAAAATGATGTGTTGGTGTCATGAAGCATATGGCGTTAATTTTGCAGCTTTACGTTATTTCAATGTAGCGGGTGCACATCCGGATGGAGTCATTGGTGAAGATCATAGACCTGAAACACATTTAATTCCAATTGTGTTGGAAGTGGCATTAGAACAACGAGAGCAATTAACAGTCTTTGGTGATGATTATAATACAGCTGATGGTTCATGCATTAGAGATTACCTGCACGTAGTCGATTTAATTGATGCACATATTTTAGCTTTTGATTATTTAAAAAATGGAGGCGCCTCTGGTGCATTTAATTTAGGTAGTAGCAATGGTTATTCAGTATTTGAAATCTTAGAAGCGGCTAGAGCAGTAACAGGCCACTCCATAAATGCGAGTGTAGGCAAGAGACGTGCTGGGGATCCTAGTGTATTAATTGCTGCAAGTGACAAAGCAAAGAATCAACTAGGATGGCAACCGCGCTTTGATGATATTAATGAAATCATTCGTCATGCATGGGAATGGCATCAACATCATCCTCATGGCTATGATAAAGAGGAGGTTTAACATGTTATTAAGCCAACAATTAGTTAAACGATTCATTGATGAAGCGGTACAACATGGAGATTATGAATATGAAGATGCTTACTACATTCAAAATCAATTATTGACTTATTTGAATGCAGAAGGTGTTACAACGACTGAAGAAGAAAGTAATTATGGACAGCTCGATGCTAATGAAATTACACAACTATGGATAACACAAGCCATCGACAATGAATTGCTAGAAGATAGTTTATATCGTAAAGAAATAACTGAAGCTAATATTTTAGATTTAATCACTCCGAAACCTTCACAAATAAATAAAATTTTTTGGGAAAAATATCAAAATGACCACAGTGCAGCGACGGATTATTTTTATGACATATCGAAACGTAACCATTATGTAAAAGAAGATGCAATTGCGAAAAATATTAATTATACGGTGCCAACTGAATATGGCGAACTAGAAATAACAATCAATTTATCAAAGCCAGAAAAAGATGCAAAACAAATCGCACGCGAGAAAGCTCAAAAAACTACTAACTATCCAAAATGTGCGTTATGTATGGAAAATGAAGGTTTTGAAGGTAGTGTGACTCAAGCAGCACGTCGCAATCATCGAATAATTAGATTGCAACTTGGTCAACATCGCTGGGGATTTCAATATTCACCGTACGCATACTTTAAAGAGCATAGTATAGTCTTGTCAGAACGTCATGAACCAATGAACATCAATAGAGAAACTTTTGTTAATTTATTAGATTTTATTGATCAATTTCCACATTATTTTATAGGTTCTAATGCGGATATTCCTATCGTTGGAGGATCTATTTTATCGCATAATCATTATCAAGCAGGTCGTTACACTTTTCCGATGGATTTAGCTGCACAACAAGAAGCTTTTGAGTTAACACCTTACCCAGCTGTTACAAGTTATACATTGCAATGGCCAATGAGTGTTATTAGATTAAAATCAAAGGATAAAGCTGAATTAATTGAAGCGGCTACATATGTGATGGAACAATGGAATAGCTATTCAGACATTCAAGCGGATATTAAAGCAGTAAGTGAAGATGGCCAACGTCATCACACAGTTACACCAATCGCACGTTATCGTGCACAGCAATATGAAGTGGACATCGTGTTGCGAGATAACCAGACCTCTGAGCAATATCCTGAAGGTATTTATCACCCACACCGAGATGTACAACATATTAAACAAGAGAATATAGGTTTAATTGAAGTTATGGGTACTGCTATTTTACCTGGTCGTCTAAAAAAAGAACTACAAGATGTAAAGCGTTATTTGCTAGGTGGTTATGCTATAGATATAGGATCACACAAAACATGGGCAGACCAAATGCTTAAGCAATATAATTTCACAAACTCTAACGTGGATAGCATTGTTGAACAAGAAGTTGGTAAAAAATTTACACGTGTATTAGAAGATGCAGGTGTATTTAAACAAACTGTTGAAGGAAAACAAGCCTTTCATAGATTTACATCAAAACTATAATAAACAACTAGAGATTTATGTACAACGCCTATTAACTTCAACGAAAGAGTGGTGTAGGAATCAAATTAAAAATTTGAATCCTACACCACTCTCTTTAATTTGAATATTAATACGGTTATAATTAATTTGTGGAAGGGGTAATATACATGAAAAGACTAATTACATTTTTACTAATTGGCATAATTATTTTAGCAGGTTGTGGCCAATCAACAGAGAAAAAGTCGAACAAAAGTTCAACACAAAAAGACACGCTAAATATTTCAGCAGCAGCTAGTTTAACTGACGTCACAAAAGAATTAGAACAAGCCTTTAACAAACAACATGACAAGGTAGCTATTAATTTTAATTACGGTGGTTCTGGGTCATTAAGACAACAAATTGAAAAGGGAGCACCTAGCGATGTTTTTATGTCAGCTAACATCAAAGATGTTAAAATATTAGCGGATAAAGACAAAGCGCATAATACATATAATTACGCTCAAAACGAACTGGTTTTAATTGGTAATAGTAAAACGGATAAACAAGATTTATCACAACTTAAAAACGATGAGAAAGTAGCCATTGGTGAGCCTAATTCTGTGCCAGCTGGAAAATATGCACAGCAATTTTTAAAAGACCAAAACTTATATGACAATGTGAAACCGCATCTAGTTTATGCTAAAGATGTACGTCAAGTTCTTAATTATGTAACTAAAGGTAACGCACAATTTGGTTATGTTTATCAAACCGATTTAGCACAGCATAAAAAGAATGGCCAAACCGATGTTAAAGAACTTGGAAAAGCAACTTTAAAAACACCAATTACGTATCAAGCTGCGACAGTGTCTAATAAAAAAGAAGCAAAAGCATGGATGAAATTTTTAAAAACCAAAGAAGCGAAAGAGATTTTAGAAAAGTATGACTTTAAAGTTTAACTATAGGAGGTAATTGAAGTGCCAGATATTACACCATTTTGGATTTCGCTAAAGGTTGCTATCACTAGTACTATAATTGTTACTATACTTGGTATTATCATGGCAAAATGGTTATATCAGCAAAAAGGTTGGTTTTCTAGAATAATGGAAAGTTTGATTATTTTACCAATCGTTTTACCTCCTACTGTGTTGGGATTTATTTTATTAATTATTTTTTCACCAAACAATTATATCGGTGGTTTTATAACTAATGTATTACATATACCTGTTATTTTTACGCTGACAGGCGCAGTTATTGCATCTGTTATTGTCAGTTTTCCATTAATGTATCAACATACAGTACAAGGGTTTCGTAGCATAGATAAAAAAATGTTGAATACCGCTAGAACTATGGGTGCTAGCGAAGGGAGAATTTTCTTTCGCCTCATTTTACCGTTAGCGAAAAGACCTATAATTTCCGGTATTATGATGAGCTTTGCTCGTGCAATTGGTGAATTTGGAGCGACGTTAATGGTTGCCGGATATATACCGAATAAAACCAATACGTTACCTTTAGAAATCTACTTTTTAGTAGAACAAGGCAAAGAAAATCAAGCATGGTTATGGGTACTTGTGCTTATTGCATTTGCAGTCTCAGTTATTGGAGCATTGAATTTAATGAATAGGTCACGTTATTTGGAGGGGGATTAATGTTACATATTGTTTTATCACATCAGTTACAATTAAACAAAATTCAAATTCAAATTAATGATGACGAACCTAAAATTTATGCTATACAAGGGCCATCAGGTATTGGTAAAACTACTATTCTTAACATTATTGCAGGACTAACTCAACCAGATTCAGCATTTATTAAAATCGGCAATAAAACTTTGACGGATACTAAAGTTGAACAGCAAGTGAAAATTCAAAAACGTAATATTGGCTATTTGTTTCAAGATTATCAATTATTTCCACATATGACGGTATTGCAAAATCTCACTTTTATGACTCCAATGTCACAACATATTACGCAGTTAATGCAGAAGTTAAATATTTCTGATTTAGTAAAACAATACCCCGCAACTTTATCTGGTGGTGAGGCGCAAAGGGTGGCATTAGCTAGAGCCCTGAGCACTAAACCTGACTTGATTTTATTGGATGAGCCGTTTTCTAGCCTTGATGACTTAACTAAAGAAAATAGTATGTCCATGGTAAGAACAATATTTGAATTATGGCAAATACCTATGATTTTTGTTACCCATTCAAATTTTGAAGCACAACAATTAGCAGATGAGATTATAACAATAGAAGGGGAAAAAGAGTAGCATATAAGGGTGTTACTCTTAGACTGTCGACAAGTATTGACTTTGTCGGCAGTTTTTTTGCACGCTTTCCGTGGACACTGTCTCATCTTGTAATCTTCGACGCGTGCTATTTCCACAGGAATCAGGTCAAAGCAATGCCAAAATTATGTTGCATAAATTAATTGTCAATTGAGATAAATATGAAATAAATCTATGATTTGTTTGAAACTATTGTTACAGGTGACTACAAGTTCTATAATGAAGTTAACGATAAAAAAAGGGGTATTAAGGTGACTAATGGACGTTATTCTAGGCAAATATTATTTCAAAACATAGGTCAGCAAGGTCAAACATTGATTGCTAAAGCACATATCTTAATTATAGGTATGGGTGCATTGGGTACACATGTAGCTGAAGGGCTAGTGCGCGCAGGTATAGGTGAAATAACTATTATAGATCGTGATTATATTGAGTATAGTAACTTGCAAAGACAAACATTATTTACTGAACAAGATGCGCTTGAAGCGCTACCTAAAGCAATAGCTGCCGAACAAGCATTAAAACAAATAAGCAGTGATGTCGATATTCACGCATATGTAGAACATGTGACACCTGCAACGTTAGAACAATATGGGCACAATATAACATTAATTATTGATGCTACAGATAATTTTGATACTAGACGTTTAATTAATGGTTTTGCATATAAGCAGCGTATTCCGTGGATATATGGTGGCGTAGTTCAAAGTACTTATGTTGAAGCTGTTTTTAGTCCCGGTAAGACACCGTGTTTTAATTGCTTGTTACCACAATTACCTGCCATTAATATGACGTGTGATACTGTAGGTGTGATTCAACCTGCAGTTACCATGACAACAAGTCTCCAAATTAAAGATGCACTCAAGTTAATCGTAGGTGCTGAAGTTGACACTAAATATACTTATGGGGACGTGTGGTCAGGAGAACATCATGCCTTTGGTTTTAGCAAAATGCATCGAGCAGATTGTGAGACATGTGGCGATCACCCACAATTTACCGAGTTAACACAAGCGAATAAACAATATGCAACGCTATGTGGAAGAGATACTGTACAGTTTGATAATCCAACTATTTCCCAGGAAATGTTGCATCAATTTTTAATAGCTAAAGCAATTCCATTTAAATCTAATAATTATATGATAATGTTTCAATATGAAGGACATCGTATTATAAGTTTTCAAAATGGTAGATTGCTCATTCATGGTATGACCAAGCCAGCACAAGCCGCCACTTTAGTGAATAAATTATTTGGTTAAAAGGGGGGGATAATAGTGCATACGAATGTGAAGTTGAATAGGCCAATTAATTGTGCCGTATTAACAGTTTCAGATACGAGAGATAAAACTACAGATAAGGGTGGGCAATTAATACAAGAATTACTTACTGAGATGTCGGATGAAGTAGTGATTCAGCAGTACGAAATTGTCAAAGATGATTTAGTGTCGATTCAGCAAGTAATTGAAACATGGAAAAGTTTAGCAATAGATGTGATTATTACCACTGGAGGTACGGGAATAGCTCCAAGAGATGTAACGATTGAAGCCGTGAAACCGATGTTGACCAAAGAAATAGAAGGCTTTGGTGAACTATTTAGATATTTAAGTTATACCGAGGATGTTGGTACCCGTGCGTTGTTGTCAAGAGCGTTGGGTGGAACGATGAATCAACAATTAATCTTTTGCCTACCCGGTTCTACAGGTGCAATCCGATTAGCCATAACCAAATTAATCCGTGTCGAATTGACACATTTAGTACATGAGATGACTAAAAAAAATTAAACGCATATCATTTCGTATATGCGTTTAATCGTATTCAATGCTATTCCAAGTCGTTGGTATTACCATTACGTTGATAGTCTCCGGACTTACCTCCAGATTTTGCTTCCAAATACGTGTTACCAATGATCATACCTTTATCTAGTGCTTTCGTCATATCATAAATAGTTAATGCAACTACAGATGCAGCGGTTAAAGCTTCCATTTCTACGCCAGTTTTACCGGTAGTAGAAACTGTTACTTCAATATTAAGTGTATATTCCGAATCAGTTGTATGCCAACGGTAATTAACATCGATACCTGTTAAAGGTAATGGGTGACACATAGGAATTATTGTAGCAGTATTTTTAGCAGCCATAATGCCTGCAATTTGAGCTGTATTAAGTACATTACCTTTGTGATTCGTATGCTCGATAATTTGCTGGTAAATATTAGCATTTACGGTAATACTTGAGTGTGCAGTTGCTGAACGTTTTGTAATATCTTTAGTGGAAACATCTACCATTTTAGCGTTACCTTGTTCATTTATATGTGTAAAATCAGACATAATTTACCTCCTCAACATGACATATTATAACATGAATTATATTTTGAAAGGAGCAATACAATGACTGTAGAAAAGAGAACGCCCATACCAGTTAAAGATGCAATTGAGCGTGTTGTAAAAGAAAGCTTTGTTATGCCTACTACTACAGTAGCATTAGATGAAAGTTTAGGTTACATTTTAGCGCAAGATATTATTGCAACTTATGACATCCCAAGATTTAATAAATCGCCATATGATGGATTTGCTATTAGAAGTGTTGACTCACAAAATGCGAGTGGAGAACATAGAAAAACATTTAGGGTGATTGATCATATCGGAGCAGGGTCGGTATCAGACAAAACATTAGCACAAGGTGAAGCTATAAGAATTATGACTGGTGCAGCTATTCCAGAAGGTGCAGATGCAGTCGTGATGTTAGAACAAACAATAGAAGATGACGACTCATTTTCTATTAGAAAACCTTTTGAACATCATGAAAATGTGTCATTACAAGGTGAAGAAACACAAGAAAATGATGTCGTTTTACAGCGAGGACAACATATTAATGCAGGTGCTATCGCAGTATTAGCTACATATGGCTATACTGAAGTTCCAGTTTATCGAAAACCAAGCGTAGCAATTATTGCTACTGGCAGTGAACTGTTAGATGTTGCTGACCCATTGGAACCTGGAAAAATAAGAAACTCTAATGGTCCAATGATTAATGCACTCATTACTAAACACAAGCTCACGAGTAAAGTGTATAAAATACAACATGATGATTTAGAGAGTAGTATTGCAGTGGTTAAACAAGCTACAGAAGAACATGATATTGTAATTACAACAGGTGGTGTTTCAGTTGGCGACTTCGACTACTTGCCTGCTATTTACGAGGCATTACAAGCAAACGTGTTGTTTAACAAAGTAGCGATGCGTCCCGGTAGTGTGACTACAGTTGCAGTAACAAAGGACACTTATTTATTTGGTCTATCCGGTAACCCATCAGCCTGCTTTACTGGTTTTGAATTATTTGTCAAACCAGCTGTATATGCCATGATGGGGGCAAATGCAATCTATCCTCAAATTGTACAAGCTACATTAATGGAAGCCTTTGCAAAGCCTAATCCTTTTAGTCGCTTTATCCGTGCCACAACAACGTTTAACGGCAAAGAAATGACCGTAGTACCTTCAGGCTTCAATAAATCAGGTGCCGTCATTGCTATTGCACATAGTAATGCGATGATTATGTTACCAGGCGGAACACGAGGGTATCAAAAAGGTTATACGGTTGATGTCATATTAACTGATTCTACAGCATTTGAAACGGAATTATTGTTATGATTTTGCAAATTGTAGGATATAAAAATTCAGGTAAGACGACATTAATGGAACATACAGTTGCGTTGTTGAAAGCACACAATTTGCGTGTTGTGACAATAAAAAATCACGGTCACATAGACGATGAAATCACTTTACAACATAGTAACGTGGATCATATGAAACATTTTAATGCCGGAGCTGATCAAGCTATTGTGCAAGGTAATTATGTTCAACAATCCGTTACACGCCAACCAAAGCAGAACCTTTCAACACTGATTGACTCATCTGTTACAATAGACTGTGATATTACATTGGTAGAAGGTTTTAAACATGAAGATTTTGATAAGGTTGTTATTTATCGAGATCAAGAAGCATTGACTGAACTATTAACGTTGACCAATGTTCAATATAGTTTAACATTGAATGATCAGGAAGCTTTAAACGATTATAATTTATGGTTACGGTCATTTATTACAGCTAAAGGGTTGATAACATGAAGCAGTTTGAAGTAATTGAGCAACCAATCGAACCAGAACAATATAGAGAATTTGTAGTCGATGCGCATAAAGGTGCTGTCGTAGTATTTACAGGACATGTCCGAGAGTGGACTAAAGGTGTGAAGACTCAATATCTAGAATACGAAGCATATATACCAATGGCAGAAAAAAAGTTAGCTCAAATAGGTGATGAAATTTCAAAAGAGTGGCCTGGTACGACTATAGCAATTGTACATAGAATTGGGCCATTGAATATTTCAGATATTGCAGTATTAATTAGTGTGGCTGCACCACATCGAAAAGCTGCATATCAAGCGAATGAGTACGCAATTGAGCGTATTAAAGAGATTGTACCTATTTGGAAAAAAGAAATTTGGGAAGACGGTGCACAATGGCAAGGTCATCAACGTGGTTATTATGATGATGCAGTTGAAAGGAGATAACTATGCAAATTCTGTATTTTGCCGAATTAAAAGAAATTTTGAAGAAAAATACTGAAATTATAGAAATAAATGATAGTATATCAGTTAAACAATTAAAAGAGACAATCAATGCTAAATATCCTGAAGTGTCAGAAAAAACGTATCAAATAGCTGTTAATGAAGAGTTCGTCCAAGACAATGATACGGTGAAAAATATGGATATTGTAGCATTGATTCCACCAGTTAGCGGAGGTTAATAGAGAAATGAAAGCAATTATCCTTGCCGGAGGCCAATCAGAACGTTTCGGCGATCAAAAAGCATTTGCACAAATACAAGGGCAATATTTTTATCAACGCATTATTGAAGTACTCAATGCTACTAATATGTTTAATCAAATTATTATTAGCACCAATGAACAATTAGAGAAAAAATTTGAACATTTAGATGTACTTGTCGACAATCCACTACATCGTGATAAAGGCCCTTTGGCAGGAATCTATACAGTTATGGGGCATTATAAAGAAGAAGAACTGTTTTTTGTAATTTCCGTAGACACACCTATGATAACGCAAAAAGCTATTAGTAACCTTTATCAATTTATGGTGGAACATTTAATTGAAGATCAATTAGATATAGCAGGTTTTATAGCAGATGAGCGACCGATACCAACAATTGCATTCTATAGTCCTAATACATTTAAAGTTATCGAGCGTGCTTTAAATTCCGGTGATTATAGTTTGAAAAATGTGTACACACGAGTGGCACATGATTGGTTAGATGTGAAAAAGATAAATGCACCTGACTATTGGTATAAAAATATTAACTACCAACAAGATTTAGCCTCTTTAGAGCAAACATTAAAGCAGTAAGGGGGGCTTTAAGATGAGCGAACAAATAACGGATAAATTAGGAAGACCAATTCGTGATTTGAGATTATCAGTAACTGATAGATGTAATTTTCGCTGTGACTACTGTATGCCAAAGGAAATATTTGGTGATGATTTTGTATTCTTACCGAAAGATGAATTGCTAACTTTTGATGAAATGACGCGAATAGCTAAGCTTTACACTGACTTAGGTGTGAAAAAGATACGTATAACTGGTGGCGAACCCTTATTACGCCGTGATTTATATAAATTTATTGAGCAGTTATCGCAAATTGAAGCGATAGAAGATATAGGCTTAACAACAAATGGATTGCTGTTAAAAAAACATGGTCAAAATTTATATAATGCGGGCTTACGTCGTATCAATGTCAGTTTAGATGCAATAGATGATGAGGTGTTCCAAGCGATTAACAATCGTAATATTAAAGCTTCAACCATCTTATCGCAAATTGACTATGCCATTGCAATTGGTTTTAAAGTTAAAGTTAATGTAGTTATTCAAAAGGGAGTCAATGATGATCAAATATTACCAATGATACAATATTTTAAAGACAAAAAAATCGAAATTCGGTTTATTGAGTTTATGGATGTTGGTAATGATAATGGTTGGGACTTTAGTAAGGTGGTTACAAAAGATGAGATGCTTAGCACAATCGAAGAAGCTTATGATATTACACCTGTTCCACCGAAATACTACGGAGAAGTAGCTAAATATTATCGTCATAATGATAACGGTGCACAGTTTGGATTGATCACAAGTGTATCACAATCTTTTTGTTCGACATGTACGCGTGCACGCTTGTCATCTGATGGCAAGTTTTATGGCTGTTTATTTAGTGCTGTTGATGGCTTTGATTTGAAAAACTTTATGCGAAATGGTGCCACAGATAGTGAGTTGAAAGCTAAGTTTAAAGCATTATGGGGTGTAAGAGACGATCGTTATTCTGATGAACGTACAGAACAAACTGTAGCTAACCGTAAACGCCAAAAAATTAATATGAACTATATAGGTGGTTAATATTACTTAACTTAAATTTGTAATAACTATCTATTATAATAATTAGCTATTCCCTTTAAAGTTTCGACTTTAAAGGGAATTTTTTATGCAAACAGATGAAATGCGTTTATTTTTTTCGCGGCAATTAAAGCTAAAGTTATTTTTATTAACGTACTACATTATTATCTTAGGTAATGTTCAAATAGTTGAATTTAAAAAATTACTATAATAAAAATTGTAACTTTATCAATGCTTAAGAAGTGAAATACATAATATTAATTTAAATAACATTGCAAAACACCTAGTTAAAACTAAAAACTAAAAATTATAGATTTAAAGATGGAACTGTTATATAATATTTTAAAAGCATATTACTATAAATAAAGCCATTTTAAATTTAAAAACAACTAGAAAATTACTGGAGGCTGGTCTTAATATGGAAAATAAAGTTCAACAATTTATCGCATCTGAAAAGGCTTTAAGTCAATTAAAGCACTGGCTTAAAACGACGCAAGGTTTATCAATGGAAGAATTCGTAGTATTATACAAAGTGTTTGAAGCAGAAAAAATTAGCGGCAAGGTATTGCGTGATACATTGCATTTTGAGATGTTATGGGATACAAGTAAAATTGATGTCATTATTCGTAAGATTTATAAAAAAGAACTTATTTCTAAAGTACGTTCAGAGTCAGATGAACGCCAAGTCTTTTATTATTTTGATGATAAACAATTAACATTGTTACAAGATATAACGTCAGCGATTGAAACGACACAATTAGTGAAATAACAATTTTATCTTGTTTAGTTAGAGTGTAATACCTACATAAAAAACAGATTATAAAAGCAGGTCAATGCGCATAGGCATTGACCTGCTTTTATTTTTATATTAGAGCTGACTGCGTTTGACTTTCCGTCCGTGAACAAAGAAATAGAGGAAGGTCGTAAATATGATCATAATAGCCATTATGCCATACAATTGACCATATGAAAGTGTAGATGTAATAAATCCTAATACATATGGTCCAAAACCAAGACCTAAATCTAAACCTATAAAATAAGTAGATGTGGCGATACCATATTTTGCAGGTGGTGATACTTTGATGGCAATTGCCTGCATACTCGATGATATATTACCGTAACCTGCTCCAAGTAATAACCCGGCAACTATAAGCATCCAACCAGTATCAGTTATACTTAAGACAAAGTAAGTTAGTATTAAGAATATAAATGCGGGATATACCACCACATTTTCATTTTTATCATCCATTAAGCGACCAGCTACTGGTCGTGTAATTAATGACGCAATAGCATAGAATATAAAGAAATAGCTTGATAACGTTACTAAATTAATCTCTTCAGCAAAAAATTGTAAGAACGTTAAAATTGAAGAGTAACTCAAGCCTGCAATCATCATAATAATAGCAACCGGTATAGCTTCTTTTGCTATATAATTATTAATGTCAAAGGCTTTTTTGGGAGTTGTTGATGGTGTTTTCGCAGGTTGTGTAATGTCAAATTGAATATTAATGAAGAAAGATATTAACAAACTAACGATGCCACACAATAAGCAAATAGTGAATAAGAAGCTAATAGGGAAAGCACCAATTAATAATAAACCAAAAAATGGCCCAATTGCGGCACCGATTACTAAACTTAATGAAAATAAACTGATACCTTCACTTTTACGTTCAGCTGGTGTTACATAAGCTGCAATAGTTCCTGTTGCTGTAGTTGTTACTCCGGTAGCAATACCATTAAGAATTCTAGTAATCATTAGAATAGTAATAGAACCTTCAATAAAATAAAATAATTGCGTTATAATTAACAAGATTAAACCAATTAATAAAATGCGTTTTGGTCCTATTTTATTAACATACTTCCCTGTAGCAAATCGACCAATTAATGAACCAATAATAAAAAGGCCAGAAACAAGTCCAGCCACGCTATCAGAAACATTGTAAGTTGATTTAGTATAACTAGCAATTATAACTATTAATAGATACATACATAAATAGACTAAAAAATTAGTTAGAAAATTAATATTAAAACTTTTTGTCCATATGGGCGATTTTAGTGTTGATTGAGCCACACATTATTCCTCCTCAAGTGTTGATAATTGTGAATGAATTGCTGTGACAGTTTTGATAGTTGTTGCTAAATCATCTGCTGTTAATCCTGTGTCTGCAACGATTTGTTCTTGCACAGATTCAATCTGGTTATTGATTTCGTCATATAGGGATTGACCTTGAAGTGATAAAGTCAAAATACGTTCTCTTTTGTCTTTACCTTGTGTTACAGATAACAAATTTTTTTCTGATAGTACTTTTAGTATTTTACGCGTTGTTGGTTTTTCAATTGCACGTCTCTTTGAAATTTGAACGAGTGTCGTCGGTGCATTGAGGCCAATATCTTTTAACACTAACCATTGGGCTGGATATAAATCATATCGCTCAAATATTGGTTGGAATAGTTTGACATAAGGTCTATATACAGCGGTTAAACTATTGAATAAATTTTTGGTATCCATAACAAACTCCTTCAAGAAATAGTTAGCTTTGCTAACCTTATTTTGTGACAAACCCCATTGTAAGGTAAATAGCAATATAAATCAATAGCTGTGTAATATATTTTGAGAATAGATAACTATAGTAAGTTATTACTTTTGTTTTTAACGGTAAAGTCAGCGTTGATTTGTTATGATTAAGGTGAATAAAGCAATAGGGGGAATTAAGTTGAATCTAAAATTAGATCACATGATTCATTATATAAATCAGCTTCAAACATTTAAATATCCGGGAGAATTACTGCGTATTTATGATGGGGGAAAACATGAAAAATTGGGAACTTTTAATCGCTTAGTGTACTTGGATAATGCGTATATTGAGTTATTGGATGTTTATAATGCTGAAATATTACGGAAAATTACTAAGTCAGAAGAAGGTAGAGTATCGTTTCCATCTAAAATAATTCAAGATAACTTTGCTCAAGGTTTAAAAACAGTGGCGTTTCAAACAGATGATTTAGATTTAGTAAAACAGCAATTAATTGCCAAAGATGTAGATGTTGTCGGACCTGTCAATATGCATCGTGTAGATGAAAAGGGGAATAAAATACATTGGCGCTTGTTGTACATAGCCGATCCAGATTATCGAGTAAAACCGCCATTTTTCATACAATGGGAGGAACCACTTGCTGTTAGAAATAAAAAGTTGGCCCCATTTCAGCAACAAGAATTCACTGTAAAGCAAATACGTATCGATAGTACTGAACGCGCAGTGACTGTTCAAAAATGGCAAACTTGGTTCGATATGGAAATTATTGATGATACAGAAACCTACACATCATTAAAATTACCCAATGACACTATAGTGTATGAAATATATGATGGTCAGGTTTCTAAGTACCATACTGTAATTTTAAAGGATGAAAAGGCTACTTCATCATACTCGCTTATTATTAGAGGGATCAGATATCGATTTGATGCAGATTAATAAATATATTCATATGCAGTATGTGCGATATAGATAATGTGTATTAGAGAAAAAATTAATGTTATAATTGATAAGTAGGTTGCAACCTTATTGCTTCTTAATAACAAAAAGAATGTTGACAATACTAACGTCAACGCAACAAGTAAAATACGTAAACTTAAATTATCAATTGATAACGTTTGTGATGCGGATTGTATAAATACAAACAAATTGGCAACTAATAATAACAGAATAATTATAATACGCATAACAAATACCTCATTTTAAGTGTTTCTTTAATTATAACAAAATTGAAGCTACAACGTGAAAGAAAGCGGCAAGCATTGTATAATTAAATCATCGTATAGACAAAGGAGAAAAAGAATAATATGGAAAAGATGAATATCACAAATCAAGACCATGATGCTTTTGTTAAAAATCATCCTAATGGTGATTTGCTCCAATTAACAAAATGGGCTGAAACGAAACAACTAACAGGTTGGTATTCTAAACGTATCGCTGTTGGAGAAAATGGCGAAGTTAAAGGAGTTGGCCAGCTGTTATTTAAAAAAGTACCGAAACTACCTTTCACACTATGTTATGTTTCTCGTGGTTTTGTCACAGATTATAATGATAAATTAGCACTTGAAGCGTTGTTAGAATATGCTATTCAAGTTGCCAAACAAGAAAAGGCCTATGCGATTAAAATTGATCCAGATGTTGAAGTGGAGAATGGCACAACAGCATTAAAACATTTAAAAGAACTAGGCTTTAAACATAAAGGCTTTAAAGAAGGCTTATCTAAAGATTATATTCAACCACGTATGACGATGATTACCCCAATAGATAAAGACGATGAAAGTTTAATTCAAAGCTTTGAACGTCGTAATCGTTCTAAGGTGAGATTAGCATTGAAACGAGGCACTACCGTAGAACGTGCAGGGCGTGATGGTTTAGAAACGTTTGCAAACTTAATGAAAATTACAGGTGAACGTGATGGTTTCTTAACACGAGATATTTCATATTTTCAAAATATATATGATGCATTACATGAAGATGGTGATGCAGAGCTCTTTTTAGTTAAATTAGAACCAAAACCTGTATTAACAGATTTGAGAGCAGAAATGATACAACTAGAACAAGAGCGAGCGAAGTTACTTGAGAAAAAACAAGATAAAAAAACTTTAAATAAAATAAATGATGTAGATAATAAGGTAGAAAAAACACAAGCGTTGATACAAGATATGGAGACTTTAGAGCAAAAGCATCCTGATGGTATGTATTTATCAGGCGCGTTACTCATGTTTGCAGGCGACAAATCTTATTATCTATATGGTGCGTCGTCAAATGAATATCGTGACTTTTTACCGAATCATCATATGCAATTTGCTATGATGCAATACGCAAGACAACAAGGCGCAAAAACTTATGATTTTGGTGGTACTGACAATGACCCTGACAAAGATTCAAGTCATTATGGCTTGTGGACTTTCAAAAAAGTGTGGGGCACATATTTAAGTGAAAAAATTGGTGAATTTGACTACGTACTCAATAAACCACTGTATCAAGTGATTGAAAATGTAAAACCTAAATTAACAAAAGCCAAAATAACAGTTTCTAAAAAAATAAAAAGAAAATAGTCAAACTTAACTTTGTGAAATGAATTATGCTTAGTTACCTTATTGAACAGTAAATAGCATCTCATTGAGTAACCATAGCTTTATATATAAATAAAACCACTGATANNGCTATATCAGTGGTTTTATTTTTTTAGTTCAAGCAAATTAATAAAGTACAAGTGTTAAAATGATATAGATAACGAGTAAAATCGCTGTTAAAATGTTTAAAATTTTAACACCTTTAATATCTTGCTTACCATATTTAAATGCAGTTACTTCTACATTACCTACGAGTAATAGTAATACTACAAATACCCACCAATTAGACAATGGGAAAGATAGTGTAGTGACTGCTACAACGAATAATAACAATAATGCCATTATTATTCGTAGAATGCGAGTGAATATTGTATTCATTTTATATATACTTATATAACTCACAATTAAGTAAAGTATAGGTAACAATACCAAGTAAAGTTGCATATCTAACATCCTTTCAAAGTTCGCCTTTAATCTTAGCATGAAACAAAAGTGCTGACTAGAATGTTATTCACTTTCTTTTTGACGCATTTTTGAACGAATATCAGCAATTTCATTTTCAATTTGAGCTAATTGACGGTGTAAAGGATCGGTATCTTGATTTACTGACTCTCTTTTATCTAAGTCATTTTGTAATCTAATATAATCATCTTTAAGTTCTGCTAATTTAGAATTTAAATCCATTATAATATCTCCTTTAATTTAATTATATATTAGATAAAATTATAACATGGAATTGAATGGTTCTAAAACAAGTACAAAAGTGTTATAGTATGAAAATGTATTGAAAACGAAATGTATGTTGGAAAGAAGGATTAAAGTGACGCAACAATTCATTATAATTATTTTACTTATTGCATTAGGGTATGGTCTAAAAAAGTTAAAATACTTTAAAGCTAATGATAGCCAAATATTTGCTACATTAGTACTTAATATTACGCTTCCTTCTTTAGTCATTGTTAATTTAAATAAAGCAGAATTGGACCTTTCATTATCAATTTTACCTATTATGATGATCATTTTTGGTGTTTTAGCAAAGATTATTGTGATTTGGTGTTTTTTAAATCATGATAACCAAGTTCGTGGGACAGTAGGAATGATGACAGCTTCTTTAAATATAGGTTTATTTGCGTATCCGTTAGTTGAGGCGATATGGCCTGAAAAAGGAATGATTTACTTTGGAATGGCAGACATCGGTGGCGCTATCATAATGTTTGGTGTTACTTATTTCGTTGGTAGCTATTTTAGTGAAGGACCGGATAGCTTTGATTTCAAATATTTAGGTAAAAATATTGTGAAATCTGTGCCTTTAATGACTTATATGATTATGTTTATTTTAAATTTGCTCAATATTCATTTTCCTAAGCCTGTTATTGACTTTTTCTCAGTATTGTCACAGGCTAACATGCCATTATCAATGTTATTACTTGGTTTAATGTTGAGTTTTAATATTGAAAAACGTTACTTACCATTGGTGTTAAAATATTTATCATTACATTATGGTTTAGGATTAATTGCAGGAATACTGGTGTATTTTTTCTTACCTGTAGATGATGCAATGATTAAAACAACATTATTGATAACATGGTTGTTACCAGTAGGTGTGTCTATTATTCCGTACTCTATACAATTTAAATATAAAACTTTACCGATTGTTGGCATGGTTACCAACTTGACGATAGTGATTAGTATAGTAATTATTTATGTTTATCAGGCGCTATTTATATAACAAAATGAGATTGGATATAAATTTCCATGCTCAAAATAAGAGGACCAATCCTTAATATGGATTGGTCCTCCTTATATATAAAACATTTGATTTTGATCGTGCATGTTTGCCTGGGGTATGGTTCGAGCCAATAGTCTCTCACGCATACTATTTCCCCGGACGTCAGCACGATTCAAAATCGGGACAATTTATATTTTTCTATTCAAAAAAGGTCAATTCGTACGAGTTGATTAATATTACGAAAATAAATAAACGATGTACTTTATGTATAAAGATTTTCGCAGTACATAATTTAAATTACCAATGAAAACTTTAATTTTATATTTGAAAACATTTGGTTTTGACCGTGCATGCTTGCTTGGTGTATGGTTCGAGCCTGTAGTCTCTCACGCATACTATTTTATTAGAAGTCAGTAGGTACAATTTACATTTTGTTATTTAAAACATAATAACCGTCGAAAACAAAATGTTAAAGAATAATTTTGAGTGATGATATTTCATAAATCTAAAGAAAACGCCAATTTCTATATCTTTTCAATAGAAATTGACGTTTATTTTTTAGTCAAAGACATGATTGTCTCGAACTTGTTTTTGCAATATTAGATTTATCCTTTTCCACCCATAAAGGCAGGGTAGTTCGTCATTCCACCGTCAACATAAATTGTTGTACCGTGAATGTAATTAGAGAAATCAGAAGCTAAAAATAGCGCGACGTTAGCAACTTGTTGTACTTCGCCTATTTCTTTAGCAGGAATCATCTCTAGAGTTTCAGCACGTGTTTCTGGATCAGAGAATTTTTCACGAGTATGTTCAGTAACAATAGCCCCAGGAGATATATTATTAATACGGATACCATATTGTGCATATTCCATAGACATGGTTTCCATCATTAATTTAAGTCCACCTTTACTTGCTGCGTAGTTAACGTAGTTTGGCCAAGGTATAGTGTCATGTACACTAGAGGTATTGATAATAACACCTTTTTTGTTCTCTTGTAGAAAATGATTCACAGCAGCTTTAGCTCCCATAAATGCTCCAGTTAAGTTAATATCAATTACTTTTTGCCATTCTGCAACAGACATTTCATGCGTAGGGATTGGTTTTTCAAATCCAGCATTGTTCATCATAATGTCTAACGTACCAAAATGTTCAATAGCTGTATTTACCAAACGATTAACATCGTCTTCTATTGAAACGTCCGCTTGAACTTTTATAGCTTGTCCACCAGCTTCTTCGATCAAACGAATTGAAGCATCTACATCTGGAATATGATGGTCAGATAAATAATTTAATACAACTTTTGCTTGAGCTTTACCAAATTCTTCGGCGAATGATTTTCCTAAACCACTACCAGCCCCAGTGATAACTACTACTTTGCCTTCTAAATCTTTAAACATAAAAACTCCTCCTTAAAACTGCAAGTTAACCTTTCAAATTACCTAAAATAAATGCGGCAATAATAATTAATATAATTCCTGCCCATATACCAATCATTTGGCGCTTATCTTTACGCTCTCCTAATAGGAAGATACCACCAAGTGTTGATACAATAACTAGTAATTGTGAAAATGAGAAACTTGTTGCTACTCCAACTCTTGGTTGAGAATAGAACATAAATAAATTACCGATACCCCACACGATACCAGGAATTAAATTTAAAGCTGTACTCTTGATTGATGTTTCGTGTTTCATTGATAAAATAAATCCACCAATGGCCATACCAATAGATTGGAAGAATAAAGCACTTGTACCATCTACACCGAAAATTTGAGCTACAACTACATATACAACATAACCAACAGTTGAAATTAATAAGATAACCATTGCTTTACTAAAGTTATTTGTAGTGTCGGCTGCTTCATTTTTTCCTTTAATAGAAGTTAATGCAATACCGATAACTAATAACAACATTGAAACTAAGCCAAGTGTTACTTGTGTCCCTGTACTCCATTCTCCTAAGAATATGGCACTAAACAATGTTGTACCAACTAATTGTAAACCAGTTGATATAGGCATTGTTTTAGATACACCGATTAAGTTAACTGATTTTAATTGGTAGCCTTGACCTAATGCCCAAAAGGCACCGGAGATCAGACCGACGATAATGACAATTGGTTTGTCAAATTCTGTATTACCAGTTAACAATAAGATAATCCCGATAATTAACGCACCTAAAGTAGTACCTCTGATTTGGTTGAAAGGGCCACCACCGACATATACGTTAATTAAAACAACACTACCCCAAAATAGTGCAGGTAATAGTGCAATTAATAAGTCCATGCTATTACTCACTTCTCTCTCTATGAATTTGTACGTTCAGCCATCCACAATTTGAATAGCTACAAATATATATTTTAAAGGAAAATTATAACTTAGTAAAAAGAAATTTATTTTGAAAGCGTTTTAATTTAGAACGTTTATATTTTTCCTTGAATGAATAGTCTGAAGAATAAACATAAAAGGGCAGAAGACGTGAGGATAAATACCTTATTTTAAGGTGAAAGTATATTTGAGGGAATGATGTTTGTTCTTTTCGTGTAACGGATAATGCTACGCCATAAAAAACGAGGGTAGTACAATATTTGGGTGTCGTTGTAACTACTAAAAATTGTATTTAAAACAATGTAAAAGGTAGGCTAAGACATCATAAGTGTCTCGACCTACCTTTATATAGTAGTTATATAATGTTAAGTTACAAACATTAGTGATTTAGAAATAATAAATATTAAGACAGTATTAAACATTGGCAAGTACAAATTTAAATTTTTTAAATTCATTATTTATGTGAAAACCTAATTCATCAAAACGCTCAACTAGTGTTGCATTCTTGCTGCGTATCTTAAATGAAATTTTTGATAAGTTATAGTGTGCAAATGCATAATGCAAAGTATATTTAAGTAAATCGAAGGCGATTCCCATAAAGCGATAATCTGAATGGGAGGTAAAGTATTTAATTTCAGCAGTTTGAGCATTTTCAAATACTTGTAAATATACATAACCTTTTAACACACCTTCTGACATGAATGTAAATAAGTGGTTGGTTTGTTTTAATGAATTAATGATTTCATCAGTTGTCATGGCATCATGATAAAATGTATGTTCATGTAGTTTGCCAAAAGAACGATAATAAGCAGGATGATATTCGGTAATGTTTTGTTCATGAGTTAATTCACCTACATCAGAAGTTGCCTCTAAATGATAATCTGTAAAGTTGTAGTAGGCATTAATTGTTTTCATCGCTTCAGTGAAATCTTGTTCTGTTTCTTCAAAAGTGAAATTAAAGTTTGCTGTCGCTGGATATGCTTGGTACATTGCTGTGAATAGTGTATTAAATTCATTTATTACATCAGTAAGTCCATGTGCTATGAAAGGACCAATCATCTTAAATTTATTTTCACCATAGGCGACAGCTAACAGTAACATCTGAACTTGATTATTGTCGTTAACGCGTGCATAAACACCTGGTGCCTCGATTGATTGTTCAATTAATGAGAGCAATGCATCTTCTTGTTGTGGCAATTTATATAAATATGAAGCCATATGTCGATCTGCGCTATTAATAAATGATTGAATTTGAGTGATATTACTTAGTTTAATTGTGTCCATGATATATACCTCCTTTATAAAAAGACCTAGCCTAAATATATTACTTTAATTATAGGTATATTTGATGAGAATTGAAAGCTAAGATGTGCTATATACATGTTACAATAATATTATTATAAATTTGAAAGGGCGAAATTATGAAATCTCTTATATTAGCTGAGAAGCCTTCAGTAGGAAAAGATATCGCGAAAGCGTTAAATATA
Organism: Staphylococcus sp. GDX8P114P-2; assembly: GCF_017892945.1. Classification (NCBI taxonomy): domain Bacteria; kingdom Bacillati; phylum Bacillota; class Bacilli; order Caryophanales; family Staphylococcaceae; genus Staphylococcus; species Staphylococcus sp. GDX8P114P-2. The sequence continues at coordinate 29,602 of NZ_JAESMB010000002.1, read as the reverse complement.
AACGAAGGAAAAAATGGTTATTTTGAAAATAATCGTTATATAGTAACTTGGGCATTAGGTCATTTAGTAACAAATGCAACTCCTGAACAATATGACAAAGCGTATCAAGAATGGAAATTAGCAGATTTACCTATTATTCCGTCGACAATGAAAACAGTAGTAATTGCTAAAACTAAAAAACAATTTCAAACAGTTAAAGCATTAATCAATAAACAAAGTGTAAATGAAATAATTATTGCGACTGATGCTGGTAGAGAAGGGGAACTCGTCGCACGATTAATATTAGATAAGGTGCATAATACTAAACCAATTAAACGATTATGGATTAGTTCTGTAACACCTAAAGCTATTAAAGATGGTTTTAATAAACTTAAAGACGGTAGACAATACAATAATCTTTATCAAGCAGCATTAGCAAGAAGTGAAGCAGACTGGATTGTTGGTATAAATGCGACTCGTGCACTTACGACAAAATATGATGCGCAACTTTCCTTAGGACGTGTCCAAACACCAACGATTCAATTAGTGCAAATGCGTCAAAATGAAATTAATCAATTCCAACCAGAAACATACTATACATTAAATATAGAAGTAGAAGGTTTGAAATTTAACTGTACAACTCCGAAACAACATAAAAATAAAGACGTTTTTGCGGATATAAGTGAGAAAGTTAAACATCAAACTGCAAGTATCCAGTCAATTGAGCGTAAAGCTAAAAAAGCATATCCTCAAAAATTATATAATTTAACGGATTTGCAACAAGATGCCTATAAGCGTTTTCGATTTAATCCTAAAGAAACGTTAAATACATTACAAGTATTGTATGAACGCCACAAATTAGTAACTTATCCACGTACAGATTCTAATTATTTAACGGATGATATGGTTTCTACTTTGAAAGATCGATTAAAGGCAATTATGGGGACAGATTTAAAAGAGCATGCCAAAGCACAACTGTCACGTTCATTTAACACAAGAGACAAATTTATTAATAATCAAAAAGTCTCAGATCACCATGCAATCATTCCAACTGAAGTACGAGCAGATTTAAACACGCTCTCACCTAAAGAACAAAAAGTTTATATGCTGATTGCTCAAAGGTTTTTAGAAAATATAATGCCACCATATCAATATGAAGCGGTTGATATAGTAATTAATATAGGTGAGTATAGTTTCTCCTTTAATGGGCAAGTACCACAACAATTAGGTTTTAAAGCGTTGTATGATAACGAGCAACATAACTTTGCATTGAACAGCAACTGGCAGCAAGGAACAACATTATCAGTGAGTCGGACACATATCGCTGAACATGAAACTACTGCACCATCGTATTTTAATGAAGGTTCATTACTGAAAGCGATGGAAAATCCACAGAAATTTTTTGATTTTAAGGATAGCAAGCATGCACAATCGTTAAAACAAGCTGGAGGTATAGGTACAGTAGCTACCCGTGCAGACATTATTGATAAACTGTTTAATATGAATGCTATTGAGTCTCGCGATGGCAAAATTAAAGTGTCACAAAAAGGTAAACAAATATTAGAATTAGCACCTCAAGCATTAACATCACCAATATTGACAGCAGAGTGGGAAGATAAATTAACAAGAATTGAGAAAGGTCAATATAGTGCGAAACAATTTATGGTTGAAATGCGGGACTTTACACAAACTGTAGTTACAGACATTAAAAATAACGAGCAAAAATATAAACATGATAATTTAACTACTACAGAGTGCCCGACATGTGGGAAATTTATGATTAAAGTAAATACAAAGCAAGGTTCCATGCTCGTATGTCAGGATCCAAAATGTAAAACAAAGAAAAATGTCCAACGAAAAACCAATGCACGTTGCCCTAATTGTCATAAGAAAATGACGCTTTTTGGTAGAGGTAAGGATGCCACTTATCGTTGTGTGTGTGGTCATACGGAAACACAAACCCAAATGGATCAACGTCACAAAAATAAAAAGAATGCAAAAGTATCCAAAAAAGATATGAAAAATTATTTGAATAATAATGAAGGAATAGAAAACAACCCGTTCCAGGATGCATTGAAAGGGCTCAAATTTTAGATAATTCGAACTTAAAAACATTTAAAAAACAAAAAGTTCGGATTTACTATTGTGTTTTAGCAATTTGGGTATTAAAATATTAAGGTATTTTAATTAAAGGAGAATTAACCGTGAGAAAATACTTTAAGTTTGATAAGTATGAAACAAACTATAAAAAAGAAGTCCTGGGTGGTTTAACTACGTTTTTATCCATGGCGTATATTTTAGCCGTCAACCCACAAGTATTAAGTTTAGCAGGCGTCGATGGCGTTTCTGACAATATGAAAATGGATCAAGGTGCGATATTTGTTGCAACTGCGCTTGCTGCATTTGTAGGGTCATTATTTATGGGGCTCATAGCACGTTATCCTATCGCTTTAGCTCCAGGAATGGGACTAAATGCATTTTTTGCCTTTACAGTCGTCTTAACAATGGGGATTCCATGGCAAATAGGATTAACCGGAGTACTATTTTCCGGCATATTCTTCGCCATATTAACACTGACCGGATTACGAGAAACCATAATTAACGCAATACCGCATCAGATGAAAATGGCAGTATCAGCAGGAATTGGACTCTTTATTACATTTGTAGGTTTACAAAGTTCAGGTATTATTACGAATAACGATTCAACATTAGTTACTTTAGGTCAAATTACAGATGGACCAGTATTATTAACAATTTTTGGAATTATTGTTACGGTCATTATGTATGCAAGAAAAGTACCGGGAGCTATTTTTATTGGTATGATTTTAACTTCTATTGCCGGTATGATTACAGGATTAATTGATCCACCAAGTAGTGTGGTAGGTAAAGTTCCAAGTATTGAGCCAACTTTCGGAGCGGCTTTTGAAGCTTTCAAAGATCCAAGCCAGTTATTTACGGTTCAATTTTTAATAGTAATTTTAACATTTTTATTTATCGACTTTTTCGATACAGCCGGTACGTTAGTAGCTGTAGCAACTCAGGCTGGTATAATGAAAAATAACAAATTACCACGTGCTGGTAGAGCACTATTTTCAGATTCATTAGCGACAATTGTTGGTGCTATCTTTGGTACGACAACAACGACTTCATATATAGAGTCAACTTCTGGAGTTGCTGTAGGAGCTCGTACGGGATTTGCCAGTGTAGTAACCGGCCTTTGTTTCTTATTGGCTATCTTCTTCAGTCCATTAATGGAAGTAGTTACTAGTGCGGTTACAACACCAGCATTAATTGTAGTAGGTGTTTTAATGGCTGCTAACTTCGCTGAAATAGAGTGGCGTAAATTTGAAGTAGCAGTACCATCATTTATTACTATAATAATGATGCCACTGTCATATTCTATAGCGACAGGTATCGCATGTGGATTCATTTTTTATCCGATAACAATGCTTATTTCCAAACGACATAAAGAAGTACATCCTATGATGTATGGATTAATGGTCTTATTCATTCTATATTTTGTATTTGTTCATGGTTAATAATAAAGAGCATTCGGCATCAAACCGAATGCTCTTTTTATATAATGTATAGTTCCAACATAAATAAACTAATATCTATTGCCATAACGATCTTGCGTATAAACTACTTTAGCATGTTTGTTTGGTACGTATATTGGTGAGGACAGTACAACAAGTATGAAAAATAGCATTAAAAAGAATAGTATCCAATGCACAATCATTCCTATAAATGGTATGAAGGCGATAAACGTACCAATAATACCAAGTAACGGGATGATAAGCATAGGCTTGATTGAATTTTGGCGATCAACAAACAAAATTAGTACGATTATAAAATAAAGAAAAATATTTATAAGCAGCGGCTGCCAGCCAAAACTCAAAATTAAACTACCACCTAAAAAAGGAATGCCATAAATAAGCTCACTTAAAATTAGAACAGTACTAAGGATAAGCAAAGTTATTCTTATTCCGTTCTTCATTATCATTCACCACCTATCAATAACTATTATATAGTAAGAACAGAAAAATTTATAACAATATGGAATGGTTTAAACCTAAAATAATTATATAAATTTCATAAATTTTAGGTAAATGGTTGAAGTGAGCTACAAATTCAAGTACAATATCAAAGTATGTGTTAGACAAAAGTTATAAAAGTTTTGTAGAAAAGCTTGATAAATCAATGCTTTTCGTGTAACATATCTAATGTTGGACTTTAAGGAAACGCGAGGAAGCGAAAGGTTACTGACACACCCGGCCGCTTTGCCATGGCGTTGTGTGAGATAGTTTTCGTGGAGAAGTCTATCAACTTAAATGTAGACGAATAAGGAGGGAAAATTATGGCAAAACAAAAAATCAGAATCAGATTAAAAGCTTATGATCACCGCGTTATTGATCAATCAGCTGAAAAAATTGTTGAAACAGCGAAACGTTCTGGAGCAGATGTTTCTGGACCGATTCCATTACCAACTGAAAGATCAGTTTATACAATTATCCGTGCCGTGCATAAGGACAAAGATTCACGTGAGCAGTTCGAACAACGTACTCATAAACGTTTAATCGACATTGTTAACCCTACACCTAAAACAGTAGACGCTCTAATGGGCTTAAACTTACCATCTGGTGTAGACATCGAAATCAAATTATAATAGAAAAAATTAGGAGGTGGACTTTCGATGACCAAAGGAATCTTAGGAAGAAAAATCGGGATGACACAAGTTTTCGGAGAAAACGGTGAATTAATCCCAGTAACAGTAGTAGAAGCAAACCAAAACGTTGTATTACAAAAGAAAACTGAAGAAGTTGACGGATACAACGCAATCCAAGTAGGCTTTGAAGATAAAAAAGCTTATAAAAAAGATAGCAAAACAAACAAATATGCTAGTAAACCAGCTGAAGGTCATGCTAAAAAAGCTGACACAGCACCTAAGCGCTTCATTCGTGAATTCAGAAACGTTAATGTTGATGAATACGAAATAGGTCAAGAAGTCTCAGTTGATACATTTGAAGCTGGCGACGTTATTGATGTAACAGGCGTATCTAAAGGTAAAGGTTTCCAAGGCGCAATCAAACGTCATAACCAAGCACGTGGACCAATGGGTCACGGTTCTCATTTCCACAGATCACCAGGTTCAGTTGGTATGGCTTCAGATGCTTCAAAAGTTTTCAAAGGACAAAAAATGCCTGGACGTATGGGCGGTAACACTGTAACAGTACAAAACTTAGAAGTAGTTCAAGTAGATACTGAAAACAATGTTATTTTAGTTAAAGGTAATGTACCTGGTTCTAAGAAAAGCTTATTAGAAATCACAACTTCAATTAAAAAAGGTAATAAATAATAAAGACGAAAGGAGGAAAAAGCATAATGGCTAATTATGATGTAGTAAAAGTAGACGGAACTAAATCAGGTTCAGTAGAATTAAATGATGCAGTATTTGCAATCGAACCAAACAAAGACGTTCTATTTGAAGCAATCACTTTACAACGTGCTTCATTACGCCAAGGTACTCATGCTGTTAAAAATCGTTCAGCAGTACGTGGTGGTGGACGTAAACCATGGAGACAAAAAGGTACAGGACGTGCGCGTCAAGGTACAATTCGTGCGCCACAATGGCGTGGTGGTGGTATCGTATTCGGACCAACTCCAAGAAGTTATGCTTATAAAATGCCTAAGAAAATGCGTCGTTTAGCTTTACGTTCAGCATTATCTTACAAAGTACAAGAAAATGCGTTAACAGTAGTTGATGCAATTAACTTTGAAGCTCCTAAAACTAAAGAGTTCAAAACAGTACTAGCAAACTTAGAACAACCTAAAAAAGTATTAGTAGTTACAGAATCAGAAGATGTGAATGTTGCATTGTCAGCACGTAACATCCCTGGAGTACAAGTTTCTACAGCACAAGGTTTAAACGTATTAGACCTAACAAGCGCTGATAGTGTTGTAATCACAGAAGCAGCTGCTAAAAAAGTTGAGGAGGTGCTCGGATAATGGAAGCAAGAGACGTTCTTAAGCGCCCCGTAATCACTGAAAAATCTTCTGAAGCTATGGCTGAAGATAAGTACACATTCGACGTTGATACTCGTGCGAACAAAACGCAAGTTAAAATCGCAGTTGAAGAAATCTTTGATGTAAAAGTTGATAATGTAAATATCATTAACTACAAACCAAAGAAAAAACGTATGGGCCGTTACCAAGGCTATACAAATAAAAGACGCGTAGCAATCGTGAAATTAAAAGAAGGATCAATCGATCTATTCAACTAAAAAATTACCAATAAGGAGGTAAACGACAATGGCTCTAAAAAAATATAAGCCAATTACTAATGGTCGTCGTAATATGACTACGTTAGATTTCGCTGAAATCACGAAAACTACACCTGAAAAGTCATTATTACAACCGCTACCGAAAAGAGCGGGACGTAACAACCAAGGTAAATTGACAGTTCGCCATCATGGTGGAGGACACAAACGTCAATACCGTGTTATTGATTTTAAACGTAACAAAGATGGAATTGCTGCAAAAGTAGATTCTATCCAATATGACCCAAACCGTTCAGCTAACATTGCATTACTAGTTTATGCTGATGGTGAAAAACGCTACATCATTGCTCCTAAAAACTTACAAGTAGGTCAAGTTGTTGAGAATGGTGAATCAGCTGATATTAAAGTAGGTAATGCGTTACCACTTCAATTCATTCCAGTAGGTACTGTTATTCACAATATCGAATTAAAACCTGGTAAAGGTGGACAACTTGCACGTTCTGCAGGTACAAGTGCTCAAGTACTTGGTAAAGAAGGTAAATATGTATTAGTAAGATTAAGATCTGGCGAAGTACGTATGATTCTTTCAACTTGTCGTGCGACAATTGGTCAAGTTGGTAATATTCAACACGAACTTGTTAACGTTGGTAAAGCTGGACGTTCAAGATGGAAAGGTATTCGCCCAACTGTTCGTGGTTCTGTAATGAACCCTAACGATCACCCACACGGTGGTGGTGAAGGTCGTGCACCTATCGGTATGCCATCTCCAATGTCACCTTGGGGCAAACCTACACTTGGTAAGAAAACACGTCGTGGTAAGAAATCATCAGATAAACTTATCGTTCGTGGTCGTAAGAAAAAATAATAATAACTTATTTGGGTGTGCGGCTTAAAGGCTGCACGCACATAATAAGAAGGGAGGCGCCAATATGGCTCGTAGTATTAAAAAAGGACCTTTCGTCGATGATCATTTAATGAAAAAAGTCGAAGCTCAAGGCGAAAGCGAGAAAAAACAAGTAATTAAAACTTGGTCACGTCGTTCAACTGTATTCCCTAATTTCATCGGTCACACATTCGCTGTATACGATGGACGTAAACATGTACCTGTATTTGTAACTGAAGATATGGTTGGTCACAAATTAGGAGAATTCGCTCCAACTCGTACATTTAAAGGACACGCTGCAGACGACAAAAAAACTAGAAGATAATTTCTAACAAGTAGAGGAGGAAATCCGAATGGAAGCAAAAGCGGTTGCTAGAACTATAAGAATCGCACCTCGTAAAGTTAGATTAGTATTAGATCTAATTAGAGGTAAAAGCGCTGGAGAAGCTATTGCAATTTTAAAATTAACTAACAAAGCTTCATCACCAGTTGTTGAAAAATTATTAATGTCCGCTTTAGCAAATGCAGAGCATAACTATGACATGAATACAGATGAGTTAGTTGTGAAAGAAGCATATGCTAACGAAGGACCAACATTAAAACGTTTCCGTCCACGTGCACAAGGCCGTGCAAGTGCGATTAACAAACGTACAAGCCACATTACAATCGTCGTAAGTGACGGTAAAGAAGAAGCTAAAGAAGCTTAATAAAAAATTTAAGGAGGGAACACTGTGGGTCAAAAAATTAATCCAATCGGACTTCGTGTCGGTGTAATTCGTGATTGGGAAGCTAAATGGTATGCAGAAAAAGACTTCGCTTCACTATTACATGAAGATTTAAAAATCCGTAAATTCATTGATAACGCATTAAAAGAAGCATCAGTTTCTCATGTAGACATCGAACGTGCTGCTAACCGTATCAACATCGCTATTCATACTGGTAAACCAGGTATGGTAATCGGTAAAGGCGGTTCAGAAATTGAAAAACTTCGTAATAAATTAAATTCATTAACTGATAAAAAAGTACACATCAACGTAATCGAAATTAAAAAGGTTGACTTAGATGCTCGTTTAGTTGCAGAAAACATCGCGCGTCAATTAGAAAACCGTGCTTCATTCCGTCGTGTACAAAAACAAGCTATTACAAGAGCTATGAAACTTGGTGCTAAAGGTATTAAAACACAAGTATCAGGTCGTTTAGCTGGAGCAGACATCGCTCGTGCTGAACAATATTCAGAAGGAACTGTTCCACTTCATACATTACGTGCTGACATTGGTTACGCACACGCAGAAGCTGACACTACTTACGGTAAATTAGGTGTCAAAGTATGGATCTATCGTGGAGAAGTTCTTCCTACTAAGAACACTAGTGAAGGAGGAAAATAATAATGTTACTACCAAAACGTGTAAAATATCGTCGTCAACATCGTCCTAAAACAACTGGTCGTTCTAAAGGCGGTAACTATGTAACATTTGGTGAGTATGGTTTACAAGCAACTACAACTTCTTGGATAACATCTCGTCAAATCGAATCAGCTCGTATTGCAATGACACGTTACATGAAACGTGGCGGGAAAGTTTGGATTAAAATCTTCCCTCATACACCATATACGAAAAAACCTTTAGAAGTACGTATGGGTGCTGGTAAAGGTGCTGTAGAAGGCTGGGTTGCAGTAGCAAAACCTGGTAGAATTTTATTTGAAATTGCAGGCGTTAACGAAGACGTTGCGCGTGAAGCATTACGTCTAGCAAGTCACAAACTTCCAGTTAAAACTAAGTTTGTAAAACGTGAAGAATTGGGTGGTGAAACAAATGAAAGCTAAGGAAATTAGAGACTTAACCACTTCAGAGATTGAAGCACAAATCAAATCTTCGAAAGAAGAGCTTTTTAACCTACGCTTTCAGTTAGCTACAGGTCAATTAGAGGAAACTGCACGTATTCGCACAGTCAGAAAAACGATTGCCCGTCTAAAAACTGTTGCTCGTGAAAGAGAAATTGAACAAGGTAAAGCTAATCAATAATTAATTGAAAGAGGAGGTTACAAAAGTGAGCGAAAGAAATGATCGTAAAGTTTATGTAGGTAGAGTCGTTTCAGATAAAATGGACAAAACTGTAACTGTACTTGTAGAAACATACAAAACACACAAATTATACGGTAAACGAGTAAAATACTCTAAAAAATATAAAACTCATGATGAAAACAACTCAGCTAAGTTAGGGGACATCGTTAAGATTCAAGAAACTCGTCCTTTATCAGCTTCTAAACGTTTCCGTTTAGTCGAAATTGTTGAAGAATCAGTAATCATATAATAAACACTATAGATAAAGGAGGTTTAACTCATGATCCAACAAGAAAGTCGCTTAAAAGTAGCAGATAACTCTGGTGCTCGTGAAGTTCTTACAATCAAAGTATTAGGTGGATCTGGTCGTAAAACAGCTAATATTGGTGACATTATCGTTGCTTCTGTTAAAAATGCTACACCAGGTGGCGTTGTTAAAAAAGGCGAAGTAGTTAAAGCTGTTATCGTACGTACAAAATCTGGCGTACGTCGTAACGATGGTTCATATATCAAATTTGATGAAAATGCATGTGTCATCATCCGTGACGACAAAGGCCCACGTGGTACTCGTATTTTCGGTCCTGTTGCTCGTGAATTACGTGAAGGTAGCTTCATGAAAATCGTATCATTAGCTCCAGAAGTACTATAATAATCTTTTATAATATATAAGCTTAAGGAGGTGCCACACATGCATATCAAAAAAGGTGACAACGTAAAAGTTATCGCAGGTAAAGACAAAGGTAAAGAAGGTAAAGTATTATCAACTGAACCTAAAAAAGACCGTGTCGTTGTGGAAGGTGTCAACTTTATCAAAAAACACCAAAAACCAACTCAATTTAACCCTGAAGGTGGAATCTTAGAAACAGAGGCAGCTATCCATGTTTCTAACGTACAATTATTAGATCCAAAAACGAATGAACCTACTCGTGTTGGATATAAATTCGAAGATGGTAAAAAAGTTCGTATCGCTAAAAAATCAGGCGAAGAAATCAAATCTAATAATTAATAACTAGTTGAAAGGAGGATCCACTGTGAACCGTTTAAAAGAAAAATTCAATACAGAAGTTGCTGAAAGCTTGGTTAAGAAATTTAATTATAGTTCAGTAATGGAAGTACCAAAAATCGAAAAAATCGTTGTAAATATGGGTGTCGGTGACGCTGTTCAAAACTCTAAAGTGTTAGATAACGCTGTAGAAGAATTAGAACAAATCACTGGTCAAAAACCATTAGTTACAAAAGCTAAAAAATCAGTTGCAACATTCCGTTTACGTGAAGGTATGCCAATCGGTGCTAAAGTTACTTTACGTGGCGAAAGAATGTATGACTTTTTAGATAAATTAATTGCTGTATCATTACCACGTGTTCGTGACTTCCGCGGTGTTTCTAAAACTGCATTCGATGGTCGCGGTAACTACACATTAGGTGTTAAAGAACAATTAATTTTCCCTGAAATTGACTATGACAAAGTATCAAAAGTACGTGGAATGGATATCGTTATCGTAACTACTGCTAACACTGACGAGGAAGCTCGTGAATTGTTAACACAATTCGGTATGCCATTTCAAAAATAATCTCTAAAAGGAGGCTAATTAAGTGGCTAAAACTTCAATGGTTGCTAAGCAACAAAAAAAACAAAAGTTCCAAGTACGTGAATATACTCGTTGTGAACGCTGTGGTCGTCCACATTCTGTATATCGTAAATTCAAATTATGCCGTATTTGTTTCCGTGAATTAGCTTATAAAGGCCAAATCCCTGGCGTTCGTAAAGCTAGCTGGTAATTAAAAGAGTCTGAAAGGAGGCAACAATCAATGACAATCACAGATCCAATTGCAGATATGCTAACTCGTGTAAGAAACGCAAACATGGTTCGTCACGAAAAGTTAGAATTTCCTGCTTCTAATATCAAAAAAGAAATTGCCGAAATCTTAAAAAGTGAAGGTTTCGTAAAAAACGTTGAATTTGTAGAAGACGATAAACAAGGTGTAATTCGTTTATTCCTAAAATATGGTCAAAACAATGAACGTGTTATCACAGGATTAAAACGTATTTCTAAACCAGGTTTACGTGTATATGCTAAAGCTAACGAAGTACCTAAAGTACTTAACGGTTTAGGTATTGCTCTAGTATCAACTTCTGAAGGTGTTATCACTGACAAAGAAGCTAGAAAACGTAATATCGGTGGAGAAATCTTAGCATACATTTGGTAATAATAAATAAGGAGGTGCGATAACATGAGTCGTGTTGGTAAAAAAATTATTGACATCCCTAGCGACGTAACAGTTAGCATAGAAGGTAACAATGTAACTGTTAAAGGTCCAAAAGGCGAATTATCTAAAACTTTAAACGAAAGAATGACATACAAACAAGATGAAACTACTTTAGAAGTTGTTAGACCTACTGATTCTAAAGATGACAGAACAGTACATGGTACAACTCGTGCTTTAATTAACAATATGATCCAAGGTGTTTCTCAAGGTTTCACAAAAACACTTGAACTTGTTGGTGTTGGTTACCGTGCACAAATGCAAGGTAATGACTTAATTTTAAACGTTGGTTACTCTCACCCAGTAGAAATTAAAGCTGAAGATGGCATTACTTTCACTGTTGAGAAAAACACAACTGTAACTGTAACTGGTATTTCTAAAGAACGCGTAGGTGCTTATGCTTCTAACATCCGTTCAACTAGACCACCAGAACCATACAAAGGTAAAGGTATCCGTTACCAAGGTGAATACGTTCGCCGTAAAGAAGGTAAAACTGGTAAATAATAAATAACTTTCTACAGAAAGGAGTATTGAAATGATCAGCAAAATTGATAAAAACAAAGTACGTTTGAAAAGACATGCACGTGTTCGTACTAAATTATCTGGTACAGCTGAAAAACCTCGTTTAAACGTTTACCGTTCAAACAAACACATCTATGCACAAATCATCGATGATGTTAAAGGTGTAACTTTAGCTCAAGCTTCAACTCAAGATAAAGAAATTGCTAATGCAGAATCTTCAAAAGTTGAATTATCAGCAAAAGTAGGCGAAACAATTGCTAAAAAAGCAAGCGACAAAGGCGTATCAACAATAGTATTCGATCGTGGAGGATATTTATTCCACGGACGTATTAAAGCATTGGCAGATGCAGCTCGCGAAAACGGTTTAGAATTTTAATTTAAAGGAGGGACAATTACATGGCTCGTAGAGAAGAAGAAACTAAAGAATTTGAAGAACGCGTTGTAACGATCAATCGTGTTGCAAAAGTTGTAAAAGGTGGACGTCGTTTCCGTTTCACTGCTTTAGTAGTAGTGGGAGATAAGAATGGCCGCGTTGGCTTTGGAACAGGTAAAGCACAAGAGGTTCCAGAAGCAATCAAAAAAGCTGTTGAAGCAGCTAAAAAAGATTTAGTTGTAGTTCCACGTGTTGAAGGTACTACACCTCATACAATTACAGGAACTTTCAGTTCAGGTAGTGTATTCATGAAACCAGCTGCACCTGGTACAGGTGTTATCGCAGGTGGCCCAGTTCGTGCCGTATTAGAGTTAGCTGGTATTACTGACATCTTAAGTAAATCATTAGGATCTAATACTCCAATTAATATGGTTCGCGCCACTCTTAATGGATTACAAAATCTTAAAAATGCTGAAGAAGTTGCGAAATTACGTGGCAAATCAGTAGAAGAATTATACAATTAAGGAGGGAATAGAGTTATGGCTAAATTACAAATTACCCTCACTCGTAGTGTTATTGGTCGTCCGGAAACACAACGTAAAACTGTTGAAGCTTTAGGTTTGAAAAAAACTAATTCTTCAGTAGTTGTTGAAGATAACCCTGCTATCCGTGGGCAAATCAACAAAGTAAGTCACTTAGTGACTGTAGAAGAAAAATAATTAAGGAGGTGCCGAAATGAAATTACATGAGTTAAAACCAGCTGAAGGTTCTCGTAAAGTACGTAACCGTGTCGGTCGTGGAGCGGCTACAGGCAACGGTAAAACAAGTGGACGTGGACAAAAAGGTCAAAAAGCGCGTTCAGGTGGTAGTGTAAGACCAGGTTTCGAAGGTGGACAATTACCTTTATTCCGTCGTTTACCAAAACGAGGTTTCACTAACATTAATCGTAAAGAATATGCTATTGTTAACTTAGACCAACTTAATAAATTTGAGGAAGGTACTGAAGTAACTCCAGCTTTATTAGTAGAATCTGGCGTAGTTAAAAGTGAAAAATCTGGTATTAAAGTACTAGGTAACGGTTCACTAGAGAAGAAATTGACAGTAAAAGCTCATAAATTCTCTGCTTCTGCAGCAGATGCTATTGATGCTAAAGGTGGAGCACACGAGGTGATCTAATGATTCAAACGCTTGTGAGCTTCTTTAAAACCAAAGAAGTTCGTAACAAGATCTTTTTTACACTCGCAATGTTAGTTATATTCAAAATAGGTACTTATATTCCAGCACCTGGTGTTAATCCAGCTGCCTTTGATAGTCAACAAGGTTCTCAAGGTGTCACTGACTTGTTAAACACGTTTGGTGGCGGTGCCTTGAAGAACTTTTCAATCTTTGCAATGGGTATCATGCCATATATCACTGCATCAATTGTAATGCAGTTGTTACAAATGGATATTGTACCTAAATTCACTGAATGGGCAAAACAAGGTGAAGCTGGAAGGAAAAAATTGAATAATTTTACACGGTATTTTGCAATAATACTTGCGTTCGTCCAATCTATAGGGATGGCGTTCCAATTTAATAACTACTTAAAAGGTCAATTGATCATGGATCAATCGATTACAAGTTATTTATTAATTGCTGTAGTATTAACAGCTGGAACAGCATTTTTAATATGGTTAGGTGAGCAAATTACGCAATTTGGTGTTGGTAATGGTATTTCAATTATTATCTTTGCAGGAATATTATCAACGCTTCCATCATCATTAATTCAATTTTATCAACAAGCATTCGTCGGACAAGATGACGTAACTATGGCTTGGTTAAAAGTAATTGGATTACTAGTTGGAATGGTTTTATTAACGGTTGGTGCAATTTTCGTACTACAAGCTGTACGTAAAATACCAATTCAATATGCGAAGAAACAAACAGCGCAACGATTAGGTTCACAAGCAACATATCTACCTTTAAAAGTCAATTCAGCAGGGGTAATTCCAGTTATCTTTGCAATGGCATTCTTTTTACTACCTAGAACATTAACACTGTTCTTCCCTGATGCTGATTGGGCACAAAAAGTATCAGATGTAGCAAATCCATCTAACAATATTGGAATGATCGTATATGTAGTACTAATTATTGCGTTTACGTATTTCTATGCGTTTGTACAGGTTAATCCTGAAAAGATGGCAGAAAACCTTAAGAAACAAGGAAGTTACGTTCCGGGTATTAGACCTGGAGAACAAACTAAAAAATATATTACTAGAGTACTCTATCGATTAACATTCGTTGGATCAATCTTCTTAGCTGTCATTGCAATTCTACCGATAATTGCAACTAAAGTGATGAGTTTACCGCAATCTATTCAGGTTGGCGGAACGAGTCTTTTAATTGTAATTGGTGTAGCAATTGAAACAATGAAAAGTCTTGAAGCTCAAGTGGGCCAAAAAGAATATAGAGGCTTTGGTGGTAGATAAATTGTAGGAGGGCACTTATGAATATCATTTTAATGGGTTTACCTGGAGCAGGTAAAGGAACTCAAGCGAGTGAAATTGTAAAGAAATTCCCGATTCCACACATATCTACTGGTGACATGTTCAGAAAAGCGATTAAAGATGAGACAGATTTAGGGAAAGAAGCTAAATCGTACATGGATCGTGGAGAATTAGTTCCTGATGAAGTTACTGTGGGTATCGTTAAAGAAAGAATTTCTGAAGACGATGCAAAAAAAGGATTCTTATTAGATGGCTTTCCTCGTACTATTGAACAAGCTGAAGCTTTAAATGACATTATGCAAGAGCTAGGCAGAAGCATTGATGCAGTTATCAATATAGAGGTACCTGAAGAAGAATTAATGAACCGCCTTACAGGTCGTAGAATTTGTGAGACATGCGGTACAACTTATCATCTTGTATTCAATCCTCCAAAAGTAGATGGCGTTTGTGATCTTGATGGTGGTAAATTATACCAACGTGAAGATGATAACCCTGAAACAGTTGCAAATCGTTTAAGCGTTAATGTAAAACAATCTAAACCAATTTTATCTTACTATCAAGATAAAGGTGTACTTGAAAACATTGACGGTTCTAAAGATATTAAAGAAGTTACTTCTGACGTTATTAATATCTTAGACGACTTAAAGTAGAATCAACTTAGTACGGTCTATGTATTGCAGTCATCATAGTTTGAGTAAGTATTAACGTATTGAAAAAATAAATGTGAGTGAGCTATAGCGAAAGTAATTCTTTTATTTTTGTTGAACTTATTAACACGCACTGATAGACACGTATGGTTATAGTTGATTGTTCACGATAACCAACTATAGTAAAAAGGGGGAAGTTAATAAATGGCTAAACAAGATGTAATCGAATTAGAAGGTACAGTATTAGATACTTTACCAAACGCTATGTTTAAAGTAGAATTAGAAAATGGTCACGAGATTTTGGCACACGTAAGTGGTAAAATTAGAATGAATTATATTCGTATTCTACCTGGCGACAAAGTAACAGTAGAAATGTCTCCGTATGATTTAACACGCGGCAGAATTACTTATCGTTATAAATAATCGTCACTCCATAATATAGGGAGGTATAAAAATGAAAGTAAGACCATCAGTAAAACCAATTTGCGAAAAATGTAAAGTCATTAAACGTAAAGGTAAAGTCATGGTAATTTGTGAAAACCCAAAACACAAACAAAAACAAGGTTAATAAAAGAGAGGTGTAAATAAATATGGCACGTATAGCAGGAATTGATATCCCACGTGAAAAGCGTATTGTTATTTCTTTAACTTACGTATATGGTATCGGTACTACAACAGCACAAAAAATTGTAGAAGAAGCTAATGTTTCAGCAGATACTCGCGTAAAAGACTTAACAGACGATGAATTAGGTCGTATCCGTGAAGTTGTAGATAGTTATAAAGTAGAAGGTGACTTACGTCGTGAGCAAAACTTAAACATCAAACGTTTAATGGAAATCTCATCTTATCGTGGAATCCGTCACCGTCGTGGATTACCAGTGCGCGGACAAAAAACTAAAAACAACGCACGTACTCGTAAAGGCCCAGTTAAAACTGTAGCTAACAAGAAAAAATAATAGGTAAAGGAGGCAAATTTTAAATGGCACGTAAACAAGTATCTCGTAAACGTAGAGTGAAAAAGAATATTGAAAATGGTGTGGCACACATCCGTTCAACATTCAACAATACAATCGTAACAATCACTGATGAATTTGGTAATGCTTTATCATGGTCATCAGCAGGTGCACTTGGATTCAAAGGATCTAAAAAATCAACTCCATTTGCAGCACAAATGGCAGCTGAAACTGCATCAAAATCAGCAATGGAACATGGTTTAAAATCTGTAGAAGTTACAGTAAAAGGACCTGGACCAGGCCGTGAATCAGCTATCCGTGCATTACAATCAGCTGGTTTAGAAGTAACTGCAATCCGTGACGTTACTCCAGTACCACATAATGGTTGTCGTCCACCAAAACGTCGTCGCGTATAATTTATTGTTATTGTCGCAGGTCACTGAGAAATACAGTATTAATCTAGTCGACGTACTTAAGGAGGATATTTGTAAATGATAGAAATCGAAAAACCTAGAATTGAAACAATTGAAATTAGTGAAGATGCTAAATTCGGTAAGTTCGTTGTTGAACCACTAGAGCGTGGCTATGGTACTACACTAGGAAACTCCTTACGTCGTATCCTACTATCTTCATTACCAGGTGCAGCCGTAAAATATATCGAAATTGAAGGTGTACTTCACGAGTTTTCTGCAATAGATAATGTGGTTGAAGATGTTTCTACAATCATAATGAACGTTAAAAAATTAGCGTTAAAAATCTATTCTGAAGAAGATAAAACACTAGAAATCGATGTTAAAGATGAAGGCGAAGTAACTGCAAGTGACATTACTCATGATAGTGATGTTGAGATTTTAAATCCTGAACTTAAATTGGCAACTGTATCTAAAGGTGGTCATTTAAAAATCCGTCTTGTTGCAAATAAGGGTAGAGGTTACGCATTAGCTGAACAAAATAACACTAGTGATTTACCAATTGGAGTAATTCCTGTTGATTCACTTTATTCACCTGTTGAGCGTGTAAACTATACAGTAGAAAATACACGTGTAGGACAAAGTAGTGATTTTGATAAACTAACATTAGATGTGTGGACAAATGGATCTATTACACCACAAGAATCAGTTTCATTAGCTGCTAAGATAATGACTGAACACTTAAACATCTTTGTTGGATTAACTGATGAAGCACAAAATGCTGAAATCATGATTGAAAAAGAAGAAGATCAAAAAGAAAAAGTACTAGAAATGTCTATTGAAGAATTAGACTTATCCGTGCGTTCATACAATTGTTTAAAACGTGCAGGTATTAATTCTGTTCAAGAATTAGCTGATAAATCTGAAGCTGATATGATGAAAGTACGTAATTTAGGTCGTAAATCTTTAGAAGAAGTGAAATACAAACTTGAAGATTTAGGTTTAGGCTTAAGAAAAGAAGATTAATTAAAAAGGAGGTCAACTCATGGGTTACAGAAAATTAGGTCGTACTTCTGATCAACGTAAAGCAATGTTACGTGATTTAGCTACTTCACTTATCGTTAGTGAGCGTATCGAAACTACAGAAGCACGTGCAAAAGAACTACGTAGTATTGTAGAGAAATTGATCACTTTAGGTAAAAAAGGCGATTTAGCTTCTCGTCGTAATGCTATTAAAACTTTGCGCAATGTTGAAATTCTAAACGAAGATGAAACTACGCAAACTGCAGTACAAAAATTATTCGGTGAAATTGCTGAACGTTATGCTGAGCGCCAAGGTGGCTACACTCGCATTCTTAAAGCAGGTCCACGTCGCGGTGACGGTGCTGAATCAGTAATTATCGAATTAGTATAATTTTAATATAAAATATACGTGCTACTACGTATAAAGCAAATGAGTGCAACGATAATGTTTGCCACATACAAATATTGTCTAGCTCAGAGTACCCCATCTAACCAAATAATGTTTAAAGCGTGAACTCAATATTTGATGGGGTGCGCGCTTTTTTATTTAAGCTATAGTGTGAGCTATGGCTTTTTTTATTTATATAAGTAAATCATCTTATCTATTCAGAAGATATACATTGACTATAAAATCATGTAAAATAGAGCAGGTATATAAAGCTTTTAGGAGGAGTCTAAATGGGAGACATATCAACACCTATAGTACAATTTAACGATGTTTCATTTAACTATAAAAGTGATGAACCTTTAGCATTGAGTGATGTCTCCTTCTCTATTCCTAAAGGAAAGTGGACATCTATTGTAGGACACAATGGTTCCGGCAAATCTACTATTGCAAAATTAATGGTAGGTATTGAGAAGGCCACTAGTGGAGAGGTATTATATGATGGCCAAGTAGTAAATGAAAATTTATTAACGGAAGTACGTCAAAATGTAGGAATCGTCTTTCAAAATCCAGAAAATCAATTTGTTGGTGCTACAGTTGAGTTTGATGTTGCCTTTGGGTTAGAAAATCAAGGAATCTCACATGCTGAAATGCATCAAGTGGTTCCGCAGGCATTGGCAGAAGTAGATATGACTGATTATGCTCAAAATGAGCCGCAATCGTTATCTGGTGGGCAAAAACAACGTGTAGCAATTGCAGGGGTTTTAGCGTTAAATGCGCAAGTTATCGTATTGGATGAGGCTACTTCAATGTTAGATCCTGAGGGAAGACAATATTTGAATCAATTAATTAGACAAGTAAACGCAGAAAAAGAAGTAACGATTATTTCAATCACACATGATTTGTCTGAAGCTATGGAGGCGGATCACTTAATAGTGTTAGATAAAGGGACGGTATTCCATAGTGGTTCCCCAGAGGAGATATTTAATCAAGGTTCAGCTCTTAAAGATATCGGCCTCGATTTACCATTTTCTATGCGCATACATGAACTATTAGGATATCCTTTAGAATACGTTACTTATCAAGGATTGGTGGATAAACTATGACTGTTAATTTTAATCACGTTAATTTCATTTATCAACAGGGAACGCCTTATGAGTATCAAGCACTTAATAATATAGTGACTGAATTCCAAGATGGTAAATATTATGCGATTATTGGACAAACAGGTTCCGGAAAATCTACTTTAATTCAACATTTTAATGGTTTGTTAAAACCGACATCTGGCAAAATGCAATTTAAGGAAGTAACAATTCAGCGTAAAACCAAAGATAAGCACTTACGTACGATTCGTAAAAATGTAGGTATGGTTTTTCAATTTCCTGAATCTCAATTATTTGAAGATACAATTGAGAGAGAGATAACATTTGGACCGAAAAATTTTGGCATGGATGTTGAAAAAGTTAAGCACAAAGCCTTTCAATTATTGTTAGACTTTGGTTTTACAAGAGAAGTGATGTCACAATCGCCCTTTCAAATGTCAGGTGGTCAAATGCGCAAAATAGCATTGACTGCTATTTTAGCAATGGACCCTGATATTATTATTCTTGATGAACCGACTGCTGGATTAGATCCACAAAGCCGCAAGCAAATTATGGAAAAAATTAAGCATTTACAGCAACAAGAACAAAAAACTATTATTTTAGTTTCACACGAAATGAATGACGTTGCACGTTATGTCGAAGAAGTAAAGATAATGAGGCAAGGACATATTGTACACACATGTACGCCAGAAGAGTTATTTGCTGATAAAGCATATGTTGAACAATTACATTTAGCAGTACCAGATATTGTCCAATTACAAAGAGATATTGAGCAGAAACATAATATACATTTTGATAAATTGGCATTAACAGAACAGTCGTTTGTAAAAATGTATAAGGAGTGGCAAAACAATGAAAGATAAGTTTATTATTGGAAGATATTTGCCGCTTAATACTTTTATTCATCATATAGATCCTAGAGCAAAATTAATATTTGTCTTTCTCTTCATTATTTTAATTTTTCTGGCACATTCATTTGCTACATATGCATGGTTATTTGTATTAATTATTTCCATTTTAAAAGCTGCGAGGATACAGTTGTGGTATCTTATTAAAGGTTTAACACCAATTTGGATTTTTCTCATATTCACATTTATCATGCATTTATTTTTAACTAAAGGTGGCACACGGTTAGTTGAAATAGGCTTTATATCTATTGATACAGAGGGTATTTTAGAGGGTATATTTATTGTTTTGAGACTGATGTTTATTATGATGATTTCAACAATTATGACACTCACAACAAGCCCTATAGATCTGACAGATGCCTTTGAAAAATTATTAGCCCCCTTAAAACTAATTAAGATACCTGTACATCAATTAAGTATGATGATGTCGATTGCATTGAGATTTATACCTACGTTAATGGTTGAACTAGATAAAATTATCTTATCACAAAAATCACGGGGGTCTGAAATTAGCGCAGGCAGTATAGTGAATCGAGTACGGGCATTTATTCCTTTACTAATTCCATTATTTATATCTGCATTTCAACGTGCCGAAGATTTGGCTATTGCTATGGAAGTGAGAGGCTATGATACTAACGCTATTAGGTCTAGTTATCGCAAGCTAGAATGGAAGCAAACTGACACATTAGTTATATTAACAATTATACCCATTATAATTGTTTTAATTTTGTTGAAATATTTAGGAGTGTAAATCATGCGTATATTAGTTAAAATTTCATATTTAGGAACACAGTTTATGGGTTTTCAAATTCAGCAATCAGGTAGAACTGTGCAGCAACAATTTGAAAAAATCTTAAAACGCATGCATAAGCGACATGTTCGTATTCACCCGACAAGTAGGACTGATAGAGGTGTCCATGCGTTAGAACAATATTTTCATTTTGATACGGAGTTAAATATTGCACCAGAAAAGTGGAAATATGCTATGAATAGTGCCTTACCAGATGATATACTTGTGCATGATGTAACTGTTGTGGATGATGAATTTCATTGTAGATATGACTGTTTAGGAAAGTCGTATCGTTATAAAGTGTATCAAACTTCACAGCGTGATCCATTCCAAAGTGGCTTAAAAACGCACGTAAATGTCCAGTTAGATTTAACTAAAATGAATCAAGCTGCACAAGCTTTTGTTGGCACACATGATTTCACAGGATTTTGTTCCCAAAAAACAGAAGTAGAAAGTAAAGTTAGAACTTTATATCAAAGTGAAATTATAGCTAACTCAGATGGTTTTGACTATGTCGTTACCGGATCAGGTTTTTTATATAATATGGTTAGAGTATTGGTGGCATTTTTAATTGAAGTAGGTAAAGGCAAACGGCAGCCTGAAGATGTTCCCCGCTTGCTCGAATCTAAAGATAGAAATGAAGTGCCATTTACTGCACCTGCAGAAGGACTTTATTTAGAGCATGTTTATTTGTCAGAAGCAACACTATTAGAAGATTTTGGAAATGACATAACAATTCACAGAAAAAAATCATTACAAAATGACTAAATTAGATTGACAAATAGACATAAAAATTATAAGATTACTAACGGTATTGTTTTATATCACCCCACGATAAGCCCCGGAAACTTATTGTGTTACTAGATATATAAGCAGGTAGAACAACAGTTAACAAATAAATGAAATCTCAGCTTTACATCGTAACAAATTATGTACTAACAAAAGACGAAACATTTATTTCTTAGGAGGACAATTATTATGCGTCAAACATTTATGGCTAATGAAGCAAACATTGAGCGCAAATGGTATGTTATTGATGCTGAAGGACAAACATTAGGTCGTTTATCTTCAGAAGTAGCAACTATCTTACGCGGTAAAAATAAAGCAACTTACACACCACACGTTGATACAGGTGATTATGTAATCATCATCAATGCTGGTAAAATCCAATTCACTGGAAACAAAGCACAAGACAAAGTTTACTATCGTCACTCAAATCACCCAGGCGGTATCAAATCAGTTACTGCTGGTGAATTAAGAGAAAAAAATCCAGAACGTTTACTTGAAACTTCAATTAAAGGTATGTTACCAAGCACTCGTTTAGGCGAAAAACAAGGCAAAAAATTATTTGTATATGGTGGCGCTGAACATCCACACGCTGCACAACAACCAGAAAACTACGAGTTACGTGGTTAATTAGAAGGAGGAAATTACATTGGCACAAGTTGAATATAAAGGCACAGGCCGTCGTAAAAACTCAGTAGCACGTGTACGTTTAGTACCAGGTGAAGGTAACATGACAGTTAATGGTCGTGACGTACGTGACTACTTACCATTTGAATCATTAATTTTAGACATTAACCAAGCATTCGACGTTACAGAAACAAAAGGTAACTACGATGTATTAGTAAATGTTCACGGTGGAGGATTCACTGGACAAGCACAAGCTATCCGTCACGGAATCTCTCGTGCATTATTAGAAGCAGATCCTGAATACAGATCTTCATTAAAACGTGCTGGATTACTTACACGTGACCCACGTATGAAAGAACGTAAAAAACCAGGTCTTAAAAAAGCACGTCGTTCACCACAATTCTCAAAACGTTAATTATTGGTGTCATTTCAAAGCACTTCCCAATTGGGAAGTGCTTTTTTTATGTTTTAATTTCACTCTGAATAAAATAAAAGAACTAACCCCAAATTTCTGGCTAGTTCTTTTAAATATATTACTTAGTTGTCATCATTTAATTGTCCTAAAAGTTCAACTAAACGAATACGATTATTTGTTCCATATACATGGGGAAGTATCATAATTTCATCAGCGTTATATTCTGTAGCTAATGATGACAATCGCTGTCTAACATTATTAGGGGTATCAGCTATGACTCGACGTTTATTTTGTTCGAATTTTTGATATTCACGTGCAGAAAAACCACGATTGACAGTAAAGTCAATAGAAGGATAAACAGTAGGTTGATCTAAATAATTTATCCGTAATAACCATAAATGAAAAGGCTGCTCTAAAGCGGAGACTTGTTCTTGAGTATCAGCTGTAATGACAAAAGTAGCAACGATGACATAAGGTGGTTGTTCGTGACGATATTGCAAGTATTCTTGCTTGTAAGTTTGAATCATTTGTTTAATTTTCGTTGTCGGTTGTCCCATCAATGCTACTACTAGAGGTAAGCCTTGTTTAGCAGCTAATTTTGCACTATCTATACTAGTAGAAAGTAAATACATTGAAGGTTGTGTACTAATCATAGGTGTAGCATACAATGCGTGAAAACGATTGTGTGTGTTTATGTCATCATTAAAATATGTCGATAAATCGATGAGTTGTTGCTCGTAATTTACAGTTGCTGTTTTGTTTTCGTTTAATGCAGCGTTAACGTTTGGAAAACTCGGTGAACGTCCTATACCTAAGTCAACACGACCGGGGTGTCTAGCTTCCATTGTTTTAAATTGTTCTGCTACTTTATATGCACTATAATGTGGCAACATAACACCGCCACTACCTATATTAATTGATGTTGTATTTTCTAACAGTGACATCATAATCATTTCAGGAGCACTCGAAGCAACCGAAAATACTTGGTGATGCTCTGCAATCCAATAGCGATGATAATGATACTGTTCAGCAACTTTAGCTAAGGCAATAGTATGATTTAATGCAGATGTGGCATTTTCGCCCTCAAAAATTGGCACATAATCTAAAATACTTAATTTCATCCCACACGTTCCTCCATATTGACCATAATAATATGATTATCATAACATTCACTAATTAATTAATCACTTTGATTGATTCCAGTAAGAAGTAAATATAGAATTAACTTGAAATATTATTTTTATACGGAGGCGATAAATTATGAAAGCTGAACAAATTCTATTAGCCAAAAGACCTCAAGGTGTACCTACGGACGATGTGTTTAAATATGAAACCGTGGATTTAGCAGACCCTAGTGACGGAGAAATACAAGTTGAAGCAATTTATATTTCTGTAGATCCTTATATGAGAGGGCGAATGAATGAAGGTAAGTCTTATGTACAGCCATTTGAAGTAAATAAACCTTTAAATGGTCATATTGTCGCTCGAGTAATAAAGAGTAAAGCACAAGGGTTTAGTAATGGTGACATTGTAGTCGGCCGTTTACCGTGGCAAACAGCTGTTAATATTCAACCTGATGATGTAACTAAAGTAACTCAAACTGACATACCTCTACATTTATATTTAAGTGTTTTAGGTATGACAGGTCAAACGGCGTATCATGGTTTATTAAAAATTGGGCAACCTAAAGCAGGTGAAACTGTAGTTGTTTCTGCGGCGTCTGGTGCAGTCGGCTCTGTAGTAGGTCAAATTGCCAAATTAAAAGGTGCACGTGTTGTTGGTATAGCGGGTGGTAAGGAAAAAACTGATTATCTCGTTACAGAATTAGGATTTGACGCAGCCGTTGATTATAAAGATTCACAATATGCCTCATTATTAGCAGATGCTGTGCCAGATGGTGTAGACGTATACTTCGAAAATGTTGGTGGGCATGTCGCTGATGAAGTATTGAAGCATTTAAATCAATTTGCACGTATTCCTGTCTGTGGAGCGATTTCAGGATATAATGACGTAGAAATAGATCATGGTCCTAGAATTCAGCCGATATTAATTAAATCACAAGCACTAATGCAAGGTTTCATTGTTGCAAATTATGCAGATGATTTTGCAAATGCTAGTAAAGAACTTGCACAATGGGTAACAGAAGATAAAATTAAAAGTAAAACATCAATTATGGATGGCTTTGAGCATTTACCACAAGCATTTAGAAATTTATTTACTGGTGATAATTTTGGTAAACAAGTTGTACGTGTAAAAGATCTCGAATAGAAAGGAAATGACATAACATGAAAGCAATAGTTGCAGATCGTGCTTTTTCATTAGAAGAAGGTAATCATTTTTACGAATTAGATATTGATACACCTCAACCACAAGATAAAGAATTACTGGTTCGTGTCGAAGCGATTAGTGTGAATCCTGTTGATACTAAAATTAGACAATCACCGGTACAAAACGGACCAAGGATTCTAGGCTATGATTGTGTTGGTACAATAGAGGCCATAGGTGATAATGTAACACTGTTTGATATTGGTGACACCGTGTATTATTCAGGCTCACCAGACTGTCAAGGTTCGAATCAAGAATATCAACTTGTTAATGAGCAGCTTGTTGCTTTGAAACCTCAAAATTTATCCAATATAGAAGCTGTAGGCATTCCATTAACTGCGTTAACAGCGTCAGAAACTTTATTTGATGTATTCGGTATTTCTCATATTGCTGAAGATAATGTAGGTAAGTCTATACTTATTATCAATGGAGCTGGTGGAGTAGGAAGTATTGCTACCCAAATTGCTAAACAGTATGGACTCTACGTTATTACAACTGCTTCTCGTGATGCGACAGTAGAATGGTCGCAACAAATGGGTGCTGACGTAGTACTTAACCATAAAGAAGATTTGAGAGCAGCGTTTAAATCACATGAGTTAGCAGAAGTAGATTTTGTATTTTGTACATTTAGTACTGACATGTATTACGAAGTTATGATTGATTTAGTCAAACCACGTGGAAAAATTGCTACTATTGTAGCATTTAATGACAAACAAGATTTAAACTTATTAAAAAATAAAAGTGTGACCTTTACACATGAATATATGTATTCAAGACCTTTGCATAAAACTGATGATATGATTATGCATCATCGTTATTTAAATGATGTAACAGCTAACTTGGAAGCGGGAATCTACCAACCTACCACAAATAAAGTCATTGAAGGTTTAACGGCAGAATCACTTTATACTGCACATGAACTATTAGAGTCTAATCAGATGATTGGAAAATTAGTTATTAACTTAATAAATGATTGAACTAACAACTAATAGTAAACTCGAGAGTTAATGTATCAAGTGAATACAATTATATAGAGTTACACAATTTATTAGCTTTGTTAAAATATGAAGGCGAATATAACAATCTATTCCAATTATAGATTGTTATGTTCGCCATTTTTATTAGTTAAACATGCATTAAATGTATAATTTGCATGTCGTAGGGTATAAGTTATATATCAAATTAACCGGAGTGAATGGATTATGCGAATGAAATCAATTACGGGAGTATTTTGGGTTGCATTACTTATCTGTACTGGATTTGTAATATACGGTGCAATATGGCCAAAAACACTGGAAACTATAACTCAAAATATTACTTCCTTTATAGCAGTTAATTTTGGCTGGTACTATTTACTATTAGTATTATTTATTTTAATAGTTTGTATTTATTTATTATTTTCTAGATATGCCAGTATTACTTTAGGAAAAGAAGGGGAAGATCCTGAATTCTCACTAAAATCATGGTTTGCGATGTTATTTAGTGCTGGTATGGGTATTGGTTTAGTCTTTTGGACTACTGCAGAACCTATAAGTCATGCTTTCACTATGACACCAATACATAAAGCAGGAACACAAACAGCTATCAATGAAGCAATGCAATTTTCATTTTTTCATTGGGGTATTCATGCTTGGGCTGTGTACGGGATTGTGGCTTTAATATTTGCTTATTTTAGTTTTCACAAAGGTTATCCCGGTCTTGTTAGTGCAACTTTAATGCCATTGTTTGGCGAAAAAACTATGCGTGGTCCTCTAGGACAAGCGATAGATGTACTGGCCATTATTGCGACAGTTACTGGAGTGGCAGCTACATTAGGTTTTGGAGCTTTACAAATTAACGAAGGTTTAAACTTTTTATTCAATATACCATCTAATTTTGGTGTTCAAGTTGTTATTATAATTATTGCTACTATCTTATTTACTTGGTCAGCGTGGTCAGGTATAAATAAAGGAATTAAAAGCCTTAGTAATATTAATATGGCATTAGCTTTTGTCGTATTAGTTGCCTTATTCTGTGTAGGACCAACATTGAGTATTTTAAATACTTTCACTAATGGCTTGGGAGATTACATTGCCAACTTTTTCAAAATGAGTTTACGTATTCCACAATCTGGTGGAGAGAAATTCCAATGGCTACAAAATTGGACTATTTTCTACTGGGCATGGTGGATTTCATGGGCACCATTTGTTGGTATCTTTATTGCACGTGTTTCACGCGGTAGAACTATCAAAGAATTTATCTTAGGTGTGTTATTCGTACCGGCACTTGTTTGTTTCATATTCTTTGCAGTATTTGGCACATCAGCTATTTATTTGCAGCAGCATGGTATAGCAGATATAGCTAAGTATGCAACTGAAACGGCTACTTTTGCTACATTAGAACATTATCCGTTAGGATTTATATTAAGTTTAATAACATTAGTAGTTATCATGATTTTCTTTGTTACTTCAGCTGATTCAGCTACCTATGTGTTAGGAATGCTCAGCTCGAAAGGACATATTAATCCTACAGGTTTTGTCAAAGTAAGTTGGGGCGTAATTTTAGCGCTATTTGCAATGATCATGATTTATACAGGTGGTACTCAATCCATACAAAATTTACTGATTATTGCTGCACTACCATTTTCAATAGTAATTATGTTAATGATATGGTCGTTATTTAAATCTTTAGCGATTGAAAAGCCAAGAAATCAACAGTTTAAGTTATCTCAGTCAAAACATCAGGAATTAAAAATGAATGAAGACTAAATGAGACAGGTACAATTTGATAGCTAAGTTATTTTATATGACGAAATTTTATCTACTAGTACATGTTTAAAAAGAAAATTGTAATAAAAAAAATAAAATAACGTTTTTAAGATTAACAAACGGGGTAATACTTCTGTATGGCTCGTTGTACTTGTACATAATAAAAATGCATAGGAGGTGTCATACGGGTGAAAAGACTAAAAAACTTTATTTTAGGGCTCTTAATTGTCGTCATTGTTGGTTTCTTATTGTTTATGTACCTTGACGATTCTAGAATAACAAAATATCAAGATTACTTATTACAATATAGTTGGTTCAAACCTACATTGATTGGGTTAGCAGCCTTTCTAATTTTAATAGGTTTGATTTTAGTATTTAGCTTATTTAAACCGACACACAGAAAGCCAGGATTATATAAAAATTACGCAGATGGACATATTTATGTCTCCCGTAAAGCAGTTGAAAAATCGGCTTATGACACAGTAGTGAAATATGACGAAATTAGACAACCGAATGTAGTCGCAAAGCTTTATAATAAAAAGAAAAATCCGCATATAACAATCAAAGCAGATTTCTTTGTACCAGGTGACGTACAAGTTGGTAGTTTAACTGAACAAGTGAGAGAAGACATTAAACAAAATGTTGAACACTTTACAGAAATTCCAGTTAAAAAATTAGAAGTTAACGTTAGAGATCAAAAATCTTCAGGTCAACGCGTGTTGTAAGGGAGGGTAATCATGACTAACAATAACAATCAAAATGAACAAGATTCAACACAAGTAGTAGTGGATTTTTTCAAAACATTTAAATGGCGTATTATCGGTTTTCTAGCCTTCTTAATTATCGCAATATTATTTTTAACACTCGGCTTTTGGAAAACTATATTAATTATTATATTGTGTTTAATCGGTATTGGTATCGGGTATACTAAAGACCGTAAGCAAGATTTCTTAAACTTCCTTAACCGGTGGAGTTAAAGCTATAGTCTTCATCGGAAGCAATAATAATAAATGATTAATTTCATAAAAAAAGGAGAAATAAATATGGCAGTAGATAACAATAAAGCTAAACAAGCTTATGACAACCAAACAGGTGTAAATGAAAAAGAACAAGAATTACAACAACAACAGCAACAAGAAAAACAAGAACCAGAATTCTCAAACAAATTAACTTTCTCAGATGAAGTAATTGAAAAAATTGCTGGTATTGCAGCTCGTGAAGTTAATGGTATTTTAGAAATGAAAGGCGGATTCGTCGACAGTATTTCTAATTCATTTGGAAATAATAGTGGTAACGTAACACGTGGTGTAAGCGTTGAAGTCGGTGAAAAACAAGCTGCAGTTGATTTAAAAGTTATCGTAGAATATGGTGAATCAGCACCAAAAATCTTCCGCAAAGTGACTGAATTAGTGAAAGAACAAGTTAAATACATTACAGGTTTAGACGTTGTGGAAGTTAATATGCATGTTGAAGATGTAATGACTAAAAAAGAATGGTCACAAAAAAATGAAAAAAGCCAAAGTTCAAGCAATAGCCAAGACAAAGGCTTACAATAATTAATAGTAAATAAGAGGTTGGAACAATATTGATTTGTTCCAATCTCTTTTCATATTGGTAGTAGCTGAATGTTTGGTATA
>NZ_JAESMB010000019.1:0-14748 GCF_017892945.1 Staphylococcus sp. GDX8P114P-2 | reverse complement strand
AGTGATCACAGAATGTGTACAAAAAAAACTGCCAACAAAGTTGTAAACTTTATCGACAGTTTGAAGAGGCTGGGACAATATTGATTGTCCTAGTCTTTTTTCATATGGGCAGTAGCTGACTGCATTGAAAATGCGCTTTAAACCAAGCTTTTTTCAACGCTAGTCATCCTTGCCGGGGTGGGACGACGAAATCATTTTTTCAAAATCAGATTTCTGTCCCACTCCCTTTTGTTAACAATGCGTCTGATTGATGACTCGGTTATACACCCTTGGTCTGATTTTTTAAAGAATATGTAGATAATACTATAAAGTATTGGTAAACTCACATATAATAAGGTGAGTTTAGTAAAGGAGTCAGTGCATGAAAAGAAGCGAACGCGTTAAGAACAAGTCAAAAGATAAACCAGTTTCTAATATGCCTTACCATAACACATATTTTGAACCGATTAAAAAAAACAAGAAAAAGAAAAAAAGCAAAAGTTTAGTTACAACGATATTGCTTACACTAATTATTTTATTAGGGCTGTTTGTAGGGGCAATGTATATGTTGTCTTTGCGCGCAGATGTCGAAGATTTAACTGCAATTGAAGATAAATCTACTTATGTGCCAGTAGACAATATGCCTGATTATACAAAAGGAGCATTTGTGGCTCTTGAAGATGAACGCTTTTTCAAACATAGTGGATTTGATGTAAAAGGTACTTCTAGAGCATTGTTCACGACAATTAGTGATCGTAATGTGCAAGGCGGTAGTACGATTACACAGCAAGTAGTAAAAAATTATTACTATGATAATGAACAAACACTCACGAGGAAAATAAAAGAATTATTTGTAGCACATCGTGTTGAAAAACAATATAGTAAAGATGAAATTTTAAGCTTCTATGTTAATAACATTTACTTTGGTAGTAATCAATATACTATTGAAGGTGCAGCTAACCATTATTTCGGCACTACAACAGATGAAAATAACGTTAACTTGCCTCAAATATCAGTTTTGCAAAGTGCGATATTAGCTAGTAAAATTAATGCACCAAGTGTATATGACATAAATGATATGTCCGATAATTTCACCAATAGGGTGAAGGTAACCTTAGAAAAAATGAAGCAACAAGATTTTATTACAGATTCACAATATCAAGAGGCTATCCAACAATTAGGAGTATAAAGGAATATCTATGACAAACAACATTAAAAATATAGATATGATAATGTATCAAATAATCGAGTAGCTTTTGATTAAATTAACATAAACGATTTTGTATTTGAGCGGTATAGCAGTCAAATTGATAAAGATTTGATTACTGTGTCGCTTTTTTGATATCACTATAATTCCAAAAGCAAGATATATGCGTTATGCTAAGAAAATGGAGTGAGAATAATGCCGAAAATTACGAAAATAGAAGTACAAAAGAAAAACAAAGAACGCTTTAATTTATTTTTAGACGATACTTTCGAAATGGGTATTGATATTAATACGTTGGTCTATTTTAATTTGAAAAAGGATGATGATGTTGATGCTGCTACGATGCAACAAATTCAACAATATGAGCAATACAGGCAAGGTGTTAATTTAGCAATTCAATATATTTCCTATCGTAAACGAACTGAAAAAGAAGTAAGTCAATATTTAATAAAGCAAGAAATTGCTGAAAGCGTCGTAGCGCAAGTTATAGCATATTGTTATGACGAACGCTTAATTGATCATGAAGATTATGCAGAGAGCTTAAAAAATACGATGATTCAAACAACTGATAAAGGTCCAGAAGTATATAAACAAAAATTATATCAGGCAGGCATTGAAACATCGATAATTGATAGCTATACAGATTTATATACGCAGCAACAACCTATAGAGAACATTGTCAAAACGGCTCAAAAGATTATTAACCAGAAAAAAGGACCTATCGTAAAACAGAAAGAGAAATTAACTCAATCGATGTTACAAAAAGGCTATACATTCGATACGATTTCAACAATATTGAATGAACTTGATTTTAACACAACTGAAGAAACGCTAGACAATTTATTGCAAGGTGAATTAGAGAAGGTCTATAATAAAAATCGAAGAAAATATGATGGTCAAAAAGTCATTATGAAAACTATAGAAGCTCTTATGAGAAAAGGCTATAAATATGATAAAATTAAAAGTAAACTAGAAGAGAGTGGTATCACAGATGGAACAGAAGAAATTGAGTGAAATGAGTGAACCTGAGTTACGTCATGAAATTCAAGGGTATAAAGAAAAGATGAGAAAAGCCGAAATGAACGGTATATACAATGAGTATGATGTTTACCAAAGTAAAGTGATTATAGCAGAAAGTTACTTAGTAGACAGAACTAAAATTGAACTCGGCAAAATATATAAATTAAACGATGGAAGCAACAATTATTTTAAAGTTGAACGTTTAAAAGGAGTCTTTGCGTGGGGCTTTAGAATCAATAGTAGCGAACCGGAAGAAGGATTACCTGTAGCATTATTAAAATTGTAGAAGGATGAAGATAGATGGGCAGCTCAATTATTTTAAAGTTACTGAATGTAACACATTACTATAGAAATAAGAAGTCTAAGAAGTGGTATAAACCTTTTGGATATGGTGCTGATGACATTGAATTAAATAATATCTCACTACATATTTATCAAGGTGAAGCATTAGGAATAATTGGTGAGCCAGGTGCATCAAAATCGTTGATAGGTCGTATTTTAAGTGGTGAAATAAAACCTGATAAAGGAAAGATTAATAGTAAAAAACCAATCTTTTTTGCAGATGTTGAAGACCGTAAATTACAGCACATTACAGTATCAGAGTTTGTAGCTGAAACACTTCAGCTTTTCCCATATAAAATCTCCAATCATAAAGCAGATCAAATTATGCAATATGCAGGTGTTGCTACACATGCTGAAGAAACTATTCAAACCTTAACTAAAGGTGAATATGCACAACTCCTCTTTACTTTAGCGCGTACATCGCAGGCTGATGTTATTATTTTCAATCAAGTTTTAACACATTTAAAAGATGATTTTGTAGAGAAAGCCATTGCATTAACAGATGAATACATAAAAAATAATCAAACTATTATTATGATTGATGATGATGTCGATAAAATTGCACAAACTAGTAATTATATTGCATGGATTTCCCACGGACAATTGCGCATGGAAGGATCAGTAAACCAGGTTATTCCAGCATTTAGGGATCACGAGAAAGATAGGTTATCGTTACAAACAGATGAAGAAATTGCCAATTTTGATGTCGATTGGAAAAAGAATCGTACGAAGATGCCTGAACTTACTTATAATTTCAAAAGGGTCGAACGTTATAAACATGCTAAACCGCCACTAGCCATAACTCGTTTTTGGACATTATTAATTAGTTTTATTGTAGCTGCTGTCTTTATGGCATTATTAATGTTTAATGACGTTGGTAGACTCCAATTTGCTCAAAGTATTAATCAAGAAACTATTCAAAACCAAAAAAAGGATCCAATTGAAGAAAAACTTGCATATGGTATTGTCTTAGAGCAATCAGTTACAGCAACAGGAATTGGACATAAAGACGAAGTTAAATTAAAGCCGTATAGTTTTTTGACAATTACAGGGGAAAGTTCTAAAGCATATCGCATTGTGATTGATAATAAAAACTACAAATTAAAAAAAGGTGATGTCAGATATTTTGACCCAGCAGGTTTATTTGAATCTCATGATGCGAAAGAGTTAGCACCATATATGCAAAAAAACTATATTAATTACTATGAATATTTTAATAGCCACTTACATAAAAAACATAGTAAAGTCACAGATACATTGGTGCCTGAAAATAATAAAGATAACCGTTTTGTTGTACCTATAGTGTCTCAGCCAATTTCAATGGTGTTTAATGACAATAATAATTTAACTGGTTTCGTTTATCCGATAAAAAATGAAGAAAAATTAAAGGATAAATTTGATATTGATACTAAATTATGGATCGTAAAATCAGGCGACGGATATTTTATGGCAGATTTAACAAATAATAAATGGATTTATATTGAATTGTAGGTGCAAAGGATGATAGATAAATTAATAAATTATAATAAAAAAATTCCTAATTTAATCAACAGTGCACTCTCGTATCAAAAGAGACAATGGAAATGGTTAGTGGTTCCTTTTATATGTAGTTTGCTCTTATTGTTAGTATTAATGGTAATTTTTAACATTAATAATACCGAGGATTTACAACAAGCAAGATGGTTCTTTAGGCTATCTGCATTTGTGACATTTGGATATGTAGCAGTAGCCATTTATTTGAATTATAAACGCTACGTTAGAGTTTATTACACTGGTAAAATGTTCAACATTTCTCCTATAGTAGAAATAATTATTAATACGATAGTGTGGTGTATACTATTATTAATTTTACTAGTTATATTTATATTTAGTACGCCAATAAATATAGAAAGTTCATTTATAACGACTTTATATTTTGTAATTATGGCAGGAATTTTAATTAGCGTAATATCAATTATTATGGGACTTATTACTGTTTTAATGTTCAAATTAGATACGTTGTTTTATATTTGTACTGCAATTACATTTTTTATAGTTCCAATTATTTTTATACCGACTACAAAGCCTTCGATTTTAATGCATATTTTAATGTTAAACCCGGTATTTTATGTTGTAGAAGGTGTGGCTCAATCTGTAGTGTTTGGGGCAATAAGTTTAAACAATGTGCCATATCATTTTTACTTTTACTTTGTAATCGGCATATTATGTGTGTTGGCTTATGCATTAAAGCGTAAGGTGGCGCATGCGAAATATAATTTTCGATATAAAGTTGAACAAAACACAAAAAAAGAAGATGTTAGTTCAAACGACAAAGTAACGACTTCAGAAACATCAACAGATTAAAAAGGCTATGCGTCAATATAGACGCATAACCTTTTTATTTTGCAAATAATTTACGTTGTAGTTTATCTTCACTAAAGACCCAACCTATATAAGAATGCTGAATTGTCATTTCTTTATCGAGAAGGACAATCGCAACAAAGGAATAGTGGCCATTTTTTAAATATCGTAAATCTATTAATCGAATTTCCATGCTACCATCAGCTAAATGTTTAGTTTCCCAGCGGTAAATTGAAGAAAAATTAAGGAAAGTTTTAACATTTTTATCATGTTTAACGTAATCCATTAAATTATTACTTGGTAATGAATGGCGTTTTACTTTTTCGCTAAATACTACGTTTCTACCATAACTTCTTCCTACATAATCATACACATCTGTTTGAATACCAACTCGCCACTCCATAAATCTGATTGTAGGAGCCACAAAAACTTTTACTAAATTGTGTTCTTGTTTGATTTGGCGTAACGCAGTTTGTCTAATAGCTTTTTGCATTTTAAAACGAATGATATAATAAATCACCAAAATTAAAAAGATTGGGAAAAAAGCCCAATATGGATGTACTCCCATTCCCCATACTACGATACCAAGACACCATAAGATAAATATAATTGGATCAAATGTATTTATCACGCTTAGTTGAATCCATTTATTGGTTATTGGCCGTAGTGCCTGAGTACCATATGAATTAAAAATATCTACAAAAACATGTAAAAATACCGCGAGTTGTGCCCATAACCAAACATGAGTAGCATCAACATTACTAGAAAATGTAAAAACAAGTAATGTGATAAGTAGAGGCCATAAAATAGTGAAAGGTATTGAATGTGTAATGCCTCTATGGTTTGATATATAAGTGGCATTATCTTTCAATTTAAAAACGGTATCGCTATCTGGTATTAGGGATCCAGCGACTAGTGTTGTGGCAGTAGCTGCAAATGACCCTGCCATGGCTGGGTCTTGAGTTGCTAGTGCTGTTAAGCCAATCCCCATGACGATATGTGTACCTGTATCCATATAAGTCACTCATTTCATACATATTTCTTACTATTATATATTATAATTCATCGTAATGAATAACAAAAAGCTAAACTATTGATTTTAATTAATTTTAAACTAGAGAAAGAGTTGTGTTTTATGTATAACGAAAAACGATTCAAAAACAATCTATTGCAATGGTTTGATACAGAACAACGAGCTATGCCTTGGAGAGAAACTAAAAATCCGTACTATATTTGGCTGAGCGAAGTTATGCTACAGCAAACACAAGTTAAAACGGTAATCGATTATTATTTAAGATTTATAGCTCGTTTTCCTACAATTCGTGATTTAAGCGAAGCACATGAAGATGAAGTGCTAAAATTATGGGAAGGACTAGGTTACTATAGTAGAGCGCGTAATTTCCATACCGCAATACGAGATGTACACCAAAATCATAATAGTGAGGTGCCAATGGATCCTAAAACGTTTGGAGCATTAAAAGGTGTTGGGCCATATACACAAGCAGCAGTTATGAGTATTGCCTTTGATCAGCCACTCGCAACTGTGGATGGCAATGTGTTTAGAGTTTGGTCACGATTGAATAACGATACACGTGATACAAAATTACAAACGACAAGAAAAGCCTATGAAGCGGAATTAGCACCTTACGTACAACAAAGCGCAGGTGATTTTAACCAAGCAATGATGGAATTAGGAGCTATGATATGTACACCTAAAGCACCTTTATGTTTATTTTGTCCAGTACAAGAACATTGCGAAGCTTTTGAACAAGGAACTGTAGCGGATTTACCAGTTAAAACAACGAAAGTTAAAAAGAAAGTTATCAAACAACATGTATATTTAGTGAAAAATGAATTCAACGAATACTTAATTACTAAACGTAAAGCAAACTTATTAAATAATATGTGGCAATTTCCGATGTATGATATAGAAGATGAGCACAGTTTAGAGAGTGACATAGGCGTAAATATTAATTTCTACAAGCAATCAAGTTATCAATTAAAGCATCAATTCACACATTTAACTTGGGATATTAAAGTTTTTGAAGCAAAACATATAGTCCATAAAGAAGATATAACATTAACTGCAGATATGGAATGGCTAGATTTAAACCAAAAAGATAATTATAACTTTCCTGTTAGTATGACTAAAATTTATCAGTTTTTGAGAGAATAGCGATTATTTCGCTGACTTAACGCTACTTATGTTATAATCTGAATTGTGAAATTAAGTTAAGGTGGTGTGGAGCATGGTAAAAGAGTCCATACCTAAAGAAGGTCAGACTATTAAAATTCAAAGTTATAAACACGATGGCAATATTCATCGTGTATGGTCTGAAACTACTATATTAAAAGGTACGGATCATGTAATTATTGGAGGAAACGACCATACACTTGTTACAGAAAGTGATGGTAGAACCTGGATTACACGTGAACCAGCAATTGTATATTTTCATTCAGAATTTTGGTTTAATGTTATTTGTATGTTTAGAGAAGATGGTATTTATTATTATTGTAATTTATCGTCGCCATTTGTTTGTGATGAAGAAGCATTAAAATATATAGATTATGATTTAGATATTAAAGTTTATCCAAACGGCAAATATCATTTGTTAGATGAAGATGAATACGAACAACATATGAACCAAATGAATTATTCATCGGATATTGATAAGATATTAAGAAGAAATGTAGATATTCTACAACAATGGATCGAACAAAAGAAAGGTCCATTTGCGCCAGACTTTATTAAAGTGTGGAGAGAACGTTACAAAAAAGTAAGAAACTATTAAGCAGAAATAGTGTTTTTAATGTAAAAATCATTTATAGTGTTATAAGTATTCAAATACATTGCACAATAATATTAATTATTATTTGAATTAGATGAGTGATATTAGGTGTAACAACGATGCTTTTATACTTATGACATATTAGAAGCAGCCTAGTTGGAAATATTCAACTTGGCTGTTTCGTTTGTTACTTTTACTAGAGGGGGGAAACGCATCATGATTCGCAGATATTTAGAATTTGTGAAACCATATAAATGGCGAATCATTGCAACTATTCTTATTGGTATTATTAAATTTGGTATACCGATGTTAATACCATTGTTAATTAAATTTGTGATTGATGATGTTATTAACAATAATGCTATTACCAATGATGAGAAATTTATAAGACTTGGAATTGCAATGGGCATTGCGATTTTCATTTTTGTTATTGTCAGACCGCCAATAGAATATTTAAGACAATATTTAGCACAATGGACAAGTAACAAAATCTTATATGATATTCGTAAAAAATTATACGATCACTTACAAGCTCTGAGTTCTAGATTTTATGCTAATAATCAAGTAGGACAAGTTATCTCTCGTGTGATAAATGACGTAGAGCAAACTAAAGATTTCATATTAACTGGGCTAATGAATATTTGGTTAGATTGTATAACGATTTTAATCGCGTTATCCATTATGTTTGTGCTCGATGTGAAATTGACATTAGCAGCGATAGTTATTTTCCCGTTTTACATTCTGACGGTCTATTACTTCTTTGGTCGTTTAAGAAAATTAACACGTAAAAGATCACAAGCATTAGCTGAAGTTCAAGGATTTTTACATGAACGTGTACAAGGAATGCCAGTTATTAAAAGTTTTGCTATCGAAGATAATGAAGCTCAAAACTTTGATAAACGGAATGTGCATTTTTTAGATCGAGCATTTAAACATACACGATGGAATGCTTATTCTTTTTCAGCTATTAATACTGTAACTGATATTGGACCGCTTATTGTAATTGGTGTGGGTGCTTATTTAGCAATTACAGGTTCGATCACTGTCGGAACATTGGCAGCGTTTGTTGGTTATCTAGAACAACTTTTTGGTCCTTTACGTAGATTGGTATCATCATTTACGACATTGACGCAAAGTTTTGCATCTATGGACCGTGTATTCCAACTTATTGATGAAGATTACGATATAAAAAATAAAAAGGGTGCACAACCATTAGAAATTAAACATGGTAATATTCAACTTAATAATGTAAGTTTCAAATATAATCATGATGAAGCTATGGTGTTGGAAAATATTAACTTAGATATCAAACAAGGTGAAACCATCGCTTTCGTAGGTATGAGTGGTGGCGGTAAATCAACATTGATTAATTTAATACCACGTTTTTATGATACAACATCAGGTAGTATTGACATTGATGGTGTGAATATTAAATCTTATTTAACAGGTAGCTTAAGACATCAAATTGGATTAGTGCAACAAGACAATATTTTATTCTCAGATACTATTAAAGAAAATATACTATTAGGGAAACCTGATGCTTCTGAGGAAGATGTGATTGAAGCGGCTAAAATGGCTAACGCGCATGATTTTATAATGAATCTGCCTAAAGGTTACGATACAGAAGTTGGTGAAAGAGGGGTAAAACTTTCAGGTGGTCAAAAACAACGTGTATCTATTGCGAGAATCTTTTTAAATAATCCACCTATTATTATTTTAGACGAAGCGACTAGTGCTTTAGACTTGGAAAGTGAAGCGATTATACAAGATGCATTGAATGTATTAAGTGAAAATCGGACAACGCTTATTGTAGCGCATCGCTTATCTACTATTACCCATGCAGATAAAATTGTAGTTATGCAAAATGGTCATATTGTTGAAACAGGTACGCATCAAGAATTATTGGCTAAACAAGGTGCTTATGAACACTTATTTAGTATCCAAAATTTATAACAGATAATAAAAAGACCTCTGAATTATCAGAGGTCTTTTTATTATAAATCAAAGTCTTCATCTATAAGCTCTATTTCATCGTCACTTCGATGATATGAAAAGAAACTTATACGTAATCTATCTAAATGCTCTAAGCTATATCGATATTCTTCGATAGCGGAAACAATTTGCATAATATTAGCAAACGAATATGCAGTTTGATATGGGTTTTTAATGATTTCTTTTTGAAAAGCATCAATTAAGTTTTTCTTTTGAGGATTTTCAATTTGTGTATCACTAATACTCGCATCATAACGTGCTTTTTTAGATAAACTGATAAATATTTGTTCATGAAATGATGTTAAACTATCTATTTCTAACTTTATTTGTAACAGCAAATCATTACTTAAATTATAAAGATCATTTTCATAGCGATTCATACGTTTTAAAACTTCATAGGCTTGTTTGGTGCTTCGAACTACTTCTTTAAAGAGTATTTTTTTGCGGTTTTGCGCGAATGCATGTTTTTTCATTAATGGTTTCTCTTCTTCATAATACCCGAAAGTTTGCTCCAGTTTGCTAATGCGGTTACTGATTAGGCTTCTATCTTCTTTAATGTGATGATATTCAGACGTATCATTTAAGACCAATTTTAACCATACAAAAATATCTGTCGAAATATTTAGTGCATTGTAATAAATTTTTGATTCGAATTTTGGTGGTAAGAATACAAAATTGACTAAAGAAGAACTAAGTACACCAATCATAACAAGAACAAATCTGAAAAAAGCAGATACATAGAAGTCACCAGTGTGCTGTCCCATAATAATAAGTGCGGTTACACTTGCTAATGTTGCAACATGAGCTAAATTAAATCTAAATAAAATAGCGATAAGTAAAATGACAGTTACACCCATAATGATAAAGTTATTGCCAAATACCGTGACCATGGCTACGGATAAAATAGCGCCAATCACATTACCGATAGCTTGTTCAGATACCGTTTTGATAGAGCGATATACGCTAGGCTGCATAGCGACTACAGCACTGACACCGGCGACTGCTTTTAAACCTGCTTCATCAGGTAATAAAGAAGCGATAGCCAAAGCAAGTATAATTGATATACCTGTTTTTATAATACGAGCTCCTAATTTCAAGAATTACCGCTCCTTTAAAAAATATTTAATTACACTATTTATACAATGATTAGCAAGAAAATTCAAGTTTATTTCATTTGACTAAATGCATTATCGACAGCTTTTAACGTTGTATCTATATCATCTTCAGTATGTTCTGTAGTTAAGAACCATGCTTCAAATTTAGAAGGAGCTAAATTAATTCCTTGGTGTAACATCAATTTGAAAAATTGTGCAAATGCTTCACCGTCTGAGTTTTCGGCTTGATCGTAATGGGTAACCTTTTCGTCTGTGAAATAGAGTGTTAGTGCACCATATACTCTATTTACCGTAGCAGTTATACCATGTTTAGTAATAAGTTCATTTAACCCGCTTTCTAGACGTTGTCCTAATTGGGATAGTTTATCATAAACACCATCTTGTTCTAAAACTTCTAATAATGCTATACCAGCTTTCATTGATAGAGGGTTACCGGCCATAGTTCCTGCTTGGTAAGCTGGACCTAATGGTGCTACTTGTTCCATAATATCTTGTCTGCCACCATAACCACCGATTGGCAAGCCACCACCGACAATTTTTCCAAAAGCAGTTAAATCTGGATATACTTGATATAAATCTTGTGCTGCACCGTAATGGAAACGAAAAGCGGTAATAACTTCATCATATATTACGAGTGTGCCATTATCATGAGAAATTTTATTTACTTCTTCTAAAAATCCTGGTTGAGGTTCGACCATACCGAAGTTACCGACTATTGGTTCTACTAATACACATGCTACCTCATCACCCCAATAATCAATTGCTTCTTTATATGCATCAAGATCATTATATGGTACTGTTATTACTTCTTTTGCTACACTTTCTGGTACACCAGCTGAATCTGGAGAGCCAAGTTGTGAAGGGCCGCTACCAGCTGCAACTAACACAAGATCTGAATGACCATGGTATTGTCCAGCAAATTTAATAATTTTATTACGCTTAGTATAGGCACGTGCGACACGAATAGTTGTCATTACAGCTTCCGTTCCAGAGTTCACAAAGCGGATTTTTTCTAAAGAAGGGATAGCTTCACGTAGTTTTTTTGCAAAATCAATTTCTAATCTAGTTGGTGTACCATATAGTACCCCTTTAGCAGCTTGTTCTTGAATAGCTTTTGTGATGTGAGGATGTGCATGACCAGTAATAATGGGACCATATGCTTGTAAATAGTCAATATATTTATTGCCGTCCTCATCGATTAAATAAGCACCTTGTCCTTCTTGCATTACTACAGGTGCACCACCACCCACAGCTTTGTAAGAACGAGAAGGTGAGTTAACACCACCTAAAATATAATCATTAGAAAACTGCTGAAGTTTTTCACTTTCAGTGAATTTCATTAATATCAACCTCTTTTAATTTAATATTTTCGTCTATTATCGTATCATAAAATTAATAATATGAAGAAATAGGTGAGTCTATGTTACAAAAAGGAGATCAATTTCCACAATTTGAATTAGAAAATCAAGATGGAGAACTCGTTTCTAATGAAACATTAAAAGGAAGTAAGGCAATATTATATTTCTATCCTCGAGATAATACGCCTACATGTACCACAGAAGCATGTGATTTTAGAGATAATATTGAAGATTTCAATGATCTTGATGTCAAAGTGTACGGCATAAGTGCGGATTCTAAAAAGAAACACCAAAATTTTATCAATAAACATAATTTAAACTTTGATTTACTCGTAGACGAAGATTATCAACTTGCGAATGCCGTTGGTGTTTATCAACTTAAAAAATCATTTGGTAAAGAATCAATGGGAATTGTCAGAACTACATTTATAATAGACGAAGAAGGTATCATTATAGATGTTATTGAAAAAGTAAAAGTTAAAACACAAATGGAAGAGCTTAAAACAATTTTGGGGTGAGTCAATATGAAGGCAGTGAGTTTGAAGCGGTTAGGGCAAATGGAAGAAGTACTTATTGATACTTTTCCGACCGTGGACTTTGTCTTTACAGAAGGTGTATCTGCAATTTCTATCAATGATAGGAAAACATTAGATATATTATTTGGTCATGATAGTAGCTTGGATGAAACTTTCTTACAAGAATGTCCAAACCTTAAATGGTTGGCATGGTACTCAACTGGAGTGAATAAATTACCACTAGACTATTTAAGTAAGAATGAAATAGTAGTGACAAACGGTAAAGGTGTACATGCTAAACAAATGTCAGAGTTTATTATAGGTTACTTATTGGCAGACTATAAAAAAATGAGAACTTCCTATATTAATCAACAACAGCATAAATACGATTCTAAGTTAACCGGTAAACGATTAAATGGAGAAAGTATACTCTTCATCGGAACGGGTAGCATTGCTCAAAAAACAGCCAAAGTAGCTCAGGCAATAGATATGAAAGTTTTAGGGGTTAATACTACAGGCAAGACAGAAGATTACATTGACTATGTCTATCCAATAACGGAGTTGGAACAAGCATTAACTACAGCTGACATCGTCGTTAACTGTCTACCAGAAACTTCAGAGACAATACATCTATTAACAAAAGAACACTTTGAAATAATGAATGACCATACGCTGTTTATGAATGTTGGACGAGGAACAATTGTAAAACATGAGGTATTAATTGATGTCTTAGAGCAAAAACTAATTAGACATGCCTACCTTGACGTTTTTGAGCGAGAGCCATTACCAGCAAATGATAAATTATATGAATTAGATAATGTAACACTTACAGCACATATTACTGGTAACGGTACAGAGAATGCTGAAGATATAACAGAAATATTTAAAAAGAATTTACAATATTTTCTCAATTATGGAAAAATAATTGAGAATCAAGTAGATCTGAAAAAAGGATATTAATAAGGAATAAAGGAATAATATTGACATTGTGCGTGCCTAACAGTTATATTAATATTAAGTAATAATAATTATTAAATAGAAAGATGGTGAGGAAAATGAGTGCAGAAATGGAAACTATCGAACATCAGCTAGAAGATTCGATTGCTTCGTTGAGAACAGCAGGCATCAGAATTACGCCACAAAGACAAGCAATACTGAAATTTTTAATTTCAGCCGAAACACATCCGACAGCTGATGAAATATACCAAGCACTTTCACCTGATTTTCCTAATATAAGTGTTGCTACAATATATAATAACTTACGTGTTTTTAAAGATATCGGTATAGTAAAAGAATTAACTTATGGAGATTCATCAAGTAGGTTTGATTTTAGTACACATAATCATTACCATGTGATTTGCGAAAAGTGTGGTAAGATTGTGGACTTTCACTATCCTCAACTAGATGAAGTTGAACAATTAGCCCAACACGTAACTGAATTTAATGTATCGCATCATCGCATGGAAATTTATGGTGTATGCAAAGCATGTCAAAATGAAGAAGAAAAATAAATAATAAAAGAGAGGTGATAAAAATCACTTCTTTTTTTTTGTTTATAGCTAAATACTACAATAGTAACAATAAATGTGAAATGTAATAAACAGTAGGCTGTGAAATTTACACAATAATACAAATATATACATTTAAAAAATAATACGTAATAGATATAGTAATATTAAACATAATTTAATAAGAAAATCGATTGACGTTCTATTGTAATCTTGATATTATATAAAAGTCGTCAAAACAAGACGCACCGACGAACAGTTCAAAACATTAAATAAATTTACAAAGTGTAAATTTGGTACTTGTGAAAACGAAGTGAACGTTATAGAATATTAAATGTTGAGTTAAGAAAGAAACAAAAATTTAAAAAATAAAAAAATAAATTTATTGTTGACTTAACAAAAACTTAATGTTAGAATAAATTCTTGTAACGCAATAAATGAACATTGAAAACTGAATCGCAATATGTCAACGTTAATTCCAAACACAACGACAACGATCGTTGGTTTAAACGTGTTAGAGATAACACACAATTAGTATTTATGAGCTAATCAAACATCATAATTTTTTATGGAGAGTTTGATC
>NZ_JAESMB010000018.1:0-220976 GCF_017892945.1 Staphylococcus sp. GDX8P114P-2 | reverse complement strand
GTTTAGGATACTATGTTTAATGCATCCCCTGATGGATGATTATGGACTACAATAATTGCATTACTTGCCCACTGAATTGCCGCATTGAACAATTCTCTCGGATGTACAATAGCGCTTGTAAGCGTCCCTTTAAAAATGGTCTGTTTTTTAATTACTA
Source organism: Staphylococcus sp. GDX8P114P-2 (assembly GCF_017892945.1). Lineage (NCBI taxonomy): Bacteria > Bacillati > Bacillota > Bacilli > Caryophanales > Staphylococcaceae > Staphylococcus > Staphylococcus sp. GDX8P114P-2. The sequence goes on along the minus strand of NZ_JAESMB010000018.1, from coordinate 220,819 downwards.
TATTTTTAGAATTTAAAAATAATGCTACAAATATTTCTTGTGTTAAATGTTGCATTTCTCCCATCAAAAATGTTGCCACATCTTGAGGACTTGTTATTTTGATTTGGCTTTCAATGCTACCTGAATGCATTCTTTCTCCTAATTCGAAAGCAGCTTTTAATACAATAGCTTTATATGTACCTATTCCCTTTATATTTTGCAAATCACTAATAGTTAACTTTTTTAAATAATGAATACTATCGACAGTACTTAAGATTTCATGTGCTATATCTATACTAGAAAATCCCTTTCTCCCAGTATTTAATAATATAGCTAATAATTCCGCATTAGATAAATGTTCAGCTCCTTTATATAACAAGCGCTCACGTGGTTTTTCTGAAGTTGCAAGATCTTTAATTTTCAATATAGTTCAACTCCTAAAATGGAATAATATTAAAAGAAGTAATGACTAGTGCAAGAAAGATAAAAGGTATGAGGGGTAATTTGGCTTGAACATTTCGATGAATAAGCCAATGAAGCAAACCAATTATACCAGCTAAGATAAATGTAATCATGAAAATGTGTAATAGATGAGGTGCTGGGACAAATAAACTTAAATATGAAAATACGAGAATATCACCGTACCCGATGGCATCCTTAAATAATAAAAAGAAGCAATGTAATACGAAAGTAATGATAAAAAACTGAGGTAAATAAAAAGGTGCTAATACTACACCACAAATTACTGCAATAACAATTATATGTAGTGGAATAGATAAAGTTACGAGGTCATTAATAGCTAAAGTGAGTAACACAAGGACAAGTAATAGAAAAGTAGTATCGTCTAAAATCACATCAAAATGATACAAACAGATACCTATAACCACTGCAGTCAATTCCCCTACGAAATAACTATAATGTAGTGGCTGTTTGCAACAATGTGTGCGTCCACATTGTAAAATATAACTGACGACTGGAATTAGGCGATACAATGGTAGTACTTTTTGGCATAAATCACATTGAGAACGCTTGAACAGACGCCGAATAGAAAGCGTTGAAAACGTTGAAATTTGATACAAAAAGCTAAATAAAACAGAACAAAAAATAACATTGATAATCATGTATCACACTCCCACTTAAATTATAGCACCATCAACTCCCCTCTAATACTAAATTCTCATTTAATCAATAAGTGTGTTAGTAATACAAAGTTCTAATAATTTACACTACTCATTTATCCACGAAGTAACGTTTAAAACACTATTTCACACTATTATTTTTAGCTAGATTCAAGTCTTACATGTAATTTTTAGTTATTTAATTATCTGAATAAAACTATAAGTATTTATGGCTCATATTATTATTTTTCCAACACATTTTTCCTAATTCAAATTATGCAACTAAAATTTATATCATCGAATAATTTTATAAAATTATTGTGTTATTTCTATATCAGTTTATTATATCGTTTGCTATAATAAAAATATGAACCTAAAATAATTTTCAATATAATCTTTGTAAATATTCTGGTAATAATTAGTAGATATTTGTGAATTATTGTAATTTTTATTATATAACTTTAATTGACAAACACTCATTACACAATTTTTTAGTATAAAACATAGCAATAAAATTATTACAAAATCAGACTTTACAGTTATTGCAATCGATATTTTAGTAGCAAAGAAAAAGAAGCATAACTCGTGGGAGAATCGAAAAATAATACTAAGTATTTTTTACATTGTTTATTGTAATATTTTTTAGATTAAGAGTTGTGTTACGGTACAGGGGGTTTCAAATGATATACACAGTTACATCAATATTACCACCGATACACGGTGGAAGAACGAAATCATTATTAGAAAGAAGTAAGTTTTTAGATCAAGCTTTAAATATACCTACTACTATATTAACTACAAATTATAATGCTAATTATAATGATGTGTACAGCAAGTTTTTAGAAGAAGGTAAAGTAACTGAAAATATACGTTATGATAATATCTATGATTGGTTGGCTGACTACAAGTTACTCACATGTTCAGAGCATAACGATGGTACCCCTCCAACATTTATAGAAACTCCAGTTAATATTGAAGGACTATCTCATGAAGTGATTAAGTCCAAACATATAGTGCGTTATTATAGCAGCGATAATACTTATGTTCTTTATAGAAAATTTAAAGCAGATACTAACATACTTGAATTTGAAGATTTTATGTCACCTATAAGTAAAAAAAGAATTCAACGTTGGCAATACAATAATTATGGTGTATTACATAAAAAATTACATTACTCACCTAATAGTAAAAAACGAATCTATGAAGAGTTCTTTGACAAAGAGGGAAATATTTATTGTACAAAGATGTTCGAAGATAATGAAAAAAATAGACTAATTTACATACAAACGTATAAACAAGGCAGACCACACTTAACTTTCAAAACGTATAAACAATTATTTCAACACTATTTTGAAAATAAACTTAACGATAATGATGTTGTCTTTTGTGATGCACGATTATTAGATAAACCATTATTAAATCAACAAAATAAAACTAAAAATATACTCGTAGTTCATAGTAGCCATTTAGATGACAATAAAACAATAAACCAATCTTATAAAATGGCTTTAGAAAATCCACATAAGGTTACCCAATATTTACTACTAACAGAAAAACAAAAATCAGATATACTCAATGTTACTAACATTGATCCTGATAAAATTTCAATAATTCCACATTTTATAAAACCACATCAATCTACTGATAATGTAGAGCAGTTAGATCGTTTTGTTTTTATAGGTCGAATAGCTGCAGAGAAACAAATCAATCATATTTTATACGCGTATCATAATTTCTTAAAATATGGATTTACTACTAAACTATCTATATATGGTAGAGATGAATTTGGACAACAGCAGAAAGTCGAACAATTAATAGAGGAATTAGAGCTACAAGATAATGTTGAAATTAATGAATTTACAAATAATCCATTATTGGAATTTCAAAAATCTAAAGCCTCATTATTAACAAGTTCGTTTGAAGGCTTCGGATTATCTGTTATGGAAAGTATCAATGTAGGTTGTCCAGTCATTTCATATGATGTACGATATGGCCCTTCTGAAATTATTGACCATGGTAAAAATGGTTACCTTGTAGAGCAGGACAATATATCTGAATTAACAAAATATATGAAACTTATTATCGAACAGCCATTACAAAATGTTCACACAAAACCTGAATTAACTTTTGAAAGTGCTAAACAGAATTACAAACAATTATTTGACTCAATTGAATATTCATATTAAAACACAAGTGTTTCATGTCGTAAACAAACCTTTCGCATTAATTTGCGATGGGTTTGTTTATTTTTATTTACATAGTTTTTCAAAATAGTAGTGGTCTTTCAGACATAATTGCTCCTTTTACACTAAATTTTTAAGATTCATGACAATACAAATTAGCATACTAGTCACAGAAACTTTTGTCGTATCTCAGTACACAGACTTTAAATATTAGTACTCCTAACGCTTTTCTAAAGATTGGAAATGCTTTGAGCCGACTCTTGCGGGAATAGCACTCGCCGCAGACTACAGGTTAAGGCAGTGCCCGCGGAAAGCGTGCACAAAAATGCCAACAAATTTGAGAACTTTTCTGACAGTTTGAAACAAAATCTAAATCAAATTATCACATCGATTTACAAAATAAATGATTATTAGGAACTCATACAGAGATGGAAATAATTTTTATTGTTCTCATTTATCATTTGTTTTATTTAACAACACTTCTGTTTAATTTATATATTATAATATTTGTTGTGTAATATTGGCAGTGCTTTGAGCCGACTCCTGCGGGAATAGCGCTCGCCGCAGACTACAGGCTAAGGCAGTGCCCGCGGAAAGCGTGCACAAAAACTGCCAACAAATTTAAGAACTTTGTCGACATTCTGCAACACTAGTGTTTTTATATGTTGAATAACACTTATACCACATTGAAAAACCCAAGACTATCAATAAGTCTTGGGTTCATCTTATTAAAAGCTAACTTTAGCTTTTACTTCGCTTATAAAATATAAACTACCTGTAATTATCAAACCATCGCCGTCATAATTTTCTATAAATGATACGTAATCATCAACAAGTTCTTTATGTTCATAGTTAACTTCTTCACTTATAGTTTCTTTTGGTAATGCTTTAGGAAAATCAAATTCAGTAATATATAAATTATTTGCTATAGGTTTTAGTTGATCTAACATTTCATTAATCGGTTTGTTTTTAACTGCCGAAAATAAAATATCCATATGCTCTCTGTGATAGTAGTTTTTCATCGTTTCCACTAATGCTTGCACGCTTTCGTTGTTATGCGCCCCATCTACAATCATCAAGGGCTGCTCTTTAACTTGTTCAATGCGTCCACTCCAGCTTACCGATTCGATACCATCAATCATTTTATTAAAATCTAAATCTACAACTTCTGCTTCATTCAATTCAATTAAAGCGGTAATGGCAAGTGAAGCATTTTCTTTTTGGTGTTCACCTAACATATTTAGCACTAATGTTTCTAATTCATAATCTTTATATCTGTAAGTAAATTCATCTTCTTCTGACACAATAGTAATGTCGCGATCCAATTCAATTGCCTTAGCGTCTGCCTCTTCAGCATAATCACGTATAATTTTAATTGCTTCTTCATTTTTAACTGCATAAATAACAGGTGTATTTGGTTTGATTATTGCACCTTTATCTCTAGCAATATCTGCAAATGTATCACCTAAAATATCAACATGATCTAGTCCAATGCTCGTTAAAATGGATAGTAGTGGTTTGAAAACATTAGTCGAATCATTTTTCACGCCTAATCCCGCTTCTACAACAACAATGTCAACAGGATGTAGTTGACCAAAATAAACAAACATCATTGTTGTTATAATTTCAAATTCAGTAGCAGTGCCCAGGTCAGTTTCTACTTCTAAAGCTTCACTGACAGGTTTCACAATATTTACTAGTTTTACAATTTCATCATCGCTTATTGGCATACCATTCAAACTAATGCGTTCATTAAATGTTTCGATAAATGGTGAAGTAAATGTGCCTACCTCATACCCGTTCTCAACAAGTGCAGAACGGATATAAGCGACTGTAGACCCTTTACCATTAGTACCACCAACATGAATGCCTTTAATATGGTTTTGTGGATTGTTTAATTGGGCTAACATCCATTCCATACGTTTTACGCCTGGTTTGATTCCAAACTTATTCCGTTCGTGTATCCAATATAAGCTATCTAGGTAATTCATGGTTAAGACTCCTATGCTTTTAATTGTTGTATTCTTAATTTTACACCATCATATTTTTCTTGGTAAGTTTGTTTTTTATCTCGTTCTTCATTTATAACTTTCTCAGGTGCTTTACTTACAAAGTTTTCGTTCGCCAATTTCTTATTAACACGGTCTAATTCTTTTTGCCATTTTTCTAATTCTTTTTCTAATCTAGCAATTTCTTTATCCATATCAATTAAGCCTTCTAATGGCAATACAACATCCCCAGCAGAAGTTACTGACGTCATCGCTTTTTCAGGTATGGCAATATCTAGCTCAATCGTTAATTCACTTGGATGACAGAAACGATCTAAATATGATGCATTTTCTTCTAAAGTCGCTTTGATGTTTTCATCTTTAGCTTGAATAAAGATTGGAATTGCTTTTGATAATGGTGTGTCAACTTCAAGTCGAGATTGACGTACTGATTTTATTATCTCTACTAAATGTTCCATTGTTTCTTTACTGTCATTATACACATGAGCTTCCGTTACAGTTGGCCATGATGCTTGGACAATCGTCTCACCAACATGTGGTAAGTTTTGCCAAATTTGTTCCGTTACAAAAGGCATGAATGGATGTAACATTCTCATAGTATTGTCTAATACATACGTCAATACAGAACGAGTAGTTTGTTTTTGACTTTCATCATCACCATTCATAGGAATCTTACTCATTTCAATATACCAATCACAGAAATCATCCCAAATGAAACTATATAATGCTCTACCAACTTCACCAAATTCATATTTTTCACTTAAGTGTGTTACATTTTCAATCGTTTCATTTAAGCGAGTCAAAATCCATTTATCTGCTAATGATAAATTACCAGATAAATCTACTTGCTCTACTGTAAAATCTTCTCCGATATTCATAATGCTGAAACGTGCGGCATTCCAAATCTTATTAATGAAGTTCCAAACGGATTCTACTTTTTCAGTAGAGTAACGTAAATCATGTCCTGGTGACGAACCTGTTGCTAAGAAATAGCGTAAACTATCTGCACCATATTCATCAATAACGTCCATTGGATCGACGCCATTTCCTAATGATTTACTCATTTTACGCCCATCTTCAGCACGTACTAAACCGTGTAATAGCACGTCATTGAATGGTCTTTCGCCTGTAAATTCAAGACCTTGGAAAATCATACGCGCTACCCAGAAGAAGATAATGTCATAGCCAGTGACTAAAGCATTTGTCGGGAAATAGCGTTGGAAATCTTTAGCCTCCACATCTGGCCACCCTAATGTAGAGAAAGGCCACAATGCACTTGAGAACCAAGTATCCAATACATCTTCATCCTGAATCCAATTTTCACTATCTGCTGGTGGCTCTTCAGATACAAATAGTTCACCTGTTTCTTTATGGTACCATGCTGGAATTTGGTGTCCCCACCATAATTGACGAGATATTGTCCAATCTCTAATATCTTCCATCCAGCGATTAAATGTTTTTTCAAAACGGGCTGGTACAAAATCAATACGATTGTCTGTTTCTTGATTATTTAGTGCTTGCTCAGCAAGTGGTTTCATTTTTACAAACCATTGCGTAGATAAATAAGGCTCAACAACAGCACCTGAACGTTCTGAATGACCTACAGAATGTTCGTGTTCTTCAATTTTAATGACTAAATCTTCAGCCTGTAAATCTTTAACTAATTGTTCACGACAATCAAAGCGGTCTAAACCTTCATATTTGTCTGCTTTATCGTTCATCACACCGGCTTCATCCATAACAACGATGCGTTCTAAATCATGACGATTACCAATTTCAAAGTCATTTGGGTCATGTGCAGGAGTTACTTTCATTGCACCACTACCAAATTCTATATCTACATAATCATCTGCTAAAATAGGTAACTCGCGACCAACAATTGGTAAAATAACATGTTTGCCTATTACATCTTTATAGCGATCGTCATTTGGGTTTACTACAATAGCAGTGTCTCCAAGCATTGTTTCTGGTCGCGTCGTCGCTATTTCAATGTAGCCATCTCCGTCAGCATAAGGATATTTAAAATGATAAAACTTACCTTGAACGTCTTCATGGATAACTTCAATATCAGATAATGCTGTTTTAGCAATTGGATCCCAGTTAATGATGTATTCACCACGATAAATTAAACCTTTGTTATACATATCAACAAAGACTTTTTTCACGGCTTTACTTAAACCATCATCTAATGTGAAACGTTCTCTTGAATAATCTAAGCCTAAACCGAGTTTTGCCCATTGCTGTCTAATAAATCCAGCATATTCTTCTTTCCAATCCCAAACCTGATCGATAAATTTCTCTCTGCCTAAATCATGTCGAGAAATACCTTGTTCATTAAGTTTAGCTTCTACTTTAGCTTGTGTTGCTATACCAGCATGGTCCATTCCTGGTAAATATAAAGTATCGTAACCTTGCATACGTTTCATACGCGTAATAATATCTTGTAACGTTGTATCCCAAGCATGCCCTAAATGCAATTTCCCTGTTACATTTGGAGGTGGGATAACTATTGTATATGTTTCTTTTGTATCATCTTCACTCGCTTTAAAATAACCGTTTTTAACCCAATGGTCATAACGTCCTGCTTCTACTTCATTGGGATTATACTTAGGTTTCATTTCCATTCTTTTTCCTCCTTAAAAATAAAAAAACCGCCCTATCAAAATAGGACGGATTAACCGTGGTACCACCTAAATTCGCAAAATTTATTATCCATAAATTTTACGCACTTAATTAATGATTAACGCTCAAACACGCTTTAACCTATCTGTCATCAATGATGACCTTCAGTTAAAGTTCATAGTGGGCTACCTTCAATACTACGAACTATGCATTCTCACCAACCATGCACTCTCTATAAATTCTGAAGCATCTACTCTTCCCAATAGACATTTTTTCTTTACTTAATTATAGTATAATGGAAACAATAATAAGTCAATGAAATGGAGTGAAAATTATGAATGAATGTGCATTTGGTACTAAAGATGCACTGTACTTGCAATATCATGATGAAGCATGGGGACATCCAATTTACGATAGTAAAAAACTTTTTAAATTATTAGCTTTAGAGTCTCAGCATGCCGGACTATCATGGCTCACTATTTTAAAGAAAAAAGAAGCCTATGAAGCTGCCTTTTATAATTTTGATCCCCATAAAATTGCACAAATGACTAATAATGATGTAGATAAACTTATGACATTTCCAAATATTGTTCATCATCGCAAAAAAATAGAAGCAATTATAGGCCAAGCTAAAGGTTATATAGAAATAGAACGTGATTTTGGTAGCTTTAGTGACTTCTTATGGTCATACGTTGATAATCAACCTATCGATTTGCACTATAAACAACCTGGAGATCGTAAAACGGTAGATGAACGTGCTACCGAATTATCAAAAACGTTTAAAAAATATGGTTTTAAATTTTTAGGACCAGTAACGGTTTATTCATTTTTAGAAGCAGCCGGGCTGTATAATGCCCACTTAGAAGAATGTCCTAATAATCCAAAGTACTACAAAGGTAAAGGATTCCGCTAATTTATTATATTTTTGTATGATAAAGGGCTTGTTTATGTATGAATCAAAAAAGAGCGTGGCATACTATCCGTATTGCCACGCTCTTTTCTGTGTTTGTCACACAATTAATTATTCTATCATTCAGCTATGTTTGTTTTTATACTCGAGATACTTTAAGAATTGATTGATCAAGGGTGCAATTAAGAATAAAATAAAGAATATTCTAAAGATATGATAACTTGAAATCATCGCAACATCTGCACCGGTTTCAATTGCAACTAATACAATTTGACTCATTCCACCAGGTGCTGCTCCTAAAAACAAGTCATTAATAGAATGGTTTGACACGAATGTAAATAAATAAACCATAACAAATGATGAAATAATTAGCAGAACATTTTGTAATGCTATAGCTAATGCTATTCGACCTTTCATTTGATCCATTAATTTTGCTATTTGAATACCGATACGAATCATATACATTACTTGTGCTGCTGCAATTATTGGATTATCCAACGTGAATGTTATACCAGTAATTAAATTCCAACAAATTAACACTAAAATCGGTGCTAACATTTGCTTGGTTGGAAAATTAATTTTACTCATTATTACATATACTACAGCAATAGCGATGAGTAACACCAAAACATTAGAAAAGGTTAATGTTTCAGTAAGCTTTTGTTGCACTTCTTGTGCACCATTAGCGCCTGTTGTCACTGGTTCTTTAAAAAAGTATGAAATAAATGGTACAAGAATTACTACAAATATAATTCGAGATGTTTGTGTTAGACTTACAACCATAATATTTGCCTTTTTATTTTCCTCTGCCATTATGAGCATTTGACTCAAGGCACCTGGTATAACACTTAAAATTGCAGTTTCAGTATTGACGTTAGCAATTTTTTTAAAGAAATACGCAATCAATAAGGCTAACACGAGTAAAAGTACGGTAATTGTAACAATAATCATCCAATCATTTTTGATATCAAAGATGACTGTTTCAGTAAAAGTAGAGCCTATTTGAACACCTAGTAATATTAAACCTAGCTGACTAATCCAAAAAGGCCATTGCACATCTAATCGTAAAAATTTAATACTCACTACACCTGCAAGAATAGGACCAAACATAAACGGCAGTAAAATATTGGCTGCATGAAGAATCAAACTAAAAGTAATTGCTAAAATCAATACGATAATATTATTTCTTAATTTTATATTCATACATATTCACAACTTTCATAAAAAACAATTCTTTTTCAATTTCACTAAACACTGTTTAACAATCACTTATTTAATTCAATTATATCATAGTAATAATTAAAATAATTACGTTAAAGACCATATTATATTTTGAATTACTTCTAAAAACCCATAAGTAAAAGTTATCAATTTATCAATAAGTGATAAAAAATAATTATTTAAAAACTCTGAATTTTCTTGCAGCAAAAAGGAGTAAGACCAGAATCACTCATAATTCTGAACTTACTCCTTAAATATATAATTGATTCTATTTTCTACAAAATTGACTTAATGCTATTTAGTAACGATTCGACTTAATGCATTATCAAATGCTTGAATTGTAAATTTAATATCATCTTCACTATGTGCCATAGATAAAAATGTTCCTTCAAATTGAGATGGTGGTAAGAAAATGCCTTCTTTCGCCATCTCTCTATACATAGCACTAAATAACTCTAAATCACTTTGATTTGCTTGTTCAAAATTTGTGACAGGTCCGGCGTTTAAGAAATAACCAATCATAGAGCCTGCTCTATTCACCGTAATTGGTACATTATGTTTTTCAAACACTTCTGTTAAACCTGCTTCTAACATATCACCTAAATGATTAAAATATTCATATGATTCTGGTGTTAATTGGCTTAATGTTTCATAACCACTTGTCATTGCCAGTGGATTACCTGAAAGTGTTCCTGCTTGATAGATGTCTCCCATCGGAGCAATGTAATCCATAATTTCTTTTTTGCCACCAAATGCTCCTACTGGCAATCCACCGCCAATTACTTTACCTAGGCAAGTTAAATCCGGTATAACATTGAAATAACCTTGCGCACAATTATAACCAACTCTAAATCCTGTCATTACTTCATCAAAAATAAGTAATGAACCGTATTCAGTGGTAATGTCTCTCAAACCTTGTAAAAATCCTTCTATTGGTGGTACGACTCCCATATTACCGGCAACAGGTTCGACGATCACACCTGCTATATCATCACCAAATTGTTCAAAAGCTACACGAATCGCTTCTAAATCATTATAAGGAACTGTAATTGTATTTTTGGCTGTGCCTTCAGGTACACCAGGAGAATCAGGCAATCCTAAAGTAGCAACACCCGATCCAGCTTTAATGAGTAATGAATCACTATGACCATGATAGCAACCTTCAAACTTAACAATTTTATTACGTCCAGTATATCCACGTGCTAAACGTAATGTATCTAATGTTGCTTCAGTACCAGAAGATACCATACGAACCTTTTCAATTGAAGGTACACGATCAATGACTAATTGTGCTAATTTATTTTCTTGTAACGTAGAAGCACCAAAACTAGTACCTTGATCTACTGCTTCATGTAATTTATCAATGACTTGTTTATTTTTATGACCTAGAATTAACGGTCCCCAACTCAATACATAATCGATGTATTCATTACCATCAATATCGTATATTTTTGAACCTTCACCACGCTCCATAAAAATTGCAGGTGTATCCACAGATTTAAATGCTCGTACTGGACTATTGACGCCTCCTGGCATTAAATCTTCGGCTACTGACATGGCTTGTTCTGATTTTTCATAACGCATATGGTAATTCCTCCTTATTGTTCATCTAAATAACGGCAAATGTCTTTGGCAAAATACGTAATAATTAAGTCAGCACCTGCGCGTTTCATTGAAATCATTTGTTCCATTACAACTGCTTGCTCATCAATCCATCCATTTAAAGCAGCAGCTTTAGTCATACTATATTCACCACTAACATTATATGCAACAACGGGAACATTCGTTGTATTACGCACATCACGGATAATATCTAAAAAGCTTAATGCAGGTTTTACAATCATCATATCTGCACCTTCAGCTAAGTCACTATCTAGCTCACGCAGTGCTTCACGACGATTTGCTGGATCCATTTGATACGTTTTACGATCTCCAAATTCAGGTGTTGACTCCGCTGCATCACGGAATGGACCAAAGAAACTTGATGCATATTTAATACCGTAACTCATAATTGGAATATTGTAGTAACCCGATTCATCTAATCCTTTGCGAATTGCTGTAACAAATCCATCCATCATATTACTTGGAGCAATAATATCTGCACCTGCTTCAACTTGTGAAATTGCTGTTTTAACTAATAGTGGCAATGATTGGTCATTATCCACATCATGCGTAACAGGATCAATGACACCACAATGACCGTGATCAGTATATTCACATAAACAAGTATCCGCTACGATAAGAATATCGCTATATAATGATTTTGCTTTTTTAGTCGCTTCTTGGACAATGCCATTGTGATCATACGCACCAGAGCCGACTTCATCTTTTTCATTAGGTACACCGAAGAACATAAATGCTCTGACACCAAGATCATAAGCTTCTTTTATTTCTGATTCAACTAAATTTAAACTCAATTGAAACACACCAGGCATTGATACGATTTCTTCTTTGACATTTTCTCGTTCAACAACAAATATGGGATAAATTAAATCCTCTTTTCTCACATGTGTTTCACTGACTAAATTTCTCATCGTTTTTGAAGAACGAAGTCTTCTATGTCTATCAAATTGCATATTACTCCCTACTTTCTAATACTTTTTGTACTAATGCTGTTAACGTTTGTTTAGACGCAATTTTTGCTGTAACGTCATATTGCTTAATTGTATGATAAGTTTGTTGTCCTATTACATAATAAGCAACTTTTGAACGAGGAACAGGATCTTGAAAATAAAATTTAACAGCTGAAGAACTCGCAAAAGTCACTGCATCTACTTCTCCCTGTGCAATCAACTGTTTGACTTCACTGATATTTTCAGTATGCGAAACAGGTTTATATAAGTCAACCTTTGTGACATTTGCACCGCGTTGATTTAATTCTTGTTGCAATAACTGGCGAGCAAAACCACTTGATGGCAACAAAATTTGATCATTTTTAGTTAATGGAAAACGCTCCAGAAAGCCTTCTTGAGAATAGTCTTCAGGGCAAAAATCCACAGTGATATTCAAAGACCGACAATAATCGGCCGTTTTTTCACCAATAACAGCTATATTATCAACTGCTACTTGTGATAAATATGGATAAAAATATTTCACCGCATTTTTGGAAGAAAAAATAAGCCAGTCATAGTGTGACGAAAGTACCGTCAAATCAAATTGCAAAGGAATTATCTTAATAAAAGGTTTATGGATAATAGTTGCTTGTTGATTTGTATATGGATTACTTTGCGTCATCACAATAACTGGTTTCATAGTTTCACCTCAAACGATTATTGATTTTCGTTTAATGCTTTGATTATTTCATAAGCACCTTGTTCATTTAACACTTCACTTACTTGTTCACCTAACGCTACAGGATCTGTACCACTGACCGTATGTTCATAGCGTTCTTTACCATCTGGTGACATAATTAAACCGGTAAATTCAATTTCATTTTGCTCATTTATTGACGCATATCCGCCTATAGGTACCTGACAACTACCGTCCATTGCTTTTAAAAACGTACGCTCTGCAGTTACACAATCTGCCACTTCTTGGTTGTGTACTTGTTGTAATAACTCCAATAATTCAGTATCATCCGCACGACATTCGATACCTAATGCACCTTGACCTATAGCGGGAATTAGCGTGTCTTTATCAAGATATGTCGTTACAATGTCATCTGACCATCCCATACGTTTTAATCCAGCAGCTGCTAACAAGATAGCATCAAAATCTTCGTTATATAATTTATTTAAACGTGTATCGATATTACCTCGTATCCACTTAATAGTTAGCTCTGGATAATGTGCTAATATCTGTGCACTACGACGTAAAGAACTTGTACCGACAATACTACCTGCTGGTAAATCTTGTAATTTAACGTGGTTTTTGGCGATATATGCATCAAAAGGAATTTCTCTGTCAGGAATACATCCTAAAGTTAGCCCTTCAGGTATAACGCTTGGCACATCTTTTAAAGAATGAATAGCCATATCTATATCTTTATTAAACAATTCATTTTGAATTTCCTTAACAAATAACCCTTTGCCACCAACTTTGGATAATTGCTTGTCCACAATTTTATCACCTTTAGTGACAATTTCTTTAATTTCTATATCAAGCGTCGGATCAATCGCTTTTAATTTGTCTATAAACTGCTGACTCTGCGTCATTGCAAGTTTACTTCTACGTGATCCAACAATTAATTTACGCATATTACGTACCACCTTTTCTTATTTCACTATCTTAATTTTACTGATTTACCGAGTTAATGAAAACTAGAAACACTTGAGCCAAATAATAGATTAATCATGCATAATACGAATACTATAACATTAAAATAAATAAGTTTGTGTTTCATTATTAATTGTCTAATTCTGAAGAATAGATAAAGTGCATAAAAAATGGCTATAATGAATGAAAACAATACTTTGGAATCATATAATATGGAATAACCTATAGTATTCAATCCCCATTGCACACCCAAGATTAAACTGATAATTAATAATATGAAGCCTGTTAATGAACAATAAAACACTATGCGTTCTAATGTAGCTACACTGCCTAATCTAAAATATTTTTGATTAAAACGTTTGTGTTTTAAATTATTGTATTGTAATAAGTATAAAATACAGTTTACAAATGACAAAGCAAAAAAGGCATAACTTATCGTTGCAAAACCGATATGCACAATTAATAATTCATTCATTATTGTTAATTTTTGACCTTTTTCCAATTGGTCAGTAGGTTGAAATGTGTTTAATGCTATTAAGATAAAACCTATTAAGTTAAATAAAAATATGGAAAAATTTATTGGCTTTATAACGCTAATCACTAATGATATCGCTATAATCAACCAAGTTATTAAAAACAATATATCAAATATATTTGTTAACGGTAATTGTTGAGTCTGGTTGACATAGATAGATAAAGAGATTGTTTGTAATACCCAAACAATCCCTAAAGTAATAAAGCCCGTATTCCTTATTTTGAAATTTTTATTAAAAAAGTCATAAAAATAACAAGCAATACTAATTAAATATATCAGCAAAATAAGTTCATGAAACCTTATAAATAAAGCATCTTGCATACTATCACCATTTTTTTCGTCTATTCAAAACTAAGAATGTGACTTAATTTTTCTGCTGATTTTCTTCTTTGCTCTTCGTAAGGATGTTCAGCTTCAATATCAAAAATGTTTTGGAATAGCTCTAATTTTTCATTACTTTTCTTATCAGTACTAATTTCTTTAGCTTGTTTAATAGGATCTTTTAACATTTGATTAATGATACTTTTAGTATGCTTAGATACCACTTTGCGTTCATGTTCAGACAATCCTGGTAATTTGCGATCAATACTATCCATTGTTTCTGATTGAATAGTCATTGCTTTCTCTCTTAAGGCACGAATCACTGGAACTACTCCTAGCATGTTAACCCAGTCATTATGATTAGTAATCTCTTGTGGTATACGTTCGGCAATTGCATCTGCAGCTAATTGACGTTCTCTGAGATTGGCATCAACTAAACCTTTTAGGTCATCCACATCATAATTAAAAACATCTGGTAACGCAGTAATATTCGGTTCAATATCTCTTGGTACAGCAATATCAATAAGCACTAATGAATCCGCTTTTCTTGGGGCTTCAATCTGTTCTAGCATTTGATTAGTAATAACATATGACTCTGCACTTGTAGAGCTAATCACAATATCTGCCGAACTTAAATGTGCAGCTAAATCTGAAATTGGTGCACTCGCAACTTGATGTTTTTCAGCTAAACGTTGTGCTTTACTTTCAGTTCTATTGAAAATTGTAATATCGCTAACATCAGCACCTATTAAATTAAGTAGTGACAATTCACTCATTTCTCCAGCACCAACGATTAGTGCTTTTTTATGAGTTAATTTTCCGAATACTTTTTTTGCTAATTCAACCGCAGCATATGACACACTTACTGCATTGTCAGCAATATCTGTTTCATTGTGTGCTTTTTTAGCAAATGTGATTGCCTGTTTAAATAAATGGTTAAATATTGTTCCTGTTGTATCTTCTTCTTGGGCTTTAAAAAACGCATCTCTTAATTGTCCTAAAATTTGTGTTTCCCCTAATACTATCGAATCTAAGCCAGAAACTACACGCATAAGATGATTCACAGCATCATCCTCGACATGTACCTCTGTCATTGTTTTAATTTCTTCTACATCAAAACCAAAAGCACGTGCTAAAAAACGTTGTATATAATAACGTCCTGTGTGAATTTGGTCGACAATAGCATACACTTCCGTACGATTACAAGTTGATAAGATTACATTTTCTAAAATAGATTTAGTTTCAAATAAATCAACATTTGCTAAACGTATGGCATCTTCTTTAAAAGCAACTTTTTCTCTTAATGCTACATCGGCAGTACGATGATTTACACTAATTGCAATAAAATGCATCTATAACGCCCTCCATACATAATCCAATAATTAAATTATAACACATCTAATTTGTGAGTTAAGTATGTTGCGCCTTTAAATTAGAAGAATTATAAAGTAAATTCAAATATTTGTCATAATTACTGCCCTAACGGCCATTATTTCATAATTTTAAGTATCTTTTAATAATGATTATAAATAAGAAGCAATAGTATTCCAAATAATTTTTTGCTTATTATTTTTCACTGCTGAATAGCTTATTATTTGATCTTCGGGTTCCATCTCTAATTTTTGTTGAATGTTATCTAAATGCTTTTGTACTTTGCCTTTGGCAATTTTGTCTTCTTTCGTAGCAATTACCAACGTTGGCAACTCGTAATATTTTAAAAAGTTATACATTAAAATATCATCTTCAGTAGGATTGTGTCGTAAATCAACAAGTTGAATTACCAGTTTCAAACTATCACGTTCAGTTATATATTGTTCTATCATTTTACCAAAAGCTTCACGTTGCTTTTTACTTACTTTAGCATAACCATACCCTGGTACATCTACAAAAACCAATTGATTATCAATATTATAAAAGTTGAGTGTTTGTGTTTTACCAGGTTGTTGTGATGTGCGTGCCATATTTTTGCGACCAATCATACTGTTAATAAATGATGATTTTCCAACATTAGAGCGTCCACTTAATGCTACTTCACTTAGTCCTGTTTCAGGATATTGCTCTGATTTTACTGCACTAATCAGTATTTCTATTTCATTTGGATTAATATTCATAATTGACCCACTTTCATCTAATTTAACCATTTAATTATAGTATAGAACATCTCAGAATGCGATGGCTTATCACAATTAATCATAACATGTTCACAAAATAAAAAAGAAGTGAGACAGGAATCAAATAAAAATCATTTGAGTTCCTATTCTCACTTCTATATAACATCATCATTAGACTATATAGCGCTTATGCTGATGTTTGTTCATTATTAATTAAATTGCCTTCTTTGTCGTACAATTCAGGCTCTTTTTCTTCATTGATAGTCTCTTCAGTAATTTTAACCTTAACAACGCCGTCAGTAGATGGCACATCATACATGATGTCTATCAATGCTTCTTCAATAATAGAGCGTAAACCACGAGCACCTGTTTTACGTTCTATAGCTTTGTTACTAATCGCAGCTAATGCTTCGTCGGTAAATTCTAACTCAACATCATCCAATTCAAGCATTTTAACATATTGTTTTACTAATGCATTTTTTGGTTGAGTTAAGATATTTTTCAACGCTTCAACATCTAATGTTTCTAAGTTAGCTACAATTGGGACACGACCAATGAATTCTGGAATTAAACCATAAGCTTGTAAATCTTCTGGTCTAATTTGTTCAAGAATTGCATCTTCATCATATTTAGAAGCTTCACTACTTGCAAAGCCAATAACCTTTTCACCTAATCTACGTTTAATAACTTCATCAATACCATCGAATGCACCACCAAGTACAAACAAAATATTAGAAGTATCAATTTGGATTAATTCTTGGTTTGGATGTTTACGGCCACCTTGTGGCGGAACACTAGCAGTAGTACCTTCAAGTATTTTCAACAATGCTTGTTGAACGCCTTCACCTGACACATCTCTTGTAATCGATGTATTTTCTGATTTACGCGCGATTTTATCGATTTCATCGACATAGATAATTCCTTTTTCAGCTTTATCAATATCGAAATCTGCTGCTTGGATTAAACGTAATAAGATGTTTTCTACATCATCACCAACATACCCTGCTTCTGTTAAACTTGTTGCATCTGCAATCGCAAAAGGTACATTTAATGTTTTTGCTAAAGTTTGTGCTAATAGTGTTTTACCACTACCTGTAGGTCCGATTAAAGCAACATTACTTTTTTGTAACTCTACTTCATCTTCGTTAGGACCTAACTGTTGGATACGTTTATAGTGATTATATACAGCCACCGCTAATGATTTTTTAGCTTTTTCTTGACCAATTACATAATCATTTAATTGATCCATAATTTCTTTTGGAGTTGGTAATTCAGTTAAACCTTCTGGTTCAGCTTGAGCTAATTCTTCTTGAACTATTTCTGAACATAATTCAATACACTCATTACAAATATATACGCCACTTCCTGCAACTAATTTCTTCACTTGATCTTGATCTTTGCCACAGAAAGAACATTTTAAATTTTCTTCATCTTCATTGAACTTGAACATTCTATTTACACCCCTATTCCCTAAAGACTATACTAGATAGCATTTTAATATGCAAACAGTTAAAACTACAAGTTATTTGCACATAATAGTGAAGCAGATACATCATAATTAATGCATCTGCTACTCAACAATTTTGTATTATACAGCTTTACATATTATACAACTAATAATCTGCTCAACTTATTAAACTTGTATTATGCTTCTTCGTCTTCTTTAGTTGGTTCTACTAATTTAGCTTCGTCAACTAATAAGTCAATAACTTTTTGAATACGTACATCATTTTTTACGATATCTGTATTGCCAAGTGTTTGTTTAATATCTTCAACTGAGATATTAAATTGTTCACTCATTTTTTCTAATTCTTTATCGATATCTTCATCTGAAACTTCTACATTTTCAGCTTCAGCGATAGCAGTAAGTGTTAAGTTTGTTTTAACACGTTCTTCAGCATCGTCTTTCATTTGTTCTCTTAATTGAGATTCGTCTTGACCAGAAATTTGGAAATAAGTTTCAAGATTTAGACCTTGTTGTTGCATACGTTGACCGAATTCTTGAACCATACGATCTAGCTCTGTATTAACCATAGCTTCTGGAATATCTACTGTTGTATTATTCGCAGCTTTGTTAATTGCTTCTTCTTTTTGTGCATTTTTAGCGTCAGTTTCTTTTTGTTCAGCTAAACGTTTACGAGTGTTTTCTTTGTATTCTGCAACTGTGTTAGCTTCTGAATCTAATTCATTTGCAATTTCATCAGTTAATTCTGGAACTTCTTTGTATTTCACTTCGTTAACTTTAGTTTTGAAAGTTGCTTCTTTACCAGCTAACTCTTCAGCATGATATTCTTCTGGGAATGTAACGGTAACGTCTTTTTCTTCTCCAGCTTTCACACCAACTAATTGTTCTTCAAATCCTGGAATAAACATTCCTGAACCAATTTCTAAGTCATAGCCGTCAGCTTGGCCACCTTCGAATTGCTCACCATCAACATAACCATCAAAATCGATGTTTACAGTATCGCCATTTTCAATAGCTGCATCTTCTTTAACAACCATTTCTGATAAATGACCTAATTGATGGTCAATTGATTCTTGAATTTCTTCTTCAGTTAATTCAGTAGATTGTTTTTCAATTTCTAGACCTTTATAGTCTCCTAATTGAACTTCTGGTTCTACAACAACTGTTGCATCGAATTTGAAGTCGCTACCTTTTTCAATTTGTGTTACATCAATTTCAGGTTGATCTACTGGTTTAATACCAGTTTCGTCAATTGCTTCACCATATGCTTCTGGTAATAAAATATCAGCTGCATCTTGATATAAAGCTTCTACGCCAAAACGTTGTTCAAAAATTTGACGAGGTACTTTTCCTTTACGGAAACCAGGTACGTTGATTTGTTTTACTATCTTTTTAAAAGCTTGATCTAAAGCTTTGTCTAATTTTTCTGCTGGAACGGTAACTGATAATACACCTTCGTTACCTTCTTTTTTTTCCCAAGTTGCTGTCATGTATAAAAACCTCCATGATTATCCTATTTTATTTTTTCAACTACATTAGTATATCACACGTGTTGTGCCTACACAAATGTTGAACTTCGTTCTTTGCATTTTATTTTAATTATATAATTTAGCATAAATATGTTAACGGTTATTGTCTACCCGAATTCTATTAAATCACTCTAGTTGATCTAACCGTTGAATAAATTCACTTACCTCATCTATTGATTGCGGTTGTACAATACCTAACATGGATTTAAAGTAGTTTTCATATGCCTTAATCCACTGTGGAACAGAACCAATTGTTTGGATGTCAATTGGGTAGAGTAATATTGCATGATTATTCATAACATGTAATGCCTCTTCAAGTAATTGTGTACCTTCATCATCTAAACACTTTACAACTTCAGGTATTACTTGTTGTTTCATGGTTGTGTGTTCTAAGCCTGGTAAGTCTTTAGGAACTAGTGATAAATTTTGATTGAATTTGCTAATATGCACTACTTCTTCATATTGTGCAAAACGTAAATATTCTAACATTATAGAAATAACATTATTCCGAATATCAGTGTTGTTCAATAAACTGGCTACTGTATCTTTATAACTATATTGACTATTGTCTATCAATGTTAAAATAGTGTTAATTTGGTCACGTATCTCTAAAGTATCAAATTGTTGTAATTGTGAAGCTACTTGCGCATTATGTTGCTCCAATTGGCTTAGTGCATAAGACTTGAGAGGTAATAATTCCATGCGTGTTTTATGATTTTGTACTTCATCTATGATTTGGTCAATGACCTCGATGGCTTCAAAATATTGACCTAAGCCATTTAAACTTTCCACATAATATATGACTAATTCATCATAATTCGTAAAACCTTGCTTTAATAATATAATTGCTTCTTCTCTTAATTCTAAAAAATGATTCATACGATATAACATTGAACACTTCAATAATGACAATGTTTCGTCTAATTCAAAATGCTCCTCATAATTATCAAACAAAGAATACATTTCCTCTAAATCATCTTGATTATAAGCTATTTTAATATCACGAATTAATTTATCTTTTGACCGAGGAAAAGGAATGATATCAGACATGTAATCCACCTCTACTGTAATGCTTCTAAAATCAATGCACTCCAAGTTTCAAAATCATCATAATTTTCAATACTACCTTGTTCTACCCACTTGATTTTTAATGTATCCGTCTCCTTAACTTCAACATCTTTTGAATCTACGGTTATTTTAAACACGACTCCTAAATGAACTTCTCCCACTTCATTTGTATCGTCATTAATAAAACCTATGTATTGTAAATTTTGTGTTTTTTGTTCAGATAAACCAATTTCTTCTTCTAACTCACGTTGTGCATTGATACGTAAAACTTCATTTATTGATGCAGCTCCTACGATATCATTCATATGACCACCGACACCTATAGAAGATTGTCCATGCAACCGTGATTCGCCTCCACCACTCAAGCGATCATAAACCAAAATTTGACCCTCTTCATTTTGCAACAAACAATACGATATTAACTGTTTGTACGTTGGATCTTCTTCCATATCTCCACGACGTTTCACTTCATATTGTGACAATGTCTCAAAAATTTTTGAGCCTTTTTGGCCATTGTTAGACAGAAAACCATTAAATTGATTTTTTTCATTATTAAATAATATAGTTCTTGGTACTACTGTAATCATTTCATCAAACTTTGACATGATAATCTCCTTAAGATACGACTTCACAGTTATTTTATCAAAACTCTGATACATCTCAAAATAAAAAAGAGATGCAGTCATACCACATCTCTTTTTTAGTAAATATTATTTTAAAGCTTCTTTTGCTTTAGCAACTAATTCACCGAAAGCTTTGTCGTCTGAAATTGCGATTTCAGATAACATTTTACGGTTAACGTCGATTTCAGCTTTTTTCAAGCCGTTCATTAATTTTGAATAACTAATGTCGTGTTGACGTGCAGCAGCGTTAATACGTGTAATCCATAATTTACGGAAATCACGTTTTCTTTGACGACGGTCCCGGAATGCATATTGTCCTGATTTCATTACTTGTTGTTTAGCTACTTTGTATAACGTACGTTTTGAACCAAAGTAACCTTTTGCTAATTTGATCGTCTTTTTACGACGAGCTCTTGTTACTGTTCCACCTTTTACTCGTGGCATAATAAATTCCTCCTCAAAATTGTGTTAGATCTTTTTAATGTCAAATTTCACTCTAAAATCGCTCGATTATTTTTTATACGCTAATAATTGTTTTACACGTTTCATATCTGATTTGTGTACTAATCTAGCTTTACGTAATTGGCGTTTTTGTTTTGTATTTTTGTTTGCAAATAAGTGAGATGTGAAAGCTCTTGAACGTTTTAATTGACCTGAACCAGTTCTTTTAACACGTTTAGCAGCTCCACGGTGTGTTTTCATTTTAGGCATGATACAATTCCTCCTGTGTTTTCAAAAATTATTTTTCAGCAATTGGCGTTAACATGATAAACATTTGACGCCCTTCCATTTTAGGTCTTTGCTCAACAGTAGCAATATCTTTACATTCTTCTGCAAATTTTTCTAATTGACGTTGACCAATTTCTTTATGCGTAATTGCACGACCTCTAAAACGAATAGAAACTTTACATTTGTCGCCTTTTGATAAGAACTTACGACCATTCTTTAATTTAGTTTGGAAGTCATGTTCTTCAATAGTTGGGCTTAAACGAATTTCTTTTACATTAATCGTTTTTTGTTTCTTTTTCATTTCTTTTTCTTTTTTCTGTTGTTCGAATTTATACTTTCCGTAATCCATAATTCTTGCAACAGGTGGTTTAGCGTTAGGAGCAACTACGACTACATCTAAACCAACTCTATCAGCCATTTCAAGTGCTTCATTTTTGGCTTTAACACCAATTTGTTCACCATCTTGACCGATTAATCGTAATTCTTTTGCGCGAATCTTTTCATTAACTTGAGTCTGATCTTTAGCTATGGTTGACACCTCCAAGATTTTTACGAAATTATCCCAAGCAAAAACAGAGCGAGTATACAAGATACCCGCTCTGCTTCACACATGTCTTTGCATGTATTATTGACCTGCCAACAGCTTGTTGCGTCGCTACAGGTGAGAAGCGGGAGCTTCTTCTTGGTACGTTTCGTATTCAACGTTACTAATATTACCAGTAACCACGACAATAGTCAATAGTTTTTATTATTTATTTTCAGTTGATTTCATATCAACATCTTGGCTTAAGTTTACTTTATCTAATGGAATCATTTTTGTTTTATAGCGTAATTTGTGATAAATAAAGAATGCTAAAAATACTGGAATACCCATGTATGTGATGACAAAACGATTTAAATTAAAATCACCTGTTTTAATGAAATCAACATCCTGTCCTACAATAACAAGCACACATAAAACGCCTGCGAATATTGGCCCAAATGGGAAGAGTTTCGCTTTATATTTTAATTTAGATTTATCATAATTTTGTTTATCAAACGCTTTTCTAAAGCGATAATGACTGACTGCTATTCCAACCCAAGCTATAAATCCAGTCATACCACTCGCTGCCACGATATATTCATAAGCATCGCCACTAATATGTTGTAATAAGAATATAGCAATAACTATAAGTGCTGTTACTAACAATGACATGTATGGCACACCATATTTATTTGTTTTGCCAAAAATAGGAAATGCTAGTTTATCTTTACTCATAGAATATAACATACGTGTTGAAGCGTACATACCGGAATTACCGGCAGATAATACAGATGTTAAAATAACTGCATTCATAAATGATGCCGCAAATGCTAACCCTGCATTTTGGAATACAAGTGTAAACGGAGAAGTCGCAACACTAGTATCGCCACCCATTAAAGCATCACTGTTGTATGGAATCAACATTCCAATTACAAAAATAGCTAAAATGTAAAACAATAAAATTCTCCAAAAGACTTGTTTAATCGCTTTTGGTACTGCACGTTCAGGATTTTCTGATTCACCTGCTGTTATCCCAATTAATTCTGTTCCTTGGAATGAGAATCCAGCAACTAAAAACACACCTAGAATAGTCAACAAGCTACCGCTGAAACCATCACCTAAAATTGGTCCTTCTCCAGCTGTGAATGTTTCGAATCCTACAAATTTGCCGCCCATAATACCAACTATTGTTAACAGTCCTATGACAATAAAAATAATTACAGTGACTACTTTTATTAAAGCAAACCAATATTCACTTTCACCATATACTCTAACAGATAATGCATTAAGTCCAAAAATTATAATTAGGAATAGACAACTCCATCCCCATGCTGGCAGCCCTTGTAATGGTGACCAATATTGAACAACTTGTGCCGCGATTGTCACATCTGCTGCAACGGTAATAACCCAGTTAAACCAATAATTCCAACCTAATGCAAATCCCAAAGATGGATCTACAAAGCGAGTAGCATAGGTACTAAATGAACCTGACACTGGTAAATATGTAGCCATCTCTCCCAATGATGTCATTAAGAAGAAAACCATTGCACCGATAATTGCAAATGCTAATAACGCTCCAAGTGCACCAGCATCATGAATTGCACCACCAGAAGTCATAAACAATCCAGTACCGATACAACCACCAATTGCAATCATTGAAATATGACGATCTTTAAGTCCTCTTTGTACACCGCCATTTTGATTCGTATTATTTCCCATATAAGCTTCCTTTCTGAAATGCTTAGAGGTTTACACTGATATGACTTTATAATTACTCCTTCATTACATCCAGTTCATTCCCCATTGTAACTGTTGAATCATGTAATATAAAAAGGTTACATACCCATTTGATATGCAACCTTTTTTATCATATATATAGGTAGCACTTCACATGTGTGACAGTCCAGTTCCTTTCGATAACTGGCCCAATAAATAATACTAATGGTTATTATTTATTTCGGCATTTTTACCTTTCACTTGCTCAACAATTGTTCCATCAAACACTTGAACAGTTACTAATTAAAAACGCAACCTCTAACTCAATTTTTTTATTCATTTATTTCACTAACACTCAATATACATGATTTCTCAAACTGTTTCAATACTATCTTGCTTTTTTAAGTCTGATTTCATCAATTAAGCTCCAAATGAAGTCATCACGTTCAATAGTTTCTTGATCTTGTGATCCGTATTTGCGTACATTCACTTCGTTATTCTCTACTTCTTTGTCTCCAACTACGAGTTGATATGGAATTTTTTGCATTTGTGCTTCTCTAATTTTGTAACCCATTTTTTCATTTCGATCATCAATCTCTACTCTTACACCTTGTGATTTTAGCTCATCTTGTAAGCTTCGTGCATAATCATAATGTAAGTCTACATTGACTGGAATGATTTCAACTTGCTTAGGTGCTAACCATGTTGGGAATGCGCCTTTTGTTTCTTCAGTTAGGAAAGCAACAAAGCGTTCCATTGTTGATACTACACCTCTATGAATAACTACTGGTCTATGTTGTTCACCGTCATTACCAATATATGTTAAATCAAATTTTTGTGGTAGTAAGAAGTCTAATTGTGCAGTTGATAGAGTTTCTTCTTTGCCCATTGCAGTTTGAACTTGAACGTCTAATTTAGGACCGTAGAATGCAGCTTCACCTATAGCTTCAACATAATCTAATCCTAATTCATCCACTGCTTCTTTCAACATATTTTCCGCAGTATTCCACATTTCATCATCGTCAAAATACTTTTCTTTATCGGCTGGATCTCTATAGCTTAATCTAAAGTTATAATTTTCAAAGCCGAAATCTTCATAAACTTCCATAATTAAATTTACTACTCGTTTAAATTCCTCTTTGATTTGGTCAGGTCTCACAAAGATATGTGCATCATTTAAAGTCATACCACGCACACGTTGTAAACCTGAAACCGCACCACTAGATTCATAACGATGCATTGTACCTAATTCTGCAATACGTATAGGTAATTCACGATAAGAATGCGGTTTGTTGGCATAAATCATCATATGGTGTGGACAGTTCATTGGTCTTAAAACCATTTCTTCTTGCTCATCTAATTTCATCGTTGGGAACATATCTTCTTGATAGTGGTCCCAGTGGCCAGATGTTTTATATAAGTCAACATTCGCCATCACTGGTGTATAGACATGGTCATAACCCATACTTACTTCTTTGTCGACAATATAACGTTCAATTTCACGACGAATAGTTGCGCCATTTGGTAACCATAATGGTAAACCAGCACCTACTAATGGATTGTTTGAGAAAAGTTCTAAATCCTTACCAATTCGACGATGGTCACGTTCTTTACGCTCTTCTAGCATTTGTAAATGTGCTTTTAAATCTTTTTTATCGAAAAAGGCTGTACCATAAATACGTTGCAACATTTTGTTGTTGCTGTCACCACGCCAATACGCACCAGCAGTTGATAGCAATTTGAATTCTTTAATTTTTGCAGTTGATGGTACATGTACACCACGACATAAATCAGTAAATTCACCTTGACTATATAATGTTACTGATTCATCTTCTGGAATCGCATCAATTAATTCTAGTTTATATGGATCATCTGCGAAAAACGTTTGAGCTTCTTGGCGTGAAACGACTTTACGTTCAATCGGGAAGTTTTCATTAACAATTTGTTTCATTGTTTTTTCAATTTGTTCGAAGTCATCCGAAGATATAGATTGTTCCATATCAAAATCGTAGTAGAATCCACCATCTATTACAGGACCTACACCAAATTTCACATCTCCGTATAGTCGTTTAAGTGCTTGTGCCATTAAGTGAGCTGTTGAATGGCGTAGCACTTCTAACGCTTCTTCACTACCAGGTGTCACTATTTCAATGTCACCATCAGTTTCTAACGGACGCGTTAAATCCACTAATGTATTATTGAATTTACCCGCTACAGCTTTTTTTCTAAGTCCTGGACTAATTGATTGTGCGATGTCTTCAGTTGTTGTTCCTTTATCAAACGCTTTATTATTACCATCTGGAAATTGAATATTTATTTGATCCATGTTTATTTACCCTCCATTAAAAATTCAAGTTCTTAATCAAAATAAAACAATAGAAAAAGACCCCATCCCAATAAGGGACGAGGTCTTCGTGGTACCACCCTAATTCAACATATATGTCTGACAACAATATGTTAACTCTACATAAGATAACGGTCTTGAGCCGAGTGTTCATTACAAACACTATCTAGGAGGGAGTAATAACTAAATATAATAGTCATATTCTCATCAACTAATGACTTGCTGTATATTAGTGATTTAATTATCATGTCCTCATTTTGTATTATTTTGATTTAGATTTACTTACATTATACAACATTTACTGTAAATTTCAAACATCTCTATAATTCTCGCCATCTAAATAGTAAGGTGTAGCTAATGTCTTAATTCGCTCCATGATACGAGCAGCTTTTGTAAGTTCTGTACCATCACGGGTCACTGATAAATGATGTTGTAATTCTTTGAAGTTATAATTAGAACTAAAGAACGTTGGTAACTCTTGGACCATACGATAATGTAAAATCGGTCCAATAATTTCATCACGTACCCACGGTGTAATTTCTTCAGCACCTATGTCGTCTAACATTAAAATATTAGCTTCTCGCACTTTAGCTAGCTTTGTTTCAAATGTGCCATCTTTAAAACCACTTTTCAGAGTGCGAATAAATTCAGGCAAATAAATAATAGTTGATGGTATTTTTTTCGTTTTAAGTTGGTTGGCAATTGCCCCCAAAATAAATGATTTACCTGTCCCAAATTCACCATGTAAATACATGCCCTTGATATTAGCATCTTGATTTGCAATCGCGTTACAAATATCATCTGCTGCACGTGCGACTTCTAATCGTTTACCTTTTAAATAAATATCTTTTAATTTTGCATTTAATGTATCACGTTGCATATGATGTGAAGTAATTAACTGAGCGTTGTATTTTTCTTCGTCATGTTTAACTTTACAAGGACAAGGCAAATAACGAATTTTAATATGTTGATTCTCTATATACAATTTTGGAACGTGACCTTTAACGAAGTTCGGGCAGTCGTTAAAACTATGACCATCATAGTGCTTTTGTTGGTCCTTATATTCTTGTAGCACATTTAAATCCTCATCAATCATCGCATTGGTTAATTCAGCCTGATGTTGTTCTAAAAATTGTTTAACATCATGATCATTTACTACATCATGTTTAATTTTTGCAATACGTTTAAACAACTGATTAGAGTCACCCATTATTTGATCGAAACGTTTCATTCGTCATCTTCCCCCCATCTCTCTTTTAAATGTTGTAAGAAAGCAGCTCTTTCTTGATCTTCCTCTTCATTATTATCATTATCTACCTTTTTATTATTATCATCACTTTCAGTCGATGCTTGTTGTTCTCGCTCCAACAACCATTTTGGAGTCATTTCTTTAGAAGCTAATTGGTGCTTTTTGTATCGTGATTGTGATGAGGCAACGCGTGTCTCTGGTTTAGGTTGATTTACTTTTAGTGCGTGTTGATATGCTTGTTCTGCAGTACTAATTCCTAATTTTTTCCAATTTGAAGCTATCTCCAATATATATGCTTTAGGTAATTTCATATCTTCTTTTAACATAACAAATTGTAATAAGATGTTAATTACTCCAAATGACATTTTTTCTCGTTCTACCAACTCTTCCACCATTACTTTTTGTTGTGTAGTTGGTTCAGAACTAGACCAAGATGCTAACATTTCTATTGGACTCGTATTTTCTAATTGTTGTAACCAATTTTTATCATCATCATTTTGTTCTGCTGATGGTTTCGGCGCTGTAATTTGATCTTTTTGTTGTAGCGAAGGTAAATGTTGTTCATGTTCCATTAAATAATACGTGCGCGCATATTTTCTTATATCTTCGAATGATAACTGTTGTGCACTTGTAATTGACTTTAAGATAATACGTTTCATAGCTTCAGGTGTTAAACCATATAATGTAGCTAATTGAATAATTAAATGTTTAGCTTCTTGAGTTATTATTTCTTCGCTAATGAAATGTGTTTGAAGAAGGTCGTACAACGTTTCAAAATCAAAATTCACTGCCGATAAATCCAGACCTTTATATGTAGATTCTTGTGGCATTTGACTTACATCTTCTACTAAATTACCTTTAGGCAATTTGAACACATCAGTATACTTGCGTGTGATTTCTTGGAATTCAGTTAAATCTATAGCAGTAGATGTTTCAAAATCTGATTTTAGTTGATGGTAACGTTGCTTACTGACTTCATTATACAAAAAGATAGATAACATTGGATCACTGAAAAATTGACGGGCAGTAGGTGGTTGCACTAATTTATAAACAAATGATGAAGTGTTATCTTCATGTTTTACAAAGCTTTTTACTAAACCAATGCCCTCTAAAATATCCATTTGTTGTCTAAACTCTTTTAAATTAATTTTCAATTCACTCATAATAATGTAATGTGTGTTTACTTGATTAGATGTTGACTCAACAAATTGGTTTAAATAATGCAAAAGCCCAATTGCACTTGAGCCAACTAATGGCGTAAATAAACGATTTAAAATAGCTAAATTATGGTTTGTTAGCTGAAAGTCTCGTTTAACTTGAAAATCATCTTGTGGTCTCAGCCCAAATTTAGCAGATTGTAACCCCATTTATGAATCACTCCGTTTATTTTCAGATAAGATACCTTGCATAGATTGCAATAATTGATCGACATCTTTAAACTCTTTATATACTGATGCAAATCTAACATAGGAAACTTGATCTACATGCATCAATAAATTCATCACATATTCACCGATTTCTCTCGACGAAACTTCAGCTTGTCCTATATCACGTAATTGCCATTCAACACTATTTGTTATCTCTTCTAATTGTTCGTATCGCACTGGTCTTTTTTCGCACGACCGTACTAAACCATTTAAAATTTTTTCACGTAGAAACTGTTCACGTGTGCCATCTTTTTTCACCACTATAAGTGGACGTTTTTCTATATGTTCAAATGTGGTATATCTTGTACCACATTGTTCACATTCTCTTCTTCGGCGAATCGCATTTACTTCATCCGCATGTCTAGAATCAACAACACGGGAATGCGTCGCGCTACATTTCGGACATTTCATGGTACTTTCACCCTCTTTTGTAGATTACGCCTTATTATACTATAAAATAATATGATACAAAAGAATCCTTATTATTATCTAGTTTATACTAGCAAATAAAAATAAATGCCAATCCCTTCTGGGTTTGGCATTTATTTTTATCTTTATCTAATATTTACGAATTAACTTGAAACTACCTTCGAATTTTCTTTCAATGATTCACCAATTTGAGCTGCTATTTCAACGACACGATTTGAATAACCCCACTCATTGTCGTACCAAGCAATCACCTTAACTTTTTTATCCCCCATTACTAAAGTGCTTTGAGTATCGATAACAGCTGAATGTGGATTTGTATTAAAATCAACTGACACTAATGGTGCATCTTCTGTAGCTAATACACCTTGCAAGTCGTTTTCTTTAAATGCTTGATTTATGTCATCTACTGTAACATCAGTTTCTAAATCAACGACCAAATCTACTAACGATACATTTTTAGTTGGTACTCTTAAAGCCATACCATGCAATTTACCATCTAATTCTGGCATTACTTCTTTTAATGCTTTGGCAGCGCCAGTTGATGTAGGTATTATGCTTTCATTACAGGAACGTGCTCTTCTTAAATCTTTATGTGGGTTATCAATATTATTTTGATCATTAGTAATTGCATGTACAGTTGTCATTAGACCATTTACAATACCAAATTTATCATTAAGTACTTTCGCCACAGGGCCAATGCAATTCGTTGTACAAGAAGCATTACTGAAAATATCATATTGTTCAATATCAAGATCGTTATTATTCACGCCTTTAACGATCATTTGAACATCTCCACCTTTTGATGGACCTGTCAATAACACCTTTTTAGCCCCAGCAGTTAAATGTGCACTTGCTTTATCACCGTGATTAAATTTACCAGTAGCTTCAATAACAATATCGATATCTAACAACTTCCATGGTAGATTTTCAGGATTACGGTCAGCAAGTAATTTAATTTCATGCTCATCTACTTTAATGCCGTGATCCGTTGGTTCTACTTTTAAATCATATGTACCATGAGTTGTATCATAATTAATTAAATGCGCTATTGTTTCAGGTGGATAGCTCGCATTAATTGCTACCACATTTAAATTTTTATTTTTCAAAGCAATTCTTAAGGCCATTCGACCTATTCTGCCCATTCCATTAATTGCAATATTCGTTGTCATAAGAAGCACTCCTCACCTATGTGTTATACTTTATGTGATTAGTATAACATAAATATTGCTAATTGAAAGCGTTTTCTAAACAAAAAAATAAAAAATCACTACAGAAATAACATTTTCCCATAGTGATTTTTTAATTTATGACTCACTGCTATCTAAATAACCTTCTTCAATTAATAACTGCTCTAAATTTTGTTTAAGTTCGAGCTTAGAATCTCGATTATCGATGACATGATCAGCCATACGTCGTTTTTTATCAATGGAAATTTGACTTAGCACACGTGCTTTAGCATCTTCTAGTGACATATCATTTCTTTCCATTAATCGATCTATTTGGATACTTTCTGATGTATAAACTAACCATACTTCATCAACAGTTTCTTGTAAGTCATTTTCATAAAGTAAAGGAATATCCATAATGACATTGTACCCCTCTGCTAAAAATTGATCTTTTTCTTCATCCATAATTGTTCTAACAATAGGATGTACAATTTCGTTAAGTTCCAATCTTTTTTCAGGGTAATTAAACACAATATCGCCAACATACTGTCTATCCATTTCCCCGTTCTCAGCAATAGCCTCATCACCAAATGCTGCTTTAACTTGGGCTAAACCTTCACTACCTTTAGCAACAGCTTTTCGAGAGGCAACATCTGCATCAACGATTTTAAAACCATGGATTTCTAATAATTCAGCTACAGTTGATTTTCCGGTTGCAATCCCACCTGTTAGTCCTATAACTTTCGGCATCTTTCTCACGCTTCCTTTATTTTTGACATGTTGGACAGAAATGACTATTTCTCGTCGCAATAACTTGGGTAGCAATCATCGAATTACACACCTTACATGTCTTTTGTTTATATACATTTAAATGTAGTTGCATTGTACCAGTATTACCATCAGCATGACGATAATCTGAAATGCTTGTTCCACCATTTTTAATACCCTCTTCAAGTACTTCTCGAACATATAAAAACAGCATTTCTCGTTCTTGATGATTTAAATCTTGAGTCTTTCTAGCTGGATGAATACCTGCACGAAATAGCGCTTCACAAGCATATATATTACCACAACCAGAGATGACACGGTGATCTAAAATCATTTGTTTAATAGGTTTATCATAATAACGTTTGTGATCAAAACACGCTAAATAATAATTTAACGCGTCATGATCAAAAGGCTCTGGCGCAATTTGTAAAAATGACGGGTATGCTTCGAAGGATGGAACATTACGTATTTCTCCAAATCGTCGAATATCCGAATAAACTAATTGTTTCCCATTACTCAATTCAAAGATTACGTGCCAATGCTTACGATAATTTTCGACTGGTATATCATCTACATGATTTACAATAAAGAATCCACCAGCCATACCTAAATGACTAATCAAAATACGCGTCGCGCCATCTTTTTCTAAATGAAATACAATGTATTTACTGCGTCGTTCGATAGCATCGATGACATAACCTTCCGTAAAGGTTTGGAACGTATCTAAAGCCATACCTTTAATAATTGTTTCACGCTGTTGCTTTTTACCTTCGATAACTTTAGATGAAAATATGACGCGGTTTATCTTTTCACCTACGACATAGGGTTGTATGCCACGTTTGACGTGTTCAACTTCTGGAAGTTCTGGCATATTATTCCTTCTTTCTATTTTGCATCATACCATGTATCACCGTAACTTGTTTCTACTAAAAGTGGTACATCAAGTGATAATGCATTATCCATAATATCTTCTATAAATTTACTAAATTCTTCTACTTCATCACGTGGTAGTTCAAATATTAATTCATCGTGAACTTGTAATAATAATGTTGCGTTAAATGTTTGATCTTGAATGGCTTGATCATAATTCACCATAGCTAATTTAATAATATCAGCTGCACTGCCTTGAATTGGTGTATTCATTGCCGTTCTTTCTGCAAAACTACGCAAGTTAAAGTTACGGCTAGTAATATCTGGAATGTAACGTCTACGATGCAATAGTGTTTCTACATATCCTTGAGCTTTAGCATCTTTTACTATATCTTGCATATATTGTTTAACTCCAGGAAAACTATCTAAATAATCATCTATAAATTGTTTTGCTTGCTTTCTAGTAATACCGAGACTTTGACTTAGACCGTAATCACTAATGCCGTACACAATACCAAAATTTACTGCTTTTGCTTGTCGGCGCATCAAACTATCAACTTCATCTGGTGATACATCAAAAACTTTAACCGCTGTTGCAGTATGAATATCTTCATTATTTTTAAAAGCTTGAATCATACTATCATCTTGCGTGATATGCGCTAACACTCTTAATTCAATTTGTGAATAATCCGCAGACAAAATTACGTTATCTTTTGATGTAGGTCTAAACGCTTTTCTAATACGTCGCCCTTCTTCTAATCGTACTGGAATATTTTGTAAGTTTGGATCTACTGAGGACAAACGACCTGTTTGTGCTAATGTTTGATTGAATCTAGAGTGAATACGATTATCTTCGCTAATAACTTTTTGCAAGCCTTCAACATACGTCGATTGTAATTTAGATAACTGACGATACTCTAAAATATAATCTATGATAGGATGTTCACCTTGTAATTGTTCCAAGACATCAACAGCAGTTGAATAACCTGTTTTAGTTTTTTTAATGACAGGTAATTCTAATGTTTCAAATAACACAACTCCAAGTTGTTTAGGTGAGTTAATATTAAATGACTCTCCTGCCGCATCATGTATATTGGCAATAAGTGTATCTAATTTCTGTTGTATTTCTATTTCCATTTCTTTTAATGCTTGTCCATCTGTGTATATACCTGTCTCTTCCATGTTACTTAAGATGCGTGCTAATGGTAATTCCATATCTTGTAATAGCGCAACTTGATTAAATTCTTCTAATTGTGCTTGCATGTGTGACGTTGCTTGATAAACAGCATGTATAATAGCTGCGACATAATCATTTAACGTTTCACTTTCTGGCACTTGGCGTTTTTTGCCTTTTCCATAAATCGATACACTTGATGGTACAAAGTGTTGATTGTAATGTGACACTACTGATTGAACATCATCTATCGCTCTTGATGGGTCAATAATATAAGATGCTAACATCGCATCGAACACAATGTTTTTAATATTTATGTCTAATCTATGGGCAGCAACGTATGTTTTTTTAGCATCGTAAACTATTTTTTTAGTCTCTTCATTTTCGAGCCATGCTACTAACTCACTGTGCTGACTTAGTGTTGTAGCATCTATCACAACATGATTTACGCCATCATACAAACCGAATTTCAAAATAGCATCTTTTAAATAATTGCTATCTTCCAATTCAATATGAATTGTCGCCTCTGATAATTGAGAAAAATTAACTGCTGAAAAATCTGTCATTACCTCTAACTCTAATTGCTCTTCTTGGCTCTGACCACTATCAACATCTAATTGTTCTAGTAATTGTTTAAATTCAAGTTTTTTAAACAATTCTATTTTTTCACTTTCATCTTGTTCTTGTGGCATAGCTGTATCATTCAGTGAGACTTTGAGAGGACTATTACAATTTATCGTTGCTAGTTTCTTACTCATTAACGCATCGTCTTTACTTAGTTCTAGCTTTTCTTTTAACTTTTTACCAGAAACTTCATCTATATGGTCATATAAGTTTTCGACAGTTGTAAATTGCGATAATAATTTTATCGCTGTTTTCTCGCCTACACCTGCAACACCAGGAATATTATCTGATGTATCGCCCATTAAACCTTTCATATCAACAATTTGCTCAGGTGATAAACCATTATATTTCTCAGCTATAAACTCTGGAGTATAATGATCAACATCAGTTATCCCTTTTTTAGTATAATAAATCGTTACTTTATCTGTTGCCAATTGTGTTAAATCTCTATCACCAGTAACAATAATAGTTTCGAAATCTGCATCATTTGCTTCCTTACTCAACGTACCGATAATATCATCAGCTTCATAGTTGTCTAATTCATAACGTGTTATACCATATGCATCTAAAAGTTGTCTAACATAAGGAAATTGTTCACTTAATTCTGGTGGTGTTTTTTGTCTACCACCTTTATATTCTCCATAAGTTTCATGTCTGAAAGTTGTTTTACCTGCATCAAAAGCCACTAAAAAGTGTGTCGGTGCTTCATCTTTTATGATTTTCTCTAATAACATTGCAAAGCCATACACTGCATTTGTATGGATGCCAGCTTTATTTTGTAATAATGGTAATGCATAAAAAGCACGGAAGCTTAAACTATTACCATCTATTAAAATTAACTTTTTCACCATATTAACCTCCAGAACTGTTTTGATATACATTTTATCATATTCTTAATTGATACCGTACTGATTCGTTATATGAATTTATATAAAAAGCAGGAGTAAGACAGAAACCAAAGTCACAATTTGATTTCACGTTTTACTCCCACATTTTAATAACTTTCTTATTTAATTATTGCACATCAAAAAACACTACTTTAAACGTCGATCCTTCATTCAATTGACTATTCACACTAATACGTCCATTATGTGCTTCTATAATATGTTTCGTAATTGATAGTCCTAGACCTGTACCACCAGAATCTCTACTTCGTGCTTTGTCGACACGATAGAACCGCTCAAATATATGTTTTTGATCTTCTTCACTAATGCCCATACCAAAGTCTTCTACTTCTAATATACTCTTATGTCCATCTTTATAGACGCGTACTATAATATCACTATCTACTGTAGAATAGCTAATTGCATTAGATAACAAGTTTAATACTACTTGGGCAATTTTTCCTTCATTCGCATCAATTATAATATCAGGTGTAATTTCTCTGATTATATTAATGTTTTTCTGCTCGGCAATAGTATAAACATTTTCAATCGTTGTTTCTACAATGTCAGTCAAACTAATATACTCAGTTTCCAATTCAGTTTGTTGCTCAACATGCGACAAATCCAACAAATCAAAAACTAATGTTTCAATTCGATCTGATTCTTTCAAAATAATTTTCAAGAAATCATCTAATGATTGCGGATCATTTTTCGCACCGTCCAATAACGTCTCAGCAAATCCTTTAATAGAAGTAATAGGTGTTTTCAATTCGTGAGACACATTAGCTACAAATTCTCGTCGTAAATTTTCTAATTTCTTCAAATTTGTAATGTCATGTAATACGATAACCATGCCATATAAATTCTTTTTAGTCCGAGATAAAATTGGAACACACGCTGCATCGAAATATTTTTCATGCACTTGTCCTATATTTAACTTCACTTGTTCGTAAATTGGTTTTTCAACTTTAAAAGCTTCAGTAATCAGCTCATGTATTGCTGGATCAATAAACTCTACATAACTTTTATGTTCTGCAGTTTCTTCAGGTGTAAATACCTCATAATACGTTTTATTAGCAACAACTATTTCACCATATTTATCAATCATTAAAATAGAGCTTGGAATATTTTCTACTGTAGTTTTTAAACGATTGGACTGTAATTTTTGTTTATGATTTAAACGCTGCAACTTACGTGCTAATTCATTTGTAGTAACAAATAATTCTCGCGTTTCTTTCACATTACTTTCTGGTACACGGACATGGTAATAACCATCTGCAAGCAGATTAGTAGCATACGTCACTTCATTAATTGGTCTAATATAAGTTCGATCAATACTGCGCACGACTAGAAATATAATAATTAATACAAACAAGCCAATGAGCGATATATACTTCCACAATTGAATTTGCAATTCAATAATTTCGTTATTGACGCCACTAATTAATACACGATAATCATCCACATCACTCTTAAAAGTAAATCTTCGGTCACTATTTACTTCGTCATAAATTAAATTTGTTGGGTTGGCTTCATTTAAAATTGCTTGATTAATTTTGACGTCATCTTGATGCGAAAATAATGACTTTTTACTATTCATAATTTTAATAGTCAAATTTTCGTTTTCAGCAAGTGCTTCTAATTCATGTTGTTTATCGTTTTTATACAAATGTACAAAGTGACGTGCTTTCTTTTCCATATCTCCTTCTTGTCCTACTGCAACAGTAGAATAAATCACATGAGAAATAATTGCTCCTAAAGCAATAAAACTCACAATTGTAATCGTACATAATAATAACAATAGCCGTTGGTGAAATTTAAGCATTAAACCTTAGGTCTTTCCATTTTATAACCCAAACCACGCACTGTTTTGATTAACTTTGGTTGTTTAGGGTTCTCTTCTAACTTATCTCTTAAGTGGCTAATATGTACATCTACAATTCTTGAATCTCCAGCAAATTCGTAATTCCAAACAGAATTCAACATATGCTCACGTGTAATTACTCTGCCTTGACGTTCAATTAAATATAAGAGTAATTCAAATTCTTTTGGTGTTAATTCAAGTAATTCATCATTTCGATAAACTTCAAAATATTCTGGTTTTATTCTAATAGACCCAATAATTATGTCATCCTCATCAATACCAGCCGGTTCAGCTTCGGCAATCATTGCAGAACGACGTAAGATTGCTTTCACTCTAGCAACAACTTCTCTAGGTGAAAATGGCTTTGTCATATAATCATCTGCACCGAGCTCTAAACCTAATACACGATCAAATTCATCATCTTTTGCTGTTAACATTAAAATAGGTACTAAATTTTTGTCAGTTCGTATTGATTTACACACTTCAATACCATCTTTTTTAGGTAGCATAACATCTAAGACAATTAAATCTGGATTGGTGTTGCTAACTTTTTCTAATGCTTCTTCTCCATCATATGCTACTTCTACTATGTATCCTGCTTGTTCTAAATTATATTTCAGTAACGTTACGATTGATTGTTCATCATCTACTACAAGTACTTTTTGTGACATAGTGTACCTCCATATTTATGTTTACAATTTAATTATAACTTAAAATTTAATAAAAATAACACACATTATAATATTTTTACACAA
The DNA here is from genome assembly GCF_017892945.1 of Staphylococcus sp. GDX8P114P-2. Taxonomy (NCBI): domain Bacteria; kingdom Bacillati; phylum Bacillota; class Bacilli; order Caryophanales; family Staphylococcaceae; genus Staphylococcus; species Staphylococcus sp. GDX8P114P-2. Next base: position 182,388 of record NZ_JAESMB010000018.1, on the reverse strand, counting down.
ATTTTACAAAATATATGATTCGCAATATATATACAATAATCGTGATTTCCATGCAACACTCACAGTATGTGCTTTATTACTATTTTCATAATTCCCTAGAAGTAGTAGCTCAAACAATTCTTAATAATATCTTAACATTATTTTAAATTTTTTAAACTGATATGGTTATTTATCACCTAACTACATAAAGAAAGTCATTAAAAAGCCCAACTAAATAATAACTACTTAGTTGGGCTTGTAAATAAAATTATATTAATCTAAATTACTAATTAATTCATCAGCAAAAGCAGAAGTTGATACTTCTTTAGCTCCGTCCATTAAACGTGCAAAGTCGTATGTTACAACTTTAGATGCAATTGTTTTTTCAATTGAATCTGTAATCTTATCTGCTGCTTCTTGCCAACCTAAATGTTCTAACATTAATACTGCACTTAATAATTCAGATGATGGATTTACTTTATTTAAATCTGCATATTTTGGTGCTGTACCGTGTGTTGCTTCGAAAATAGCATGTCCAGTTTCATAGTTAATGTTTGCACCAGGTGCAATACCAATTCCGCCTACTTGTGCAGCTAATGCATCTGATACATAATCACCATTAAGGTTCATTGTAGCTACTACGTCATGATCTGCAGGACGTGTTAGGATTTGTTGTAAGAAAATATCAGCAATTGAATCTTTAATAATAATCTTACCAGCTTTTTCAGCTTCTTCTTGAGCTGCATTTGCTTTATCTTTGCCTTCATCTTCAACGATTTGGTCATATTGTTGCCAAGTAAATACTTTATCAGCAAATTCATTATGTGCAACATCATAACCCCATTGTTTGAAAGCACCTTCTGTAAATTTCATGATATTACCTTTATGAACTAAAGTAACTGATTTACGGTTATTGTCTAAAGCATACTGAATAGCAGCTCTAACTAAACGTTCTGTACCTTCTTTTGAAACTGGTTTAACACCAAGACCTGATGTTTCTGGGAAACGAATATTAGTAGCACCCATTTCATTTTGTAAGAAATCTACAAGTTTTTTAACTTCAGGAGTACCTTCTTTAAATTCAATACCAGCATAAATATCTTCAGTATTTTCACGGAAAATAACCATATCTGTATCTTCAGGACGTTTAACAGGTGATGGTACACCTTTAAACCAACGTACTGGACGTAAACAAGTAAATAGATCTAATTCTTGACGTAATGCTACATTAAGAGAGCGAATCCCACCACCAATTGGTGTAGTTAATGGCCCTTTAATAGCAATTAAGTATTCGTTAATAGTATCTAACGTTTCTTTAGGTAACCATTCACCTGTTTCATCATAAGCTTTTTGACCAGCTAATACTTCTTTCCATTCGATTTGTTTTTCGCCATTGTATGCTTTCTCAACGGCTGCATCAATAACACGACTTGCCGCTTTCCAAATGTCTGGTCCAATACCGTCACCTATGATATATGGAATGATTGGTTGGTTAGGTACTGATAACCCGTCGTTATTTTTTACAATTTTGTCTCCTGCCATGTCAAAAAACCTCCAAATTTAGTGTGTATAATTTATTTTTATTATCGTTCTTCTATCGGTAAGTATGTTCTGTTTGTTTCTCCAATATATTGTGCACGTGGACGCATGATTCTATTATCTTGATACTGTTCAAGAATGTGTGCAATCCAGCCTGATGTTCTGCTTACCGCAAATATTGGTGTAAATAAATCATGATCGATATTTAAACTGTGGTACACTGTCGCACTATAAAAATCAACATTAGCAATTAAGTTCTTTTCTTGTTTCATTTTATCGGCGATTTTCACAGAAATATCAAACAATTCACTTTGGCCTGTTTCAGAAGTGATTTTTTTACTCATTTCTTTAAGGAATTTCGCTCTTGGGTCGCCATCTTTATATACACGATGACCGAAGCCCATTATTTTTTCTTTGTTTTGAATCTTTTTATCAATATATGAATCAACTTCATCCACTGATTTTACTTCAGATAACATACTCATTACACGTTCATTTGCCCCACCGTGTAATGGTCCTTTTAATGATCCTACTGCAGCAACGATACCAGAATACATATCTGATAATGATGATACAGCACATCTTGCTGTAAATGTAGAAGCATTAAATTCATGATCCGCGTGTAAAACTAACGCTTTGTTAAATGCTTCAACTTCGATATCAGTTGGAAGTTCTCCTCTTAACATGTATAGGAAATTGCCCGCATAATTTAAGTCTTCACTTGGTTTTACAGGTTCTTTTCCTTCTCGTACTCTTGCAAAAGCTGTGACTAAAGAAGCAATTTTTGCTTGAATTCGAATCGCACGCTCCATTGTTTGGCTTTCATCTTCCTCTTCAGCATGCTCATCAAAATGCGCAATATATGAAACAGAAGTTCTTAAAGCTGTCATAGGATGTACATCATCAGTCGCGTACTCTTGGAAATGATTATACACTCTAGGATTTAATGTCATATATTCAAATAATTTAGATTTTAGTTCACTAAGCTCTTCTTTATTTGGTAACCTATAGTGCCATAATAAGAATACAACTTCTTCAAATTCGGCATGATTAGCTAAATCATCGATGTCATAGCCCGCATATGTTAATTGACTATCAATGATTGAACTTACTTTTGTTTCGGCAGCAAGTACCCCTTCCAAGCCTCTTTGTATGTTTGCCATATTAAAATTCCCCTTTTCTATTTCATTATGAAATGGCTTACAAACATTATTATATCCAATCAAATACAATTTGTGAATACCCATGTTTGTATACTTGAGTAATTTCATAAGAAATTAGTTTTACATACTTACATCTTCAACTTTCCACAAAATAGTAGATTGCTATATCTCCATTTTAATAGTAATTACTGGTTTCTTCAATTTTTATAGGTTTTTAAATAGTTATCATCTTTGATAACAATAAAAAATGATTTACTAAAATGTAATTGCTACATACTTATAAAAACAGTTGTATTATTCGCTTTTGAGTAGCATAATTATAAACACAAATAAACTAAGGGAGTTTAAACTATGGCACAACAACTAAATAGAGAATTAAATAGCCGACATGTCCAACTTATTGCTATCGGGGGAGCGATAGGTACAGGCTTGTTTCTTGGCGCAGGTCAAACCATAGCATTAACCGGTCCATCAATTTTATTGACTTATATTATTATTGGTTTCATGCTTTTCATGTTTATGAGAGGCTTAGGCGAAATTTTAGTTTCAAATACCGGCTTTAAATCTTTTGCTGATGTTACGAATGAATACATAGGACCTTTTGCTGGGTTCGTCACTGGATGGACATATTGGCTATGCTGGATTATTACTGGAATGGCTGAAGTTACTGCAGTTGCTCAATATGTAAGTTTCTGGTTTCCTGAAATACCGAACTGGGTGAGTGCTTTATTCTGTGTCCTTGTGTTAATGGTTTTCAACTTATTAAGCGCTCGTTTATTCGGTGAACTTGAATTTTGGTTTGCCATTATCAAAATTGTGACCATTATTGCATTAATTATTGTTGGTATAGTGATGATTGTTATGGCTTATAAAACAGAATTCGGACATGCATCGCTGACAAACCTTTATAATAACGGGATTTTCCCTAAAGGTATTAGCGGTTTTATGATGTCTTTCCAAATGGCGGTATTCTCATTTGTTGGAATAGAGTTAATTGGTGTGACTGCAGGTGAAACAAAGGATCCAACTAAAACAATACCCAAAGCGATCAACAGTGTTCCATTACGAATTTTAGTCTTTTATGTAGGAGCATTAGCTGTCATCATGTCAATTATTCCTTGGGCGCAAGTTAATCCTGAAGAAAGTCCATTCGTTAGATTATTTGCTATCGTAGGTATTCCTTTCGCAGCGGGTATTATTAATTTTGTTGTCTTAACAGCTGCAGCTTCATCTTGTAATAGTGGAATATTTTCAAATAGTCGTATGTTATTCGGTCTATCTAATCAAGAACAAGCACCACCTATTTTCACTAAGACGAATAAAAACGGTGTTCCACACATCGCAATTATTGTTTCTTCAGCGTTATTACTAATTGCAGCGTTATTGAATTATATTGTTCCAAATGCAACAACAGTATTTACTTATGTAACAACCGTTTCAACCGTACTATTTATTGTTGTATGGGCATTGATTACTATCGCTTATATTAATTATCATCGTCACAACCCAGAACAACATAAAACAGCACAATATAAATTAAAAGGTGGTAAATATATGGGCTATGCAATATTACTGTTCTTTTTCCTTGTATTTTGCCTATTATTTGTCAATGTTGATACTAGAATAGCCGTATTCTTAACACCAATTTGGTTTATCATACTTGCATTAATGTATTTACGTTACAAACGAATGCTAAATCAATCTGCAAAATAAATTATAATTTGTCCCCTATACTTAGATCTTATGTTTGGTCTAAGTATAGGGGGTTTTTGTACAGTCCCTACTTTAATTAATAAGTCTATGTACATGTGCAACAAGACAATTTTCAACATAAATATAATATTTAATAAAAAAACGACTAATCCGCATTTAAACGGATTAGTCGTTTTTCAGTATGAGCTTTCAACTCAATTTTTCTCTTAATTAATTGTTAATTATAGTACGTTTGCGTAACCTTCAAAAAGTTTACCTTGGTTCGCATCTACAGTAACAAATGCATCATCTTGAATTTCAGTAGTTGCATTGTCAACACCTACAATTGTTGGGATTCCTTTTTCTAAACCAATAATCGCACTAGGTGAAGTAATACCATTTTCTTCTGTAATTAAACCAATAGCATTCTCTATATAAGGTACTAATGTTTCATCTACAGATTTCGTTACAATGATTTTATCAGACAAATCTTTACCTTCTAAATCACTTGCACTATTAACTACCAATGTATGTCCAACTACTGAGTTTCTACCAATACCTTGACCACTTGCAATTTCATCGCCTATTAAGTGTAATTTCATCATATTAGTAGTACCTTGTTCACCAGTTGGTACACCTGCAGTAATAATAATTAAGTCACCATTATTTACGCGTTCAGTTTCAACTGCAGTAGCAACTGCATTATTTAATAATGCATCAGTTGTTTTACGTCCTTCTTTAACTACAGGATAAACGCCCCATACTAAAGCACACTGACGAGCTGTAGATCCTTTTGGAGTTACAGCAATAATGTCTGATTTAGGACGATATTTAGAAATTGTACGTGCTGTTGAACCACTTTCAGTTGCAGCAACAATTGCTTTTACATTTAAGTTTAAAGCAGTGTGTGCCACAGAAACACCGATAGCATTAACTAATGACGTTTGTACTAATTTGGTACGGTCAGAAAGTAATTTTTTGTAGTCTTGTGCTGCTTCAGCTGAAACCGCAATATTTCTCATTGTTTTAACAGCTTCTTCTGGATAAGAACCAGCTGCAGTTTCTCCAGATAACATTACTGCATCTGTACCATCATAGATAGCATTTGCTACGTCACTAGCTTCTGCTCTTGTAGCACGTGGGTTACGTTGCATTGAATCTAACATTTGCGTTGCAGTAATAACTGGTTTACCTAATTTATTACATTTTCTAATTAAGTCTTTTTGCACCATTGGTACTGATTCAGGTGGAATTTCAACACCCATATCACCACGTGCAACCATTAAACCATCAGAAACTTCAAGAATCGCTTCGATATTATCGATACCTTCTTGGTTTTCAATTTTTGGAATAATGCTGATTGTTTCATTGTTATTATCTTCAAGTAATTTACGGATATCTAATACATCACTTGGACGGCGCACAAAACTTGCAGCGATAAAGTCAACTTCTTGTTGGATACCGAATACAATGTCTTCTGCATCTTTGTCTGTAATACCTGGTAAATTAACTTTAACACCTGGTAAGTTAACGCCTTTTTTATTTTTAAGTTCGCCAGTGTTTAACACATCACAAACTACTTCATTTTGATCTTTATTAATTTGTTTTACCTGTAATTCAATTAAACCATCATCTAATAGAATATATGAACCTTCGTCGACATCATTAATAAGATTATCATACGTTACTGAGAATTTTTCTGGTGTACCTTCTACTTCAGTCATACTAACAATAACTTCAGTACCTTTTTCTAATTCGATGCCACCATTCTTCATGTTGTGTGTACGGATTTCAGGACCTTTTGTGTCTAATAAAATTGCTACAGTTTTACCTAAACGTTTTGATACTCTGCGAATTGAATCGATTCTAGCTTGATGCTCTGCGTGATCACCATGTGAAAAGTTCAGTCTTGCAACGTTCATTCCTGCTTTCATTAGTTTTTCTAACATCTCTTCTGATTCAGATGCTGGTCCAATAGTACAAACAATTTTTGTTTTTCTCATTGTAAATGCCTCCCAAATAGTTAAATAGATAATTCTTTTGTTAGTTCATAAATATTATAGTCAAATTGATGTTCGTCCGCTCTGAAAATCTCATCAAACGGAGTACTTCTTAGTACGTTATCTCTAATACCTACGCCTCTTGCTGTTTCTCCTTGCATAAGTAAATCAATTGCATGACCACCTAAACGTGATGCCAATACTCTATCTTGCCCAGTTGGGCTTCCACCACGTTGGATATGTCCTAATACAGAAACACGTGCATCCACATTAACATATTTAGATAATTCTTGCGCACATGCTTCACCAGTCATACAACCTTCCGCAACCATAACAATGGAATGCTTTTTACCACGTTTTATACCATGGTCGATACGTTCTGCTACTTCTTTAATATCTGTTTCAACTTCTGGCACGATAATTGTTTCTGCACCAACTGACAAACCTGCCCACAGTGCTAGATCTCCACAATCTCGTCCCATAACTTCAATAATAAATGTTCGCGCGTGACTAGATGCTGTATCACGAATTTTATCTACTGATTCAATAATTGTGTTTAACGCTGTATCAAAACCAATAGTAAAATCTGTGCCATTGATATCATTGTCAATTGTACCTGGAATTCCTACTGTTTGAATTTCAGTGCATTCCTCACTTATACGTTGTGCACCTCGGTAACTTCCGTCTCCACCAATTACTACTAGACCTTCAATACCGTGTTTACGTAAATTAGCAATACCCTTTTGACGTACTTCAGGTTCTTTAAATTCTGGACAGCGGGCTGAGTACAAGAAAGTGCCTCCGCGCTGGATTGTATCCCCGACTGAACCTAATTCTAGTTTATGAATATCATCGTTAATTAAACCTTGATAACCTTGGTAAACTCCATAAACTTCGATGTTATTATATATCGCTTTACGCACAACAGCTCTAACTGCCGCGTTCATCCCGGGTGAATCTCCACCACTTGTTAAAACCGCAATTTTTTTCATGACGACATACCTTTCTAACTTAATTTCTTACTTTAAAAATACCATAATTTCACATAAGTCGCCATTAAAATAAGGTGTATCAATCAATGTAAACGTTTTAGTTACAATACCGTTGTCCAAAACAGAAGGAAGCGTTTTAAAAACAAATATAAAATTCATTTTTAAATTAATCAAATTGACCCTTATACACTTTACCATTAATTTAAAATTTTGAAACAATAAATTTAAAATTTTTACAATTAAAGCGCTATCTTTTTAATAAAACGCTTTCTTCGCACTAAAACGCTCTATGACAGTGCATAGAGCGTTTTAGTATACAATATTCTATTCATTAAACGAACCAATATTTCTAAATTTTTCATAGCGATCTTGCACTAAAGCTTGTTCATCTAAGTTACTTAATGCAGCTAAATGATTTTCAAATTTAGCTTTAATATTTGCTGCTTGCGTTGATACATCATGATGTGCACCACCAAGTGGTTCTGCCACAACATCATCAGCAATATTTAACTCTTGTAAATCTTTGGCAGTAATTTTCATTGTCTCTGCTGCAATTTTAGCTAAGTTGCTATCTTTCCATAATAATGCTGAAGCACCCTCTGGTGAAATAACGGAGTACGTACTGTTTTCAAGCATGAGCACTCGATTAGAAATACCTAATCCTAAAGCACCTCCACTACCACCTTCACCAATGACAATTGATATTACTGGAACTGTTAATGCTGCCATTTCAACTAAATTTTTAGCAATAGATTCACTTTGACCACGTTCTTCTGCAGCTTTACCAGGATAAGCTCCTTTTGTATCGATAAAAGTTATAATTGGTCTATTGAACTTTTCTGCTTGCTTCATTAAGCGTAATGCTTTTCGATAACCTTCTGGATGAGCCATGCCAAAGTTGCGATAAATATTATCTTTTGTGTCTTTCCCACGTTGTTGACCAACAATTGTTACTGCTTGCCCGTTTAAATAACCTATACCACCTATCATGGCTGGGTCATCTCTAAAATTACGATCACCATGTAACTCGATAAATGAATCAAAGATTAAAGGTATATAATCTAAAGATGTCGGGCGTTCTTGTAAACGTGCTAACTGCACACGATCCCAAGGCTTCAAATTTGTATATACTTTTTCTGTTTCTCGCTCAAGTGATGCTTCCAACATTTCGATTTCTTCAGATAAGTCGACATCGTTTTTCTCTTGCGATTCCTTTAATGAATCTATCTTATTTCTAATTTCAAAAAGTGGCTTTTCAAAATCAAGCATTCGTTTTCACCTCTTGATGCATTTTTAATATCGTGGTAAGTGTATCTTTCATTTCTTTTCGATGCACCACTTTATCTAATTGACCGTGCTCTAATAAAAATTCTGCTGTTTGGAAATCATCCGGTAATTTTTCATTAATCGTTTGTTCAATTACTCGTCTACCTGCGAATCCAATGAGTGCTTTAGGTTCTCCTATATTAATGTCACCAACAGATGCAAAACTCGCCGACACACCACCAGTTGTTGGATTAGTAATATAAGAAATGTATAACAATCCAGCTTCTGAATGACGTTTTAAGGATACACTTGTTTTACCCATTTGCATTAAAGAAATGATACCTTCTTGCATTCTTGCTCCGCCGCTTGCAGAGAACAAAATAAATGGCATACGATGTTCAGTACAATATTCAATAATTCGGCATATTTTTTCACCAACTACTGATCCCATACTGCCCATTCTAAATCTTGCGTCCATCACTGCAACGCCAAATGGCATACCATCTAATTCAGCTGTTCCGGTAACAACTGCTTCATTTAATTCTGTTTTTTGCTGGTCTTTTTGCAATTTTTCTTCATAGCTTGGAAAATCAAGCGGATTTGCAGAGGTCATACCTTTGTCAAATTCCGTAAATGTGCCTTCATCCGAAATTGCATCTATTCTTTTATATGCAGTTAGTGCAATATGATGGTCACAATTAAAACATACATTTAAATTTTCTGATAGTTCTTTTGTATACATGATTTTTTTACATTGCGGGCACTTAGTCATAATACCTGCAGGCACATCATTTTGTTTAGAATCAGATACTGTTACATACTTTTTCTTTTTACTACTTCTATTGAAAAAATCCTTAAACATTGGTAAACCTCCACTTAACCAGTGTTAATTACACTCCATTTATACTTCAATTTATGTCTACTTTGATTTAATTTAAATCCGTTAGCGACATTGTTTTGTTATATATATCGTCTGGGTCAACTTCAGTTCTAGCAACGCCAGATTCCATAGCAGCAACTGCAACTTCTCTTGCCACTGATGGCGCAACACGCTTATCAAATGGGCCAGGAATACAATAATCTGGGTTTAATTCATTTGGTTGAATTAAGTTCGCAATCGCCTCAACAGCAGCTTGCTTCATTTTTTCGTTGATATGTGTTGCTTCGACATCTAAAGCACCTCTAAATATACCTGGGAACGCTAATACATTATTAATTTGATTTGGGAAATCAGAACGGCCTGTACCTATAACTTTGGCACCAGCTGCTTTGGCATCATCAGGGTTGATTTCAGGATTTGGATTCGCCATAGCAAAAATAATAGGATCTTTTGCCATAGATTCAACCATCTCTTTAGATAATAAATCTGCTACTGATACACCAATAAAGACGTCTGCATCTTCTATTACATCTTCTAATTTACCGTCAGTTTTATCTCTATTTGTCCATTTAGCGACATATTCTTTCGTATCATTCATGCCATATATTCTACCTTCATATATAGCACCTCTTGAATCACACATTACCATATTATGCACGCCATAAGAGTATAATAATTTTACTATTGCAATACCTGCTGCACCAGCACCATTTAATACTACTTTAATATCTGAAAGATCTTTTTCAACAATGCGTAAAGCATTAATTAATCCTGCAACTGTTACTATCGCAGTACCATGTTGGTCATCGTGAAATACTGGAATCTTCGTTTCTTTTTTTAAACGTTCTTCAATTTCAAAGCAACGTGGCGCTGAAATATCTTCTAAGTTAATACCTCCATAGTTTGGCTCTAATAACTTTACAGTATTAATAATTTCTTCAGTATCGGTAGTATTTAAAGCAATTGGAACGCCATCTACACCAGAAAAACTTTTAAACAATACAGCTTTTCCTTCCATAACTGGAATGCTAGCTTCAGCGCCGATATCACCTAAACCTAACACTGCTGTACCATCAGTCACCACCGCTACGGTGTTACTTTTCATTGTATAATCAAATACTTTGCGTGGATCCTCGTGTATTTCTTTACAAGGTTCAGCAACACCAGGTGAATATGCTAAACTAAGTTCTTCTTTATTAGTAACTTTGACTTTAGATTTAACTTCTAATTTCCCTTTATTACGCTTGTGCATTTCTAATGCTTCATCTCTTAATGTCATGTAATATCGTCCCCTTACATTTATGTAATTTATAAAGATATTATATATATTTTTATTATACTATATACTATATTACAACTAATTACTCTTTAAAAAAACAGTTTATTTGCAAATGCTCAAATTTGGAAATGCTTTAACATTACCTTTTACGTTCTTATAGCAAAAACTGATGATAACATTCCATATATCATCAGTTCACTATACCATAATTCAAGGTTGTATAAAAGCTATATAATACGGACATCATTTGGCGAAAAACTATCTATGAATGTTTCTATACTTTGTTTATCAATATAACCAAGGTTATTCATGCTTGATTGGGCTTCATTATAGTAGTTCACTGGTAGCATATTATTCGACTCATGTAATTTTAATTGTGCTTTGAGTTCGTCAATATCATACTGACCTCTTATCACGATTTGAGTAGCTTGAGCGATAACCGTTTGTTCATAGTTCACTACATCTAGCACTTCATTAACAATCAATTGTTGCTTATTGTTTCTTGTATCAAATTTACCATTGACGATAAACATTTGGTCTTCTACTAAATCAAATTCATACTTTTTAAATGTATCGGGAAACATTACACCATCAATAGTTGTAACACCATCATTTAATGTTAGAAATGCCATATTTTGACCATTTTTTGTACGTATTTTTTTAATAGTATCTACTTGAATTAAAATTGGTGATCTATTGCTCGCATTTCTCAATTTATAAATACCTAAATATTGCTTTTGCTCAAAGTATTTTTCAACTGGATGTTGCGACACATAGAAACCTAAATATTCTTTTTCATAATCACTTAATACCTTATCAGCAAGTTCTTCCGTTTCTTCATATGACGTTTTAGGTGTAAGTACATCAAAAATAAAATCGTCTTGTTCTATACTAGAAGAGCTATCAATCACATGATCAATCGTTTGTAGCAACGTCGCTCTATTTTTACCAAATTCATCAAATGCGCCTACTAATATAAGTGCTTCAAGTAGTTTGCGTGATTTAATTCTTTGCGGTATGCGTCGAGCAAAATCTATGAAGTCTTTAAAATTACCACGCTGTTTTCTTTCTTCAACAATCAACTTAACACTCTGATAACCCACGCCTTTAATAGCGCCAAGTGATAAATAAATACCTTCAGAAGTAGCTTTATAAAACCAGTGACTCAAATTAATGTGTGGTGGCTTAATGTTCAAACGTTGGTGTTTTGCTTCATCAATAATTGAGGCGGTCTTATTTTCACTGCCAATTGTATTACTTAAAATATTAGCATAAAAATAAGTAGGATAATGGGCTTTTAAATAAGTCATAATATAGGCAATTTTTGAGTAACTGACTGCGTGCGCACGAGCAAATCCATAATCCGCAAACTTTAATATTAAATCAAATATTTGTGTACTAAGTTCTTGTGGGTAACCTTTTTGCAGTGCCCCTTCGATAAAATGCTGTCTCTCATTTTCCAGTACTGCACGATTCTTTTTACTCATAGCACGTCGTAAAATGTCCGCTTCACCATAATTAAACCCAGCGAATTTACTAGCTATTTGCATAATCTGTTCCTGATATATTATAACACCATAAGTATTTTGTAATATGGGCTGTAAGTCCGGATGTAAATATTGTACCTTGGCAGGATTATGCCGACGTGAGATATATGTTGGTATTTCTTCCATTGGTCCTGGACGATATAATGATGTCACTGCAACTATATCTTCAAAATGCTCCGGTTGTAATTTTTTTAATACATTACGAATACCATCTGACTCTAGTTGGAAAATTCCTGTTGTATCCCCACTTGAAAGCAATTTAAATACAGCACTATCATTAAAAGGAAGTGCTTCAATATTAATATCAATATTTAAATCATACTTAACTTGCTTTGTAATTTGGTGAATAATAGACAAGTTTCTTAACCCTAAAAAGTCAATTTTAAGTAAACCTATACGTTCGACTTCGGTCATTGTCCATTGAGTCAATACTCCAGTATCCCCCATAGTTAATGGTGCAAAATCATAAAGGGGTTGATCATTAATAATAATACCAGCAGCATGCGTTGAAGTATGGCGAGGTAAACCTTCTAGTTTTTTACAAATGTCAAACCATTGTTCATGTCTATGATTTCTATGGACAAATGATTTAAAATCACTATTCTGATACGCCTCATCCAATGTAATACCTAATTTATGAGGTATTAATTTAGATACTTCATTTAATGTGACATCTTCAAAGCCCATTATTCTTCCAACATCTCTAGCCACTGCCCGAGCTAATAAATGACCGAACGTAACTATACCTGCAACGTGCATTTCTCCATACTTTTCTTGAACATATTGTATAACACGTTCACGTTTAGTATCTTCAAAATCAATATCAATATCAGGCATAGTCACACGTTCAGGATTTAAAAATCGTTCGAATAATAAATTATACTTAATCGGATCAATGTTAGTAATTCCTAACAAATAACTAACTAAAGAGCCCGCTGCAGAACCACGACCTGGTCCTACTAAGACATCATTATTTTTCGCAAATTGTATCAAATCACTCACAATTAAAAAATAATCTTCAAATCCCATGTTGGTAATAATGTCGTATTCATAGTGCAATCGTTCAACATAAGCGGTTTGATGTGTTAAGTCATACGCAGCTAAATTTTCTTGTAATTGTTGCAGTAAATATGCTTTAGAATCCATACCATTTGGCGTTTTAAATTTGGGCAACAATGATTGATGATACGATAAATTAGCTGTACATTGCTGGGCGATTTCTTCAGTTCTTTCTAATTGTTCAGTTGTCACATCAAGCTCAAGATGTTCAGAAGTACTAAACAAATGTGAGTGATAATTTGGCGCTTCATTTACTAAGTCTAACTTTGTATTATCACGAATTGCGTGTAAGGCACGAATAGTTGAACCGTCTTCTTCGTTTAAGTAATTAGCACTTTGTATCCATACTGCAGGGATATCAGTAACCTGTTCACTTTGATGATCAACATAAACCATATCATGGTCAGCAAAAGCTTCCAACAACACCTGATGCTCATCGGTAATGCTTTTAAAAATAATAACTAAATCAGCTGCATATTTTTGTAGCCATTCAATTGTAGTTTCAGTTCTTTCTTTCATCTTAACAGCAGATGACAGTTTTAATAAGTCAGTTAGCCCTTGGTTATTGCGTGCTAACAATACCGTTTCCGTAGTAGTTAATCCATCAGTTAACCAAATGGTCATACCAAATATAGGTTTAATGTTTGCTTTTACACAGGCATCGTAAAATTGAGGGTACGCATACAATACATTCGTATCAGTAATTGCTAAAGCCGAATACCCTTCTTTAGTTGCCTTTGATACGGCATCGGATATTTTTAAACTCGAATTTAATAAATCATATGCCGAATGAATATTTAAATGCGCAACCATTTGATTTCACCTCTACTCCTACAGTTTTTTATTTAGCGCATTTGCCAAGTGTTCGAATGTCTCCCAACTATCTACAGATACTCCAGATGCATTGGGATGGCCGCCACCGCCAAAATCACTAGCGACATCATTAATCACAATGCCTTTCGAGCGAATGCGACATCTTATTTCCTCACCTTCATCTACCGCAAACAACCAAATTTTCAAACCTTTTATATCTGCAATAGTATTAACAAATAGAGAGGCTTCATTCGGTGCAATGTCGAATGTTTCTAACACGTCACTAGTAATTATTACCTTACAAAATCCTTTATCATTCAACTGAAAATTTTGTAAGACATAACCTTGGAATGGTAATAAACTTGGTTCTTTTTCTGCAAGTTGATTTAATTCATCATTATGATTAAATGGGAATTTCAATAATTCACTAGCAATCTCAAGCGTATGAGGCGTCGTATTATTGAATAAAAAGCGCCCCGTGTCTCCAACAATTCCAATGTATAATAGTCTTGCTACAGTCTCATCTATAATGGTTAAATCGTTAAAATGTATAATAAAATCAGTAATAATTTCACTCGTTGATGATGCTTGCACATTAACGAAATTAATATCACCATATTGGTCAATTGCTGGATGGTGATCAATTTTGATGAGTTTTTCACCTAAACTGAAACGTGAATCACTAATGCGTGGTGAATTTGCTGTATCACATACTATAACTAGCGCACCTTCATATGTACTATCATTAATGTCATCAAATGTACCGATAAAGTCTAATGATGGCTCGCTTTCACCAACGGCATATATTTGTTTAGTTGGAAACTTAGCTTGTAAATATCCTTTTAATCCTAACTGGGAACCATAAGCATCTGGATCTGGTCTTACATGTCGATGTATGATAACTGTTTCATATTTCTCTATTTCATTCATAATTTCGTTTTTAATTGCTTCCATATGCTATCTATTCCTTTCATTTTCAAACGTCGTAATAGTTATATATTAATCTATAATTTGGCACATAATCATCGCTTTAGCGACATTTTGAGCGCCGTTTTTCATAGTTACTTCTAATTTTGCAAAATTTCTACCCACATCTAACATATCATAATGCACGTCAATTTCAGATTCAATTTGAACAGTTTTGATATAAAAAATATTCAAGCTCTCTATCATTACTTCAATTTTTTTATACTTACGCATTTCATAACGCACAGTTTCTTCTATTATTGCAACGAATACAGCTTTACTTAACATGCCAAATTGATCAGTCAGTAAAGGTGTAGTTGTTACTTGTATAATATCATTTGAAATCGTTATATGTTTGGCAATTTGATCGTTAATGGTTTCCCCGACTTGTGGTTGTCTTCCAATTAATTGCATTGATTTTAGTACATCTTCTCTAGTTATAACACCAATAAGCTTTTTACTTATTGTCGTTACTGGTAATAATTCAATACCTTCCCAAATCATGATATGTGCACAGTTAGCGATTGTAGTTGATAATTGCACATTAATTGGGGACTTTGTCATAAATGTTGCTAACGTATCTTCATCCTGCATATTGATGATTTCTTTGCTTGTTACAATGCCTACAAGTTTCCATTCTTCATCAATTATCGGAAATCTTGAATGTCCAGTAGCTTGCGCTTTGATTTTATATTCAGTCAATGTCATATCATCAAAAAGTACAGTAGTATCATCGATAGGTTTAACAATGTCATCTACTACTAAGATCTCTTTACGTATCATTTGGTTGTACATTGCCCTATTAATAATATTAGCAACTAAATATGAGTCATAATTTGAAGAAATAATTGGTAAATCATGCTCATCTGCATATTTAATAATGTCATTAGTAGTAGTAAAGCCGCCTGTAATTAATACAGCACTACCTCGTTTTAATGCTTCTAATTGTACATCTTTACGGTTACCTACTATAAGTAAAGTGTGGGGACTCAAATATTTCACAACATCATTTAACTCCATAGCGCCTATAGCAAATTTAGTTAACGTTTTAATTAAGCCATTTCTCCCACCTAATACTTGTCCATCTATAATTTTAACAATCTCACTAAATGTAAGTTGTTCAATTTCTTCTCTATTCTTTTTTTCAATTCTTACAGTGCCTACACGGTCAATTGTAGCTACCAATCCAATTTGACCAGCATCTTTAATCGCTCTATAAGCTGTGCCTTCAGAAACTTCTAGATCTTTCGCAATTTTACGTACAGATATTTTTTGGCCCACAGATAAAGATTCAATATATGATAAAATTTGTTCATGTTTTGTCATACTACTGCCCTCATTTATTTGATAGTTTCTTAAATATTATAACTTTTTATGCGACAAAATGCGATGCAACAAATTCATTACTTTCTATAAATATTAGTTTTACTATACTTACTTAAGTAAATAATATTAAAAATTTTTTCATTAAACATTTAGATATCATTGCAAAATGCGCATATTATTGATTAAAATAGGAATGAAGGAGGGTGTAAAATGTATAAAAATATTTTACTAGGTGTGGATACAACACTTGAAAACGAAAAAGCTTTGGAGCAAGTTTCAAAAATTGCAGGTGAAGGTACTGTAGTTACAATTTTCAACGCAATCAATGAACAAGATGCACAAGCTTCTATTAAATCGGGCGTTCATTTAGACAAATTGATTGAAAAAAGAAGTAAGGGTTTAGCCAGTACACGCGAAGCTTTAGATGGTTATGGTATTAAATATGATGAAATTATTGTACGAGGAAACGCTAAAGTTGAATTAGTCAAACAAGCTAACAGTGGTAAATTCGACATTATCGTCTTAAGTAACCGTAAAGCTTCTGATAAGAAAAAAATTGTGCTTGGTAGCGTGAGCCATAAAATCGCTAAAAGAGCTGAGATACCAGTCCTAATTGTTAAGTAATTTCAAATTAGCGCTGGTATTAATAATGTATGTCTTAATATTTTTATTTACGTTCATAATAAAAAGTCTGGAACAACAATGTGTCCAGACTTTTGTTAACTAAAGTGATACTTCCTCACCCGGTTTTAATATTTGTACTTCCCCTACACTAACAGCTTCCTTGAAATCGTTCGGATCTTGTTCGATATATGGGAAAGTATCGTAGTGGATAGGTATACTAATTTGTGGTTTTATAAATTGGTTAATGGCGTAACTTGCATCATCAATCCCCATCGTAAAGTTATCGCCAATCGGTACGAAACAAATATCTACTGGGTGTCTATCAGCAATTAATTTCATATCGCTGAATAATCCTGTATCTCCTGTATGATAAATTGTTTTTCCTTCCAATTCTAAAATTGCTCCCATTGGCATACCTAAATAAACTGGAATACCATTATCATCTGTAAGACTTGAACTGTGGAATGCTTGTACAAATTTCAACGTTCCAAAATCAAAACTTACTTTTCCACCTATATTCATTGGTCGCACATTATCATAGCCTACATGAGTTGTTAAATAATCTGCTAATTCAGCTGTACCTATTACTGTTGCATTATTTTTTTGTGCGATTTCCACAGTATCACCAAAGTGATCACCATGTCCATGTGTTAAAATAATATAATCTACTTCCAAATTTGATACATCTAAATCAGACAATTCATTACCAGTAATAAAAGGATCGATTATCCCTTTTTTACCATTTGCTTCAAAATAAACTGTTGATTGTCCATGAAATGATAGTTTCATTAATAGTGCCTCCCATTTGCTATGTTTACTGTTATATATACCACATCTTTCTTTATCTATAACACTTATTCATTAAGAAATCCAAGTTTTCCACTAAAAAAGCGCATTAAATTCCAACATTAAAGTAGTTTATTTTTGAATATTAGAGTTAACTAACCTAAAATTAATATAAATGTATTTACTTACTAGGAGGCAATAACAAATGAAAACAGAGCAAATAATTACTGAAATTAAACATCAACAAGCTGATGCAGCTTGGATTACAACACCACTTAATATATTTTATTTTACGGGTTATTTAAGTGATCCACACGAACGTTTACTTGCATTATTAATCAAAGCTGATGGTACACAGGTTTTATTTTGTCCTCAACTAGAAGTTGAGGAAGTAAAAGCATCACCTTTTACAGGGGAAATTATCGGCTATTTAGATACTGAAAATGCTTTGGATAAATATCAATTCAGTGCAAATAATTTATTAGTTGAAGCGGAACACCTCACTTTGAAACGTCAACGTGAATTAACTGCGGCATTTGGAGTCCAACAATTTAATGACATTGATGCAACAGTTAAGTCCTTACGTAACATTAAATCTGCAGACGAAATTGCTACTATTCAAAAAGCATGTGAATTGGCAGATAAATGTATTGAAATTGGTGTTTCATACTTATCAGAAGGTGTAACCGAACGCCAAGTAGTTAATCATATTGAAAATGAAATCAAAGCTTATGGTGTACATGAAATGAGTTTTGATACTATGGTTCTATTTGGAGATCATGCTGCATCACCTCACGGTACACCAGGCGACCGAAAATTACAAAATAATGAATTTGTCCTATTCGACTTAGGCGTTATTTATAATAACTATTGCAGTGATATGACTCGAACGGTGAAATTTGGTACACCAAATGCTAAGGCACAAGAAATTTACGATGTTGTGTTAAAAGCTGAAACAGAAGCTATTGCAGCAATTAAACCTGGCGTGACAATTAGCGACGTTGATCACATTGCTAGAAACATTATCGCTGAAGCGGGTTACGGTGAATACTTCCCACATCGCCTCGGCCATGGTTTAGGTTTAGAAGAACATGAATATCAAGATGTTTCTAGCAGTAATCACAATCAATTTGAAGCTGGTATGGTCATAACCATTGAACCTGGAATATACGTACCAGAAGTAGCAGGTGTACGTATAGAAGATGATATTGTAGTTACTGAAGATGGACATAAAATAATGACAGGATATGACAAATGATTAAAGAAGCAGTTGTAGAAACGATCGAAGAAGTAGAAAGCGCCATCGCAAATGGTGCGGACCGTCTTGAATTATGTGATAACTTAGCTGTCGGTGGTACTACACCTAGTTACGGTATGGTCGAAATTACCGCAGAAATCTGTAAAGCCCATAAAGTTGAACTTGCTGTTATGATTCGTCCTCGTGGTGGGGATTTTGTTTACAATTTATATGATTTTGAAATTATGCAACGTGACATTAAACACTTTAAAGCGCTTCAAGTGGACTATTTTGTCTTTGGTTGTTTAACAGTGGACCATGTGTTGAATGAATGGCAAATGAAAACGTTGCGCAATCTCTCAGCACCTATACCTGTCGTATGTCACATGGCATTTGACCTTATTCATCAACATGGTCAAATTAAAGCTTTGCATCAATTGATTGATCTTGGCTTCACTCGTTTATTAACACATGGTGGCCCTAAAGAAAGTAATCTTTTTAATAATCTCAATCACCTAGGTAAATTAGTTGTCAATTCAGGTGGCAAAATTGAAATTATGCCGGGCGGCGGTTTAACTAAAGATAATTTGCCAGAACTATTGGAAGCTTTCCCTTTTCAAGAAGTACATGGCACAAAAATTGTTTAATATAGTTTACATTAAAACAGGACGATGCTTAAGCATCGTCCTGTTTATTATTTATTTTAATTGCTCTGCAATTGATGTATAAGGTATATTTAATGATTCTCCTACACCTTTATTAGTCAATTTACCATTAACTGTATTCAAACCTAGTGATAAAGGTTCATTATCTTGTAACGCTTTTAAATATCCTTTATTGGCGATTTGAATCGCATATGGTAACGTTGCATTGTTTAGTGCAATAGTTGAAGTTCTTGGAACTGCACCCGGCATATTGGCAACAGCATAATGCACAACACCATGCTTCGTATAAGTCGGGTTATCATGAGTAGTAATTTGATCGGTTGTCTCAAAGATACCACCTTGATCTATCGCAATGTCTACTATTACTGAGCCATCTTTCATTTGTTTGATCATTGCTTCACTTACAAGGTTTGGCGCTTTTGCACCAGGGATAAGTACTGCCCCTATAACTAAATCACTTTCTTTGACTGTACTTTCGATGTTCAATGGATTTGACATAATAGTATGTACGCGTCCTCCAAATTGATCATCTAATTGCTGTAAACGTTTTGGATTAACATCTAATATGGTAACATCTGCCCCTAAACCTAAAGCTATTTTAGCAGCATTTGTACCAGCTTGCCCGCCTCCAATAATTGCAACACGGCCTTTGGCAACACCAGGTACACCACCTAATAGTATACCCATTCCTCCTTTATATTTTTGAAGAAATTCTGCGCCAATTTGTGTAGACATTCGACCTGCCACTTCACTCATTGGAGTTAATAAAGGTAATGAACGGTCAGGCATCTGCACTGTTTCATAGGCAATACTCACTACATTTTTCTCTAATAAAGCCTCTGTTAATTTTTGTTCATTAGCCAAATGTAGATATGTAAATAATATTAGACCTTCTTTGAAGAATTTAAATTCTTCTTCTAATGGTTCTTTAACTTTCATTACCATATCCACATTCCATACTTCTTGTTGTGTTTTAACAATTTGTGCCCCAGCTTCTTGGTAATCAACATCTTCAAAATAAGAACCATATCCTGCAGCTGTTTCTACCAAAACAGTATGCCCTTGCTCGACCAAAGCGTGTACCCCACTTGGTGATAAACTTACTCTGTTTTCATTATTTTTAATCTCTTTTGGAATACCAATATTCATTCCATCCACCTCCATAAACATCGTAACGCGAAAGCAATGAAAGCGCAATCACAAAATTTACATATTTGTAGATAGTTAAATTGTACAAATATTCTGTTAATAATGGTATAATAAAATTAATTAAAAGTAAGGAGGTAATTGCGATGCTAACATATAAAAATATTTTAATCGCAGTTGACGGATCACATGAAGCAGAATGGGCTTTTAACAAAGCTGTAGATGTTGCAAAACGTAATGATGCACAATTAACAGTGGTAAATGTAATTGATTCTAGAACTTACTCATCTTATGAAGTATACGATGCACAATTCACTGAGAAATCTAAAAATTTCTCTGAAGATTTACTAAATGGTTATAAAGAAGTGGCAGCAAATGCAGGTGTTAAAGATGTTGTTACTCGCTTAGAATTTGGTTCTCCAAAAGCAATTATTCCTAAAAAATTAGCCACTGATGTTGGCGCTGATTTAATTATGTGTGGTACTTCTGGTCTTAATGCTGTAGAAAGATTTATTGTAGGTTCTGTATCAGAAGCTATTGTACGTCACTCACCATGTGATGTTCTAGTTGTTCGTACTGAAGAACTTCCAGAAGACTTCCAACCACAAGTTGCTACAGAAAAATTAAGATCACACTATAGTGCTCGCTAATCAGATAACGTGAAGCATGAAATTAAAAATACTTTATTAGTATAATATTTGATGAGAGATAGCATACCATAATATATGTATGCTATCTCTTTAAATACATAAAAGTTTAATCTCCGTACCCACCCTTTTACAAAAAATATAGCTCTAATTTAAACTCAATTCATATCTAACCTTTATCCTTAATATAGCATTTTAAAAAGGAGAAGATGACTCATGAACAAGCTTAAACAAACTGGCATCACATGCATAATTGCATTTAGTTTAACTACTTTCACCACTCTACATACAAACAATACTGACGCTGCCAACAATCAGTCAGACAAGCCTAAAACTGTAAATAATATCAAACTCATCGACAGCGAAACCATTCCACACAATACAAAATATAAAAATACTGTTGTCGGTGGATTGTCGGGAATTAGTTACAATCCTCAGAATAATAAGTGGTTACTTATTAGTGATGATCGTTCAGAACATAGTCCCTCTCGTTATTACGAAGCCAACATTAATTACAATCAACAAGGTTTTAACAACATTAACTTCAAAGACGTCAACACATTAAAACAACCAAATGGTTCAACTTATACTAATAAAAAGCAATATGATAAATCTTCAAAGAATATTGTGGCAGATCCAGAATCAATACGCTTCGATCCACTGAGCAACCATCTATGGTACACGAGTGAAGGTGATCGAACTCTAGGTTTAAACCCATTTATTCGCCAAGCTACATCTAACGGCATATTTATATCAGAATTACCTATACATAAACCGTTTAAAATGTCTGCCAATGACAAGCAAGGCTTTCGCAATAATATGGCACTAGAAGGCAGTACATTTTCTGCTGACGGTCAATCTTATTGGACTGCTATGGAAGGCCCATTATTACAAGATGATACTGTACCTACAATTAATTCTGGGTCAACTTCACGTATTACGCAGTATGATAGACAAGGTAATGTGTTAGCAGAATATGCTTATCCACTTGATGCCATACCTGAAAAACCAGGCAAAAATAAAGACGCCAATAACGGAATTACAGAAATTTTAGCAATTAATGATCACGAATTTTTAGCACTAGAACGTGCCAGCGTTCAAGCAGAAGATAATTCCTATACTAACCATGTTAAAGTCTATAAATATAGTACAGAGAATGCCACAAATATTAAAAATATGTCATCTTTAAAAAATCACAAAGTTCAACCATTAAAAAAGCAATTAGTGACTTCTCTCAATAAAACTGATCTTAAGAATATAGATAATGTTGAAGGTATTACATTCGGCAAAAAGTTGCCAAATGGTCATGACACACTTGTTCTTGTTGCAGATAATAACTTTAACAAAGAACAACAAACACAAATTATTGCTTTTGAAGTATTGCCATAAAATAGACAATATACTTACTATAACTAGCATTTATTTTGTTATGTTGTACATCAATGTAAAAAAGTGTCATAGTCGTAAAATAGCATTGACTATAAAAGATAATTGTCCCGATTTTGTAACGTGCTGACGCCCGTGGACTAGTATGAGTGAGAGACTACAGGCTCGAACCATACCCCAGGCAAGCATGCACGGTCAAAATCGAATACTTTTAAATATAAAGAGGACTAATCCTTATTAAAGATTAGCCCTCTTTTTTGAGTATAGGGAGTTATATCCCTATCTCTTTTAATTATTTTTATTAATCAACATTACCAAATTCAATAACATCACGTGCAATCATTACTTCTTCGTTCGTTGGAATAACAATTACTTTAACTGGTGAATGTGGATAGTTTATAAATCCTTCTTCGCCATGGATAGATTCATTTTTCTTAGCATCCCAATAAACACCCATAAATTCTAATCCTTCAAGTACTTTAGCGCGTACTGGATCAGAGTTCTCACCGACACCTGCAGTGAAGACGATAACATCAACGCCATGCATACGTGTAGCATAAGAACCAATATATTTGTGAATACGTGACGCAAAGACATCTAATGCAAGTTGCGCACGTTCTTTACCTTCTTTACTGTCTTCTATAATATCTCTTAAATCACTTGATGTACCTGAGATACCTAGTAAACCAGATTCTTTATTTAATGTATTTAATACTTCTTCTGCTGTTTTGCTTGTTTTTTCCATTAAAAATGGTATTAATGCTGGATCAATATTACCTGAACGTGTGCCCATTGTTACACCTGCTAAAGGTGTGAAGCCCATTGATGTATCAACAGATTCTCCTCCATCAATTGCTGCTATAGATGCACCATTACCAATATGACAAGAAATAATACGTAATTCTTCTATTGGCTTACCTAAGATTTCAGCTGCACGTTGAGAAACATATTTATGACTTGTTCCATGGAAACCATACTTACGGATTCCATAATCTTCATAATATTGATAAGGCAAACTATACAGATATGATTTTTCTGGCATCGTTTGATGGAATGAAGTATCAAACACTGCTACGTGTGGAATTTCAGGTAATAATTTACGGAAAGCACGAATCCCCATTAAGTTTGCAGGGTTGTGTAGTGGTGCTAATTCACTTAATGCTTCTATTTGTGATTCAACTTCATCCGTAACATATACTGATGTTGGGAACGTCTCGCCACCATGTACAACACGGTGTCCAGTTCCTTGTATATCATAAATACTATCAATAATACCGTGATGTTTAAAACTATCTAACATAATATTTACTGCATCTTCATGGTTTGCAATATCCGTTACTTCTTTAATTTTCTCGCCATTTACTTCTATAGTAAAGACTGAGTCTTTTAATCCTATTCTTTCGATTAAACCTTTAGTAATTATTTTTTCTTCAGGCATTTCAATAAGTTGAAATTTCAAAGATGAACTACCAGCGTTAATCGCCAAAATTAATTTTGACATAAGCTTTGGCCTCCATTTTCAATATAAGTTTATCCTTATCTATTTAACCATTAATACAGTTTAAATTCAAGAGTAATACAGTTTAAATTTCTGGGTGATTCTCTGTCATCCAAGTATTTAAGTCAGCTAAAAACCCTTGGAATTGCTGTGGATTTTTAAAGTCAGGAATATTTGCTAGCAAGACTTCTACAGGTTTTGTTACATTCACTTCTTTTTTCTGCACAATTAATATAGATTTTCTAGCTTTTTCATTTTTAAATAACGTTGCGGGTAAATTTAAAAATGCTTGCATTTCGGTTTCTGTAGCAATATAGTTTTGTAACTGTTTTACATTATCCCCTTCGAACAGATTACTTGGCACAATTAAAAATGCATAGCCTGATGGTTTTAATGCTGTAATCGCTTGTTCTATTAATAAATGATGAGAATAACTATGGCCTTCTTCAAACCCTAAACTCATTTCATGACTACGTTCATCAACAGGATAATAACCTATTGGTAAATCTCCAATTATGACATCCGCTTCTTCAAATGCTAGCGGCATTATGGCATCTTGTGGATATACATCAAAAGGAATCTCTAAAAAGTTTGCTAAATGTACGCTCACTCTTGATAGTACTGGGTCAACTTCTACTAAGTGATGCATGAGTGTAACATCAGTCATTACTTCATGTACTGAAGCACTTAAATGGCCTGCGCCACTAGCAATATCAGCAATATGCAATTCTGTTTGATTGGCCATAAATTGTTTCACTAAAAAACCTAATATTAAGCCTATTGAATCTGGTGTAATTTGATGATTTGCTTGAATTTCTTCATTTTGCAAAAGACTTAAATATGCAAATTGAAATGCTTTTCTTCTATCTTGTAAAGTCGCTTGCTCTAATAATTCTCGCTCATTTTTATATACATGCTCCATTGCTAGACCCAAGTTTTCAATAAAACTTTGCCCATTCTCTTCATTGAAAGCTTTTGCTTTTTCATCTAGCGTTTGGAATAAACGTTCCATAACTGTTTTTTCTTGAGTCATGATAATAATCCTTTCTAAAAAAACTGTTCATAATTTTTTTCAATAAGATACATTTTTATCTTAAATCACCAAATTATTATGAACAGTTTCATTTACAATGTCAACGATACTGTTTGTAGTATGATGACATTACCAATATATTTATTTTACTAAAATTAAATACTTCTATATGCTTCTAAGGCTTTTTCAAAATCTGGGAAATCAGTGCCTTCTGATACTATTTCTGTATATATTACTTTATCATTTTTATCTAAAACAAAAACTGAACGTGCTAATAAACGTAAACCTTCCATAACAACACCATAGTTTTTACCAAATGATAAATCTTTATGGTCACTTAGTGTAATAACATTATCTAAACCATTTGAAGCGCACCATCTTTTTTGTGCAAATGGTAAGTCTGCTGAGATAGTTAACACAACGCCGTCTTCTTGACTTGCTTCTTCATTAAATTTACGTGTTTGTTGATCGCACACGCCAGTATCAATTGATGGTACAACACTTATTAATTTCTTTTGACCTTCATATGTTGATAATGTAACTTCAGCCGTTGAATTATCTAACACTGTAAAGTCTGGTGCTTCTTGTCCTTCTTTAACTTGTTCGCCTAGTAATGTCACTGGCTCTTGTTTAAAAGTTATTTGTGTCATTGTTGACCCTCCTAAATATATGCTTCCATAGAAATTATAACGGTTTAGCTGTTAGAAATAAAATATTACATCTTAGCAAAATCACTATATTTACTTTTTGTAATATAAATATGCATATTTATTACGTATAACAACAGTATCTGCAAAGTAATCGTGTATTCCTTTATGCTTCACTGTGAACAAGGTAACTAAATAAGGTAAGTTACCGAAAGTACCACTAATGATGCGACCTATCCATTCACGAAATAGCACATCTTTCCATGTTAACGCTAATCTATCATCACGTTCTACCCGAATATTACAAATCATTTTACCCAACGTTTGTCTGAAGAATTTCGTCATTAATACAAAGTATAAATAAAATATTAGGGCGTCCAATAAATGAGCTACACTAAAATAATCAATCCATAATTTCTGTTTATCAATTTGTGCAAAGGCAAATATAGGTTTTAATAATAAACTATGAATACCAAATAAGATAAGTAAATCAATTATAAAGCTGACAAAACGTATGCCAAATCCCGCATATATCACCTTCATTATTTGTTTATGCACTAAATCATCACTCTTTGGTGTATTGTCATTGTTTTCATTATTCATAGTTGGGCGAGCTGTTGTTTCATCCTCATTATATTGTCTGTTGTAGTTTGAGTCGTCATTCATCATTACTTATCACCTACCCTTCATACAAGTACATTGGACGAGCATCTGTATTATTCGTAAATATAGCTTTAACATCTTCGAGTTGATTACTTAATTGTGATGCTGCTGTCTTAGCACTATATAAAGAACCAAAGACACCTGACTGTCCATTATATTTAAATACTTCTGCATCTTTAGCTTTGATATCCTTTTTCAATGCTTTAATCGTTTCATCTTCGTACGCTATGTCGTCAATCAAACCATTTTTTTCTGCTTGTTGTGCACTATATAAACGTCCATCTGCAAGTTTACGGACTTTCTCCTCTGACATGTTTCTACCGTCTTTTACTATATTGACAAAACGATCGAAACTATCATCTAACATGGATTGCATAATATCTTTCTCTTCGTCCGTCATCTCACGAGAACCACTCATAATATCTTTGTGTGCACCTGATTTAATAACATTTTCTTTAATGCCTAAATTCTCTTGTAACTCAGAATAATCAATATTAGACATTATAACACCTATAGATCCCGTCATCGTTTGAGGTCCAGCATATATTTTGTCAGCTGGTGCCGAGATATAGTAGCCCCCTGAAGCAGCCATGCTTTCCATATGTACATATACCTTTTTACCACTTTGCTTTAGTTGTTGAATTTTTTTATAAATTTCATCACTAGGATATGTGCCACCACCCGGTGTATTCACAGTTAATAATACACCTTTAACCGTATTATCCTCTTTTACTGAATCTAGCTCTTTTAAAAACAAATCATGATTATAGCCCTCTTCACCAGAAAATAGGCCACCACCTGAACCTTCCATAATTTGACCATTCAATGTTAAATGAGCAATACGTTTAGCACTATCACCTTCTGATTCTACTTCTTCAGACATTAAGTTCATGTCTGCTGAATCAGATACAAATGATCCAACTACAGCTGCTATTGAGCTCATCACAATACCGCCTATAACGATAACTGCTGCTAAAATTATCGCAACTATTCTTTTTTTGGACATCTTCCACACTCCATTCCATTTAAAATTTATTGCTATAAATACTTTCTTGTTATCAATACTATAATAAATAAAACACAAAAAATAGAGGTAGTGTTAAATTTACAGTATTTGCCATATACAATACTGTAAATTTATACTACAACCTCTATATTACTTGATTGTTATAAAATATTTTGTAAATAATCATAAGCACTTTTCACAATTAAAATAGCAGTGACACTAACAAATAACACCTTAACATACCCAACACCTTTTTTAATCGCAAACATAGCACCAATATAAGAACCAACAATCATACTAGCTGCCATGATAAAACCATAAAAATAATCTACATGACCTAAGCTAATAAATAATACTAACGCACCTAAATTAGAACCAAAATTTAATACTTTAGCATTGCCAGCAGCGCTTAAAAAATCAAAACCAAACATCAATAATACAAATAGCATAAACGAGCCAGTTCCGCCACCTAAAAAGCCATCATAAAAACCGATTAAACTCATAAAGGCTGTAAATATAATCGCTTTCGGCACTGTTAATTTACTATACGTGCGTATACTACCCCAATCTTTTTTTATCAAAGTATAAATCATAACTATTGTTAAAACTACAATCACAATAGGCTTCAATAATTCAGCAGGCAAAAATGTAGCGAGGCTAGCGCCAATAATCGAAAAGATAAAAACAAATGGAAATAGCTTTGCAACTACTGCCAAATCTACTTTACCTGAACGCAAAAATCTAAAAGCACTCGTTGCTGAACCAAAAACACTCGCTAATTTATTCGTTCCTAAAGCAACAGCTGGAGGCATACCAATTGCTAATAAAGCTGGAATTGATATTAAACCTCCTCCCCCAACTACTGCGTCAATAAATGCCGCTAAAAATCCTAGTAAAATAATTATCAGTATAAGTGATATATCCCATTCCACCATTGTTTTAACCCCTTTTTATCTAGTCGTATTTCAATGTATTATTTAAAACAATTCATCTGCTAATTCACTCGTAGCTTTATCTTTTTCACTTTGATAATCTTTAGTAATTGTCAACGTTTCAATATTATCAACAGCGCGATCTATCATATCAGTGAAATCATATGCACTTTCATAATTCACAACTTTTTCTAAATCCGGTTCGGTAATTGGATTTTTGGGTGTGAAAATAGTACAGCAATCTTCAAATGGTTGAATTGAAATATCAAATGTACCGATTGTTTTAGCTTTAGTTACAATTTCTTCTTTATCTAATGTTAATAATGGTCTTAGTATCGGAGTAGAAGTTACATGGTTGATAGCATACATACTTTTTAGCGTCTGACTTGCCACTTGTCCTAGATTTTCACCATTAACAATAGCATGCGCTCCAATTTTATGCGCTAATTTATCCCCAACTTGCATCATCATTCTACGTGTTGATGTCATTGTATAGCGTTCATTTACTACTTTATTTACTTGTTTTTGTAATTCCGTAAATGGCACGATATGCAATTTAATTGGACCAACATGTTGTGACAAAATACGCGTTAATTCAATAACTTTTTCTTTTGCTTTTTCACTCGTGAATGGTGGACTATGAAAATGAATAGCTTCGATAGTTACGCCACGGCGCATAACTTCCATTCCTGCAACAGGTGAATCAATCCCACCAGATAACATAAGTAGCGTTTTACCACCTGTTCCAACTGGCAAACCACCTGCACCATATATTGTACGATCATAAACATATACTGCATCTAATCGCACTTCTACTTTAATAACATGATCAGGATTTTTAACATTTACTACAACCTGTTCATTATTTTTAAGTACAGCTCCGCCTACTTCCTTTTGTAATTGATACGTATCATACGGAAATTGTTTATCCGAACGTTTTACGTCAATTTTAAATGTTTCACCGGCATTATAACTTTGGGCAAATTGAATCGCTTGCGCATTAATAGCTTCTATTGTTTTATCTATTTTCAGTACTGGACTTATTGAATGGATGCCAAACACATGGCTCAATCGTTCCATAATTTCTTCTATCTCAGCATTGTCATCTAATTCAATATACATTCTATCTCTATTTGCTTTGACTTTATAACCCTGTAACGGCATTAAGGCACGTTTCACATTACTGCGTAATTGACTTACAAATACTTTGCGGTTGGCACCCTTTAACGTTAACTCACCATACCTTGCTAAAATATGATCGTATATCATTTTAACAACTCCTTAATTTCTTCATACACTTTTATAAATTGCGCTTTAAAATCTTCAATATCTTCAACTGTCGTATGACTGCCTAATGAAAGACGGATACTACCTTCAATTCGTTTTTCAGTTATTCCCATAGCTAGTAATACTTCATTTAAGCTCGCTTTTTTGGACGAACATGCACTCGTCGTCGACAGCATAACATCATACTTGGAAAAGGCATTAACCAATACTTCTCCTTTAACTCCCGGGAAAGCAATATTAATTATGTGAGGAGAACTACCTTCCGGAGAATTCAAATAAACACCTTGAAACTCTTCTATAAATGAAATCAATTGTGTTTTTAATGTTTGTAGCATATTAAATGTTGATGCTTGATTTAATACAGCTGATTTCATTGCTTTTACTATGGCAATATTCGTTGGTAGATTGACTGTACCACTACGAATACCGAATTCTTGTCCGCCACCATACATTATTGGAGCGAGTTGATGTATATTTCTAACAAATAGTACTCCTTGGCCTTTCAAACCATTAAATTTATGACCACTCAGGCTAATACTATCTACTTGATTAAAATATAATGGTATTTTACCAATTGCTTGCACTGCATCAACATGAAAATGTGCCTTTGGATACTGTGACACTATTTCTGCAATTTCTGGGATGGGTTGTATTTGTCCCATGATATTATTTACGTGCATACATGTAACCAAACCAACCCTATCAGACATCATTGAAGCTAAATGGTTTACATCTACTTGCCCTTCAGCAGTAATGTTTACATACTTCACACAAAAACCTTCGTCTGCTAAAGCTCTGACAACTTCTAATACTGATGGATGTTCAAGTACTGAGGTAATAATTTCTGGAGCAAACGCTTTTTTCTTACGTGCAATACCTTGTAATGCAATATTATTTGATTCTGTCGCACCACTAGTAAACAACACTTCAAAAGCATTATTTAACTGCAATAACTCCTTTATTTCACGTTTCGTTTGTTGTAATAGTTGTTCTGCTTGTAATCCTGCTTTATGAGGACTATTAGGGTTAAAATATAAGCTTTGATTCACCTTCACAAATGTATCTAACACATCTTGGTTAGGTTTAGTAGTCGCCGCGTTATCTAGGTAAATCATTTTGACACTCCTTTAGTTTCCTTCATATTTCATATACATGTTAGATATATCAATGACTTAATTATTAATAGTGCATTTCGTATTATAATCTACTAAAGCATTATACTATTTTTTGACAAAAATGAAAGATGAGAGTAAGAATGACCTCAAATAATTTTAATTTGAGGTCATATCTCACTCTCACCTTAGTTCTATACAATATCAAATAGCATATTTTTTGGCGGTTTTACAACTAAATTGTTAGCTAATGTTTAACTAACGATTAAACACTTTCTTTAGTAACATTATCTTCAATTTGTTGTGTAATTCCCGGCTCAACACTTTCTAGTGCTTGCTCAGCAATTTCGATTGAGCGTTTATATCTATTGTTTTTAAATAAACGTTCTGCTTCATTTAAGCTTTTATCAACGTTAGAATAATCTTTTCTATAACGATTACCATATTGAATAAGTCTTTCTGCATATACTGCGTTTACGAGCACATCAGTAGCTTCATCTTCAAATTTGTTCATTTGTAATACTACTTTAGACACTTTGTCTTTCAAGTGTTTGACGTGAATTGGTCGTGATTCAAATTTATCATTTACTTCACGAACTTCATTGTCAATTTCATTTTTCATAATAATGAAGCGTTCTGGTACACTTGGCAAGTTGGAAGCTAATAATTTTCTATAAACTTCTTCTTTTTTGCTTTGTATACGAAGGATATCATCTTCTGCTTCCGCTTCATCTTCTCGTAGTTGAATTAAATGATTTTGTAGTTTCTCTTGTTTGTCATTAATAACAGTTACGTGTTCTTCAATATATTTCAAATTGTCTTCAACTTCACTATATCGAACTGCTGATTTTGAAGTTTCACGTAAAATATCATCATATACTGTAATTAAATTTTGGATTTCATTTTCAAATTGTCTTATGTTTTGAACATCACTTTCATTGATATAGTAGTTTTCACGCACATAATCAATTTCAGTTTGAATCGTATAGTTCATATCTTTCGCTCTGAATAAATTATCAGTAATCGTTTCTTTTGTTTCTTCAACTGTATTTTTTGCTTTCACTTCATGTTCAATCAAATCATACATTTCATCTAAACGATCGTTAATACTGATTAATTTTTCATTAGCTTCATCTAACTCTAAACGACTAATCATTGGCTCAACAAAACTTAATTCCGTTTTCAATGTTTGTAAAGAACTATCGATTTTAACATGATCTAAATCATAACCTTCAACTTTTAAATCTCTACAACCATATTTCAAATCTTGGAATTGTCCCGGTAATTCTTTTTGTGCTTCACGAATTAAATCAGGAATTTCTGACATATCCTTTTTCAAGAAGTTCATATCTTCATGTAATGTATTGATATGTTGATATGCTTGGTTATAATTACCTTCTTCTTTCATCGTCTCATACGTTTGCATTTCAGGTTCAAAAGACTCGATTTCATTTTCTAAAGGTGTTGCAGCCTCGCCAAATTGATGTCTATTCGCAAGTACATCTCGTTTCATTTCACGATAATCATTCTTGCATTCTTCATACAATTTATCACTTTTCTTATGTATGTTTACAATTTCATCTACTTGCGTATTAGTTTTTTCATAATTTTGCTCATATTGATCCATTAACTCATGCGCTTCATCAATTTCTGATTGAGCTTGAGCAAATTTAAATTTGCCAAGTAAACCTTCAGCATTATGAATTTTCTCATCTACTGGTGCGAGGTATTGGTTATTACTTTGTTGTGATGATGCCTTTAAGTCGTCATATGTACTTTTTGTTTCACCTGTTAATTTTAAATCTGATAGTTTTGATAAACTCTCATTATAAGGTAATTGCTCTACTTTTAATTTTCGTTCTTCAGCTTTTTCAATGATGTGGCTTTTATTTGAACGCATATAGAATAATACACCGATTATTATCAGTATAATGACAATAATTGCTAAAATAATATATAGTGCCATATATTTTCTCCTCCTATTTTATCATTTCAATTATAACGTAATTTGGTTTGACATTAAAATAGAAATCAGTTAAATTTGCAGATTAATTTTACATTTTTCAACTTACCTACCAAAAAACACATTATTCCAAGTTCAAGCACTTGAATCTTTTAATTACTTACTATACCATTTGTCATTATATTATTCACAATATTTGAAGCGAGGTTTATAAAATATGGTAGAAATAAAACAAACAAATTACAATATGGCTCAAAAACAACTTAAATCGTTAATTGAAGATGAGCATAACTTAATTGCTATCTTAAGCAATGCCTCTGCATTAATCAATGATAATTTAGATCAAGTCAATTGGGTAGGTTTTTACTTAATGGAGCAAGATGAATTGATTTTAGGACCATTTCAAGGCCATCCGGCATGTGTACATATAGCGGTTGGAAGTGGTGTTTGTGGTACAGCCGTCGCTGAAAATCAAACACAAGTAGTAGCAGATGTAAATGCCTTCCCAGGTCATATTGCCTGTGATGCAAACAGTAAATCTGAAATCGTTGTACCTATACATCAAAATGGGAAAGTTATTGGTGTGCTTGATATAGATGCACCAATTCATAATCGTTTTACTGCTGATGATAAAATCGAACTTGAAGAAATGGTTAAAATTATAGAAGAACAACTAAACTAATCAATTACTTTCAATTTCTGAGAAGAAAGTATTGACACTTCGTAATATGATGTTACAATGAACTTTGTGTGAATAAACGAAAGTAGCAGTTACATATTAGTTGGCTCTATGTTATTCCCAACGAGGACGTGTCGCGTAACCAGCGCTATGAGGTGAAGACACATAAAATAATATATCCAAATAAGCATGTAACACTCTTTTTTGTTTTTTCATAACTACAAAAAAGAAAAGGAGGAGTCTTAATATGGCTCGATTCAGAGGTTCAAACTGGAAAAAATCTCGTCGTTTAGGTATCTCTTTAAGTGGTACTGGTAAAGAATTAGAAAAACGTCCTTACGCACCAGGACAACATGGTCCTAACCAACGTAAAAAATTATCAGAATATGGTTTACAATTACGTGAGAAACAAAAATTACGTTACTTATATGGCATGACTGAAAGACAATTCCGTAATACTTTCGAAATTGCTGGTAACCAACACGGTGTACACGGTGAAAACTTCATGCAATTATTAGCAGCTCGTTTAGATGCTGTTGTTTATAGCTTAGGTTTAGCTCGTACTCGTCGTCAAGCACGTCAATTAGTTAACCACGGTCACGTTGAAGTAGATGGCAAACGTGTTGACATCCCTTCATACACTTTAAAACCTGGTCAAGAAATTTCAATTCGTGAAAAATCTCAAAAATTAGATATTATCGCTGAATCTGTAGAAATTAATAACTTCGTACCAGATTATTTAGAATTCGACGCTGATAACTTACAAGGTAAATTTGTTCGTATCCCTGAGCGTAGTGAATTACCAGCTGAAATCAATGAACAACTTATCGTTGAGTACTACTCAAGATAATAGCTTTATTGTTACTAAACCAAGAAGATCTCTTAGTAGACTTCTTGGTTTTTTTTACTTTATTTCCAATTTTATATAAAATATAGGAAAGGAGTGGGAAAATGATTATCCGAGCATTAGAAGCTACTGATTTAAAATTTGTCCATCATTTAAACAATGAATATTCTATTATGTCTTATTGGTTTGAAGAACCCTATCAATCTTTAAGTGAATTACAATCTTTGTATCAAAAACATATTTTAGATGAATCCGAACGTCGTTTCATTATCGAAGAAGATTCTAAACGCATCGGGGTTGTCGAACTTGTAGAAATTAACTTTATACATCGTACATGTGAGATTCAAATCATAGTAGATCCACAATACAATGGTAAAGGTTATGCAAAATCCGCGTTTAAGATGGCTATTGATTATGCATTTTTAGTATTAAACTTAAACAAAATATATTTATTCGTTGATACTACCAATGATAAAGCGGTACATATCTATAGCAGTCAAAATTTTGAAATTGAAGGTACTTTAAAAGAACATTTTTATACTCGCGGTCAATATAGTGACTGTTACGTTATGGGGTTACTCAAACGAAATTGGTTACACTAGACTAATAATGATGTAACTAACATTAATATCACAAAAATATGCTATTCAATATCAAATTACTCGATATTGAATAGCATATTTGGTGCGTCAGAAATAATACCGTCAACACCTGCAGTTAATAGTTGGTCTTTAGTTGTTAAGTCATTCACAGTGTATGGAGCAACTAAAAGCTTATGTTCATGTGCTTGTTGCACAAATTCTGCAGTTGCCAACTTAAAGTCTGGGTTTGCAAAAGTAGCATATTCGGCCAGTGCCTTGAAGTCAGGTTTTTGATACCAGTATCTTTTTCTACTTAACAACACACCTAATTGATGTCCTATTGTAAGTGAGGCAATATACTTCATACTTTTTTTATCGAAAGACTGAATTACTACATCTTCTGTAGCTATTTTGTGTTCTGTTAACATTGATATTAACAAATCCTCTATGCCGGGATATTGTTTAGGCTTTTTCACTTCAATAAGTAACTTTTGATTATATTGCACAACCATATCTAAAACTTCCGTCAACGTTGGAATAGTTAAACCTGCAAATTCCTCCCCTTTCCAACTTCCAAAATCATACTTTTTTAACTCCGCTAATGTATAATCTTGTATTCGACCACTACCATTAGAAGTACGATCAATTGTATCATCATGGATCACTACCAACTCATTGTCTTTCGTTTTATGTACATCTATTTCTAAAAAATCGATATTTAATTGCAACGCTGCTTCAATGCCTTTTAAAGTGTTTTCAGGATAAGTTGCCGCCAAACCACGATGGGCAATTACTAAACATTCATTAGACCCCATGTTTCAAGTCACTCCTCTTTCTTTCTATTCATTTATCGCCTACACTAAAAATATCATATCTTTTATGGAGGTAACATCAATATGGTTAAACATGATTTTAAAGTCACTACTACTTGGGAAGGCGGAAGAGAATCAGTTGGTAATACTGAGGGAGATGTCATCAATGCCCCTATCTCTATTCCAGCTGGATTAGGTGGTAATGGAACAGGTACTAATCCTGACGAATTACTAGTTTCTGCAGCTTCATCTTGTTATATCATTTCTTTGGCTGCTGTATTAGAACGTTCCGGTTTTCATCAAATCGCCATAACTCAAGAATCAATAGGCACTGCCATTTTCGAACAAGGAAAATTCAAAATGGATACAATTACACATTATCCTATTATTGATATTGATGATTCAGAAAAAGAAATGTTGAACAATAAATTATCGAAATTACTAAAGATTGCAGACAATAATTGTATGATTTCAAACTCAATACGAGGGAACGTTGCTGTGAAAATAGAATGTTCCGTCAAATAAAATAAAAAAATATTTTTAATTTCACAAACGTGTAAACCATCACAATGTAACCCCTTTCAAAGCCTCTTTTTTAGGGGTTCTTTTCTATTAATGTTCACTTTTGCACTTTTATATTGTCTGAAAATTTGCTAAACTTGAAAAATCTTGAGTATTGGGGGAATTTGAAATGAAACAATATCATCCATTGTTACTAACACCAGGTCCTACACCTGTACCTGATGAAATACTACATGCAACACAAGAACCAATGGTCGGTCACCGATCAAGTGATTTCGAAGCAATTGCACAAGAAGCATTTCAAGCAATCAAACCTGTTTTTGGCACAGAGAACGAAGTGATGATTTTAACATCAAGCGGAACGAGTTCATTAGAGGCAAGTATGTTAAATATTGCTAATCCTGATGATCACATCGTTATTATTGTTTCTGGTGCATTTGGCAACCGCTTTAAACAAATTGCCGAAACATATTACCAAAACGTACATATCTTTGATGTTGAATGGGGACAGGCTGTTGATGTTCCTGCATTCATCGATTTCATAACAGAACTAAACGTCGATATTACTGCTGTTTATTGTCAATACTGTGAAACATCTACCGCGGTATTACATCCAGTCGGTGAACTGGGCGCAGCACTTAAATCATTTGACGAGAACATTTATTACATTGTTGATGGTGTCAGTTGTATTGGTGCTGTTGATGCTAATATTGCTCGTGACAATATCGACGTCTTAATATCAGGTAGTCAAAAAGCCATAATGTTACCTCCGGGACTAGCATTTGTTGCATATAATAACAGAGCAAAACAACGATTCAGTGAAGTGACAACACCTAGATTTTATTTAGACTTTAATAAGTATTTGAAATCTTTGGCCGACAACTCCACACCTTTCACACCTAATGTTGCATTATTCAGAGGCGTTAACGCATATGCACAACTTGTTGAACAAGAAGGCTTTGATAATGTAATTGCTCGTCATTATGCCATTAGAGACGGTTTAAGAAGTGCGCTTAAGGCATTAGATTTAGACTTACTAGTAGAAGATCAATATGCTTCCCCTACTGTCACAGCTTTTGTACCACAAAGCAAAGATGAATTAGCATATATTAAAAATGAATTGAAATCTCGTTTCTCAATTACTATTGCAGGCGGACAAGGCCATTTAAAAGGACAAATATTACGTATCGGTCACATGGGTAAAATTTCACCTTTCGATATTTTACAAGTTGTCTCTGCATTAGAAATTATCATTTCTGAATATAGAAATACATCATTAATTGGTAAAGCATTAACACAATATATGGAGGTAGTAAAAGCATATGTATAAAATTTTAGTATCTGATCCAATCTCACCAGAAGGTTTAGCTAGTTTACATGAACACTCTAATTTTGATTTAACTACTGCAACAGATTTAACTGAAGCACAGTTAATAGATGAAATTGGAAAATATGAAGCTTTAATTGTACGTAGTCAGACTCAAGTCAATGCACAAGTAATTGAAGCTGCCAAAAATTTAAAAGTTATTGCACGTGCAGGTGTCGGTGTAGATAACATAGATATTGATGCTGCAACAAAAAATGGGATTATTGTAATCAATGCTCCTGATGGTAATACTATCTCAGCTACTGAACATTCCATGGCAATGATTTTATCAATGGCTAGAAATATCCCTCAAGCTCATAAATCATTGCAAGAAGGTAAATGGGATCGTAAAGCGTATCGCGGTACAGAATTATACACAAAAACTTTAGGTGTTATAGGTGCTGGTAGAATAGGAATAGGTGTGGCCAAACGTGCTCAAAGCTTTGGTATGAAAATTTTAGCTTTTGATCCATACTTATCTGAAGAAAAAGCTAAAGAGTTAGAAGTTACGCGTGCTTCTGTTGATGAAATAGCCGAACAAGCCGATTTTGTTACGGTGCATACTCCACTTACGCCTAAAACAAAAGGTATCGTTGGTAAAGCATTCTTTGATAAAGCTAAGCCGAATTTACAAATTATCAATGTTGCTCGTGGTGGTATCATTGATGAAGCAGCTTTATTAGATGCACTAAATAATGATCAAATTCAAAGTGCAGCACTAGACGTATTTGAAACAGAACCTGCTACAGAGTCACCTTTCGCAAATCATGATAAAGTTATTGTTACACCTCATTTAGGTGCTTCAACAGTCGAAGCGCAAGAAAAAGTTGCAGTATCAGTAGCTAATGAAATTATTGATATTTTTGAAAATGGTAATGTCTTACATGCTGTAAATGCACCACGCATGACATTTGATGAAACACATGAAGAAGTAAAACCATTTATTGAATTAAGTAAATTAACTGGAGAAGTTGGTATTCAATTATTAGATAAAGCTCCACGTGAATTACACATTAAATATGAAGGTGATATAGCTTTAGATGATACTAGTCTAATCACGCGTACTTTA
This sequence comes from Staphylococcus sp. GDX8P114P-2, assembly GCF_017892945.1. Taxonomy (NCBI): domain Bacteria; kingdom Bacillati; phylum Bacillota; class Bacilli; order Caryophanales; family Staphylococcaceae; genus Staphylococcus; species Staphylococcus sp. GDX8P114P-2. The sequence continues at coordinate 143,379 of NZ_JAESMB010000018.1, read as the reverse complement.
GTAAGTTCAGTATTAAGTCAAGACTTAGCAGAACGTGTTAACTTAATCAATGCTCTTGTTTTATTAAATGAACAAGGTGTCTCATATAATATAGAAAAAAATACCAAACGTCATGGCTTTAGTAACTATATAGAATTAACTTTAACTAATAATGATACTCAAATAAAAATTGGTGCCACAGTGTTAAATGGTTATGGCCCACGCATAGTTAGAATTAACGACTATCCTGTCGACTTTAAACCTGAAAAAAATCAATTAATTGTTAATCACACAGACCGTCCAGGTATTGTCGGTAAAACTGGTCAAATTCTAGGTGAATATGGCATAAATATTGCTTCAATGCATTTAGGCCGTACAAACCAAGGTGGAAATGCTTTAATGATTTTATCAGTAGACCATCCAGTCAATGAAGAAATAATTAATGATTTATACCAAATTGAAGGATTTAATTTAATCCGTAACGTACAATTAGATTTGCAACACAGCACTAATTATTCTATTTAATCATTATATTTCGGTAATCAAAAAACTATTTAAATAAGTTATTCCACTAAAAAGACTGTGACATAAATACGCATTCTCAAAATAAGAGGACTAATCCTTAATCTGGATTGGTCCTCTTTATATTTGAATGCTAAAGATTTAGACTTTGCATACTTGTCTGATGTATAGTTCCAGACTGTAGACCCTTACATTTACTATTCCCCTGGGCGACAGCACATTACAAAATCAGTATACTTTTGAAAGTAAAATAAGACCCTTCATATAATTAATGAAGGGTCATTTTTCTTGAGTTTATATTCACACTATCACTATAAAGTTCGTACTTATATTTACACTTTATAATAAAATATTTCTAACTTCACCTACATGGTTAATAATATAATCCGCTTCATAAGCTTCTAACTCTTCACGTGCATTTTGGCCTTTCAACCCTGTAAGTGGCCCAATAAATGTCGCGCCAATTTTTTTAGCACTCAGTAAATCTGCCAAGGAATCCCCTACTATATAAACATCATCTTTATTTACGCGATTCTCTTGATTAGAAGCATAATGTTGATATTTAGATTGATCGTTACCTTCTAGTGTTGCTAAATAACTAAATGGATTGGGTTTACCTAATGGTTTTAATTCTGGATATAAATCTTCTGCGATTAGTACTTCACTCGCAGTTACAATATGTTCATCATCAAATAATTCCTTTATGTGAATTGTTTCAAAGGGAACGATAGTTTCAGTGCGTGGACGTCCTGTAGCAATTGCAATTTGATAGCCCGCCGTTTTTAAATCCTCTAATAATGTTTTAATCTCATCGAGAGGGCGTAAAACGACTTCATTATAAATATACCCTTGCTTGTAGTCCGTACGATTAGTTTTTTGTTCAACTTCAGCAAATAACTTATAACCGAGATACCATTCTTGATAGACTTCTTGTGCTAATGTCCAAAACGCACTTTTTAATTCAAATAAAGCAGTTTTAGACGTATGTAAAGTAGTAGCAGCATGTTCTATTAATGCTTGATAAATAAAATCTTTTCCTGGTTGCACCTTATCTAAAAATGTGAGTGGTGCTGAATAATCTAGTGTGACGTCAGAAACAGCAGAACCAATACTTTGTAATGTAGTTTGGTTAAATTTTTGATCATCTAGCACTTCTGCTAATTGTATACTTGTTAACTGTTTGCAGACATCAATAAAATGTAATGCAGTTACAACAAAAAGCATATCCCAATTTGAATTAAGTCCTAATGATTTCAACTTTTCTAGAATCTTGTCGTTATCAAATATTTTACTTCTTATGTCTTGAATATCATCGTCAGTTAATGTCTTAAAATCAACTGATGGATCAAGACCTAAAAACGCGTCATCCATTAATATTTCATATACAGTTAACGCTGAAACATCAAAGCACCTTTCTTCACTTAGAAAGACGCCATCAACATCAAACAATACTGATTTCATCTTACTCACTCTCCTAATTCAGAAAATTCTGATACCACACAATTTTACTATTTTATACATAGAAGAGCAAATGAATTTAATCATTTGCTCTTCTTTAAATTATGCTATTTATTGTTCCATCTTCATTTCAATTTCATCTGCGACTTGCTGCACATGAGTACCGATAATGACTTGTACATTATGCTTTCCACTTTTTGTAACACCTACTGCACCTGCAGCTTTAATTTTAGATTCATCAAGTACATCATTATCATTTAGTTCCATACGTAAACGTGTTGCACAGTTTGTTAAAGAAGTAATATTTTCTTTACCACCAAGTCCTTCAATTATTTGTATAGCTGTTTGACTATATTTACGGTCATTTGAGTTTGTGTTTTCATCTGCTTGCTTTGCATCTGTTTCACTCGTTGGATCTGCTAAAAGATTATCTCCTCTACCAGGTGTATTAAGTTTCAATACTTTAATTGCTACTCTAAAGACAACATAATAAATAACAAAAAATACAATACCTTGTACTAACAACATCCATGGTTGATTAGCATTCGGATTAATTAACGATAAAACATAGTCTATTAATCCTGCACTAAAGGTGAAGCCGGCAGTCCATTGGAATAATGCTGCAATAAATAATGACAGTCCTGTTAAAAAGGCATGTATAACAAATAATATCGGAGCAACAAACATAAATGAAAATTCAATTGGTTCTGTCACACCTACAAAAAACGCTGATATGGCCCCTGCGAACATCAAGCCATACACACGCTTTTTCTGCTTACTTTCAGCAGTATGGTACATAGCTAATGCAGCGGCAGGCACACCGAACATCATAACTGGGAAGAAACCAGCCATATATCGTCCTGTTTCACCTTTTACTGCACCTTCACCCGTTTGGAACTTAGCCATATCATTGATACCTGCTAGATCAAACCAAAATACTGAATTTAAAGCATGATGTAGTCCTGTAGGTATTAATAATCTATTAAAGAAGCCGTAAATAAATGCACCAGTAGGACCAAAGCCCATAATCCACATACCAAATGCTACGATTGCATTATAAATATATGGCCATGCAAACAACAACACTACAGCTAAAATAATACTAAAGAAAGCTGTCATAATTGGCACCAAACGTTTACCACTAAAGAACGATAAAGCTGTAGGTAATTCTGTTTGGCTAAATTTATTATAAGCATATGCTGCAACTAGTCCTACAATTAATCCTATAAAAACATTCGCATTATTCATTTGCTCAAACGCTTTATCAACGCCCGTTTCTTTAACACCTAATAATGGTGCCAATTTGGCAGGACTTAATACGACTGTCGTTAAAAAGAAACCTACGACAGCTGCTAAAGCTACTGCTCCATCATTTTTCTTAGCCATTCCTAATGCTACACCGACCGCAAATAAAATACCCAATTGTTCAAGTATCGTCGACCCTGCATTCGTAAAAAATGTGGCAACATGTGGTAAGATGCCAATTGCCGCTAGCGCATTCCCTATACCTGTTATTATTGCAGCTGCCGGTAACACAGCAACAGGTAACATTAACGACCTACCTAAACGCTGGAAGAAATTGTACATAAAATCCCCTCATTCCTCTATAATTATCTTTTCCCCAAAAAAGACCACGTGTACAAATTTAACACGTGGTCATGATGCATTTAATACATAATTGTACAATTTCATAATAACACAATTAAATTCAAAATCGCACCATCTTCATAATTTTAATTTTATTAATGAAAATTATAACTTACTTTTGGTTTACATATTCATTTAATTCATTTTGTAATTGTCTTGTTCTATTTTCTAATTCTTTTGTTAAATATTCTAATTTTTCATTACGTTTCATTGATTTAGGTAAATTTTTCGTTTCAATAGGTTCACCAAATTTAATATGTGCTGTATCCGTAATCAGCCCTTTAATTTTTTTAGGTCCTACATAAGCAGCTGGTAATATAGGTGCTCCACCCATCATAGCAATTGTCACTGCACCTCGCTTTAAGGGAGCGTCTTCAGTAAACTCTGCACGTTGTCCTGTTGGAAAAATACCTACTGTTTTATTTTCTTTTAATAGTTTAATCGGTCGTTTTAACGTACTTGGTCCTGGATTTTCTCTATCTACAGGAAATGCATTTAGTGATTTTAAAAACTTTCCAAACCATTTATTTATAAATAATTCTTTTTTTGCCATATAATGAATTTGATTTGGGTAAATAGACATACCTAACATAATTACTTCATTATAGCTTTCATGCGTACAAGTGACTACATATCTATGTAATTGTGGTATATGTTCTTTACCTTGTACAACAAGTGATTTACTAATTTTCACTATAATCCAATATAAAATTGAACTAATAAATTTATACATGCTTTCACCTACTCTTTTTGCCTTATACTTCCTTATAGATTTTATCACTTAGTTATGTTTCAAACAAGAAAATATCTAAATCAGTCTAAAGTACGATAGCAATATACTAGAAAAAAAGCAATATACCTTTCATAATATAGTTATAGTGTATGATTCAGGAGGTAAAATATGTCAGATTTTTATAACAGTCATGAGCAAAAAAATAATAATAATCAAACTAATTCATCAGCAGAACATAATAACTATAATTATCAACAAATACAGCCAAGAAAACCAAAATTCCCATGGTTCAAAACAATTATAGTAGCATTAATCGCTGGTGTTTTAGGCGCTTTATTAGTCCTTGGTATTGGAAAGATTTTTAATGGGACAATTACTAATCATGATGGTGCAACTGTAGAAGAAACATCTAACAGTAAAGGTGGCAATACCTTAGATGGTAAAAGCGATAAATATAATTCTGTTAATCAAATGATTAATAATGTGTCGCCAGCAATCGTAGGTGTAATCAATATGCAGAAAGCACAAAACCTCAATGATTTGTTACAAGGTAAATCATCTAAATCACAAGAAGCTGGTGTAGGTTCTGGGGTTATTTATCAAAAAAGTAATGGTTCTGCATATATAGTAACTAATAATCACGTTATTGATGGTGCCAGTGATATCAAAGTCCAACTACATAATTCCAAACAAGTTAATGCGAAATTAGTAGGTAAAGATGCACTTACAGATATCGCAGTGTTAAAAATCAATGACACTGAAGGCACAAAAGCAATAAAATTCGCTAATTCCTCAAAAGTAAAAACAGGTGATAGCGTATTCGCAATGGGTAACCCACTTGGCCTAGAATTTGCTAATTCGGTTACGTCAGGTATCATTTCTGCAAGCGAACGCACAATTGATACACAAACTTCTGCTGGTAATAACAAAGTAAATGTACTACAAACAGACGCCGCTATTAATCCAGGTAATTCAGGTGGTGCCTTAGTCGATATCAACGGTAATCTTGTAGGAATTAACTCAATGAAGATTGCTAGCGAACAAGTTGAAGGTATTGGCTTTGCTATACCAAGTAATGAAGTCAAAGTAACAATTAAAGAGTTAGTCGAAAAAGGAGAAGTTGAACGCCCATCAATTGGTATTGGCTTGCTCAATTTAAGTGATATTCCAGAAGAATACAAAAAAGAATTAGAAACCAATCGTAAAGATGGTGTCTATGTTGCAAAAGTCGATGGAGATAACGGTCTAAAAGAAGGCGATATTATTACTAAAATCGATGATCAAGACGTCAAAGAAGATACTGATTTAAAATCTTACTTATATCAACATAAAAAACCTGGAGACGAAGTAACAATTACCATCGAACGTAAAGGTAAGACACAAACTGTAGATATTACATTAAAAGAACTTAACACTTCTAAAGATTCTTCAAAAGAGTCCAATTCAAGTCAAAGTGGCGACAGTAGTTTAATGCCATAAATATAAACAGGCTCAAACCTATATATAGGTTTGAGCCTTATTTAATGTCTATAAAATAATATGTTAGAGAGAAATTTTATTTGTAATTTACCATAAAGTATTTCTTTTTGCCTCGACGTATAATAGTGAATTCATTATCAATTTTATCTGCTGCTGTAAATGTATATCCTACATCTTGTTGACGTTCCCCATTTATATAAATGGCACCATTCGTAACATCTTCACGAGCTTGACGTTTTGAAGATGAAATACCACTTTCTACAATAGCTTCTACGATATTTGTTGTATCATGGCTCAATGTTACTTGTGGCACATCTTTAAAGCCTTCTTTTAATTCTTGTGATGATAAAGATTTTAAATCGCCACTGAATAATGCTTGTGAAATACGAATGGCATCATTTAATGCATCTTCACCGTGAATAAATGCTGTCACATTTTCAGCTAAGGCTTTTTGTGCTTCTCTTAAATGCGGTGCTTCTTGCAATGATTGCTCCAGACGTTCGATTTCAGAGTGCTCTAAAAATGTAAAGTATTTTAAGAACTTAATGACATCATCATCTGAAGTATTGATCCAAAATTGGTAAAACTCGTAAGGACTTGTTTTAGCTGAGTCTAACCAAATAGCTCCTCCTTCAGATTTACCAAACTTTTTACCATCAGATTTAACAACTAATGGAATTGTTAAACCATATGCTTCTGTTTGACCATACATACGTCTCATTAATTCGATACCACTAGTTATATTGCCCCATTGATCAGATCCCCCTACTTGCACTTTACAGTTGTAAGTTTGATTTAAATGACCAAAATCAATGGCTTGTAATATAGTATATGTGAATTCGGTAAATGATATACCATTTTCTAAGCGTGATTGAATTGAATCTTTTGCTAACATATAATTGACGCCGACATGTTTACCGTAGTCTCTTAAAAAGTCGATTAAAGAAATCTTTCCTAACCAATCTTTGTTATTTACGAGTTGCGCACCTTTTTCTGTCTCAAATTCAAATAATTTGTGCATTTGTTGTGCAATGCCAGCAACGTTTTGCTCCACCTGTTCTTCTGTTTGTAAAACACGTTCTTCGGATTTACCTGACGGGTCTCCAATCATTCCAGTACCACCACCAAGTAAAACTATTGGTCGATGACCATGATTTTGGAAACGGCGTAACGTTAAAAATGGTAATAAATGACCAATGTGTAGACTATCAGCCGTTGGGTCAGCGCCACAATATAATGATACTTGCTCTTTATTTAATAACGCTTCTAAATTTGCTTCATCAGTCTGTTGGTATATTAGACCTCGCCATTGTAAATCTTCAATTAATGCATTTGCCATGATAAACCCTCCTATTAATATCTTATTATTTTTGAATTAAGTTTTATAACCAAAAAAATACGCCCTTACGAAATGTAAGGGCGCATATGCACGGTACCACCAAACTTTAAGTCCATCAACTTTATTAATGATACGTTCATTAACTCAAACGTTGGATTATGTTTGTAAACAAGCAAGGTGTATTCACTCAATAACAAACGATAGTTCACAGCGACCACTATCTCTCTGAAGATTATTAATCAGCTACTTCTCCTTTAATCCAAAAATAATATCGAATTGAATCTTATTATAAGTAACTCAATTTTAAAAGTCAATAATATTCTATGTTATAATGTATACAATATAAGGAGGTAGCTAATGAAACAGAGTCACACAGATCATAAAGTAAATACACATAATGATCATGTTCATAAAATGGAACAGTTCGAAAAACTTTATAAAAAACTCAAGTATTTGTTTATAGGTACTTTTATTATCATGGCTTCAATTTCAATCATTTTATTAGCTGCCTCAGTCATTTATTTTGATCATATTACCAAAGAAGCATCACATATGACGGACCACGAATTAAAAACACAATTACTTGATTTTCCTGGTAGTGAAGCACTAGATTTTAAGAATGATTCTGTGTTAGCTGCATATAATAATACAACTAATACTTTGATCGTTGGCCCAGCTCATGTCAATGAAAATGTCATTAAAGCTTTAACATCATCAGAAGATAGTTTATATTTTAAACATAATGGTATTTTACCTAAAGCATTATTACGTGCGGTGGGTCAAGATATTTTCAATACAGAAATATCATCTGGTGGAAGTACCATTACCCAACAATTAGTAAAAAATCAAATCTTATCCAATCAAAAAACTTACAATAGAAAAGCGAATGAGTTAGTACTGGCAATGCGCACAGAACAACTATTAAGTAAACAAGAAATCTTGTATACCTATCTTAATATCGTTCCATTTGGCAGAGATAGCCACGATGCTAATATAACTGGTATAGCGTCTGCGTCTTTTAGTTTATTTGGTAAATCTTCAAATAATTTAACTGTGGCAGAATCAGCTTACATTGTAGGTTTGTTACAAAGTCCATACTTATACACTCCCTATCAAGAAAATGGCCAGTTAAAGTCCAATGACGAATTACAAATAGGTTTAGACCGTCAACACTATGTGTTAAAACGAATGCTTGTTGAAGACAAAATTTCAAAAGCAACGTTTAATAAAGCAGAACAAGAGAATTTAAAACAGAAATTACAAAGCTCTGAATAAGAATTAAAGTAAAAGGTAGAACTGAACCTACATTGTGTAGTGTTCAGTTCTACCTTTATTATGAATAACATATAACAAGTTATAGCTTATCGTTAGAATAAGCCTTGGGCATGTCCATCGTCTGTAACATCCATATTTAATGCTGCTGGTTTTTTAGGTAAACCTGGCATAGTCATAATTGCACCAGTTAGTGCAACAATAAATCCAGCACCAGTTTTGGCTTCTAATTCACGAATCGTAATTTCAAAGTCAGATGGTGCACCTAATTGTGTTTGATCATCTGTAAATGAATATTGTGTTTTTGCCATACAAATTGGATAATTATCCCAACCATTATCTTTAAATGATTGTAATTGTTTTTGGGCTTTAGATGTAAATGTCACTTTACTACCACCATAAATTTCTTTCACAATTGTTTCAACTTTTTCTTCTAATGGTAAGTCTAAATCATACAAATGTTTAAATGATTGAGGCTCTTCGATAACCTCTAAGACATTTTGTGCTAAGTCAATTCCACCTTGACCGCCTTTTTCCCATACCTCTGTTAATGATAAGCGTACGCCTTTCTCTTTCGCCCAGTTAATAACAAACTCTGTTTCAGCTTCGGTATCATGAACAAATGCATTTAATGCAATAACAGGTTCCAGACCATATTTTTTCACATTATCTACATGTCGTTCTAAATTGACAATACCGTCTTGAAGCGCTGATACATTTTCATTTTTCAACTGATCTTTAGCTACACCACCATGCATTTTTAACGCTCTTATTGTAGCTACTACTACTACTGCTGACGGTTCGAAACCTGCTTCGCGTGCTTTAATATCGATAAATTTCTCTGCACCTAAGTCTGAACCAAATCCAGCTTCAGTTACTACAATATCCGCTAAATCTCGAGCTGTTTCTGTTGCTAAGATTGAATTACATCCATGTGCAATATTAGCAAATGGTCCACCATGTACAAGTGCTGGTGTACCTTCAATTGTTTGTACTAAGTTTGGTTTAATGGCATCTTTAAGAATCATAGCTAAGGCACCTTCAACTTTTAAATCAGCTACTGATACAGGTTTACGGTCTTTAGTATAGCCTATTGTAATTTTGCTAATTTTTTCTTTAAGATCCTTAATGCCAGTCGCTAAACATAATATTGCCATAATTTCAGATGCAACAGTTATATTAAAGCCATCTTCACGTGGTACACCTTGTGTTGGTCCACCTAGACCGACGATAATTTGACGTAGTGCTCGATCATTCATGTCTAAGACACGTTTCCATTCGATTCTACGTTGGTCAATATCTAATTCATTTCCCTGATGGATATGATTGTCTATAAATGCAGATAATGCATTATTTGCTGTTGTAATTGCGTGAAAATCACCATTAAAGTGTAAGTTAATATCTTCCATAGGTAAGACTTGAGCATATCCGCCGCCAGTAGCGCCACCCTTAATACCAAATGTTGGACCTAACGCTGGCTCTCTTAATGCCACCATTACATTCTTTTTCAATTGGTTAAATGCATCTGATAGACCAACAGTCACTGTTGATTTACCTTCTCCTGCAGGTGTTGGGCTCATCGCTGTAACTAGTACAACTTTGCCTTTGTCTTTTTTATCAATCTTGTTAATATCAACTTTCGCTTTGTAATGACCATATTGCTCTAAAGCGTCAGCAGGTATACCTGCCTTTTCAGCAATATCACCAATTGGTTTTAATGTTGATTGATTTGCAATTTCTAAATCAGATAAATGTGCCAACTAAATTCGCCCCTTTTAACAAATTAATTCGATGGTATCACAAATGAGTATCATCTAAAAAGTTCTTCCATATTTATATTAACGAACTTAAGCAATATTGTCGACAATTTAAGATAGCGCTTACATTAATTTCCTTTTTAACACCTAATGTACAACATGACAAAAGACTAGAACAGCAATGCCATTCTAGTCTTTTTTATTAAAAATAATTGCCACTTTTTTATTTAAAAAGCGATGTCAATTTTAATCTTCCATTGTGCTTAAATCACCAGCTGGTAAATCTAATTCCCAAGCTTTTAATACACGTCTCATAATTTTACCAGAACGTGTTTTTGGTAATTTATCTTTAAATTCAATTTCTCTAGGCGCCGCATGTGCTGCTAATCCTTCTTTGACAAATACGCGAATATCTTCTTTTAGTTCATCTGAAGGTTCTTGACCTGGAATTAATGCAACAAATGCTTTAATAATTTCGCCCCTTACAGGGTCAGGTTTGCCGATTACACCAGCTTCTGCTACAGCTTCATGTTCTACTAATTTTGATTCAACTTCAAATGGTCCGACACGTTCACCTGCTGTCATAATTACATCATCAACACGACCTTGGAACCAAAAGTAACCATCTTCATCCATATAAGCTGAGTCACCAGATACATACCAATCTCCAATGAAATAAGATTCATATTTTTCCGGATTCTTCCAGACAGCCGTCATCATTGATGGCCAGCCTTTTTTAATCGCTAAATTCCCCATTCTGTTCACAGGCAATTCATTACCTTGATCATCAATAATAGATGCTTCAATTCCTGGCAATGGTTTTCCCATAGAACCTAATTTAATATCCATTGATGGGTAATTTACAATCATATGGCCACCTGTTTCAGTCATCCACCATGTATCCAATACGCGTTTACCAAATACATCATAAGCCCATTTAATAACTTCTGGGTTCAATGGTTCACCGACAGATAAAATACTTTTCAGCGATGACAAATCGTATTTTTTAATTACATCATCACCTGCACTCATTAACATACGTAATGCTGTAGGCGCTGTATACCAAATTGTGACCTTAAATTCATCAATCATGCTATACCATGCTTCAGGAGAAAAACGTCCCCCTGCTATACAGTTTGTAACACCATTTAGCCATGGACTAAAGATACCATAAGATGTACCCGTCACCCATCCAGGGTCAGCTGTACACCAATATACATCATCTTCTTGCATATCTAATACGTATTTACCTGAAATATAATGTACTAGCATAGCTCTTTGTACGTGTAACACGCCTTTAGGCTGACCAGTTGAACCAGATGTGTAGTGTAAAATAAGACCATCATCTAAGTCTAACCACTCTGTTTCTATTTGATCACTTGCTGATTTTAATTCCTTATTAAAGTCAACATAACCATTTTCTACTTCTTCATCCACAACAATAATAGTTTCAAGATTAGGTAACTTTTCTTGCGGGATTCTAGGTAACAACGCATTCGTGGTTACAATTACTTTGGCATCACTATTATCTAAACGATCAGCCACTGCCTTTTCCATAAATGCTTCGAATAATGGACCAACAATTGCACCTAATTTTAAAATACCAAACAATGCAAAGTATAACTCAGGTGTTCTAGGCATAAAGATAAACACTCTGTCCCCTTTTTCTACATTAGCTTTATCTTTAAGCACATTAGCTGCCTTATTTACATTTGATTTCATTTCGTTAAAAGTATAACTTTCTTTTCTCTTATCGTCCTTATAATGTAGAGCAATTTTGTCGCCCTTGCCATTATCAACATGGCGGTCTATACATTCATGCGCCATATTTACTTTACCAGAGTCATACCAAGAAAACTCTTTTTCAACATCTTTCCAGTCAAAATTGTTGTACACTTTGTCATAGTCTGTAAGGTTAAAGTTTCCTTGATCCCCTTTATATACTTCTACTTTCATTGTAAATCCCCCTCTAAATGAAATCGCTTTCTAATACTGTAGTGTAATTATATCTAATATAGACACAATTTTCAAAAATATCTGACATAAAAATAATTACTGTGTTAATTTATGTTATTTTCAATTATAATCAATATAAATAATGCCTTAAATCTATTTTAAGTTTGAAGGTGGAGTGAGTTATGGAACACAAAAAAACTTATATCTCAAAACAGTACTCAATTGATGATGTTGAATATATCATTGAAGGTCCTGTCTCGAAAGCACAACTGGATTTAATGAGTTTTGACCAAGGTTTAACTGCTTTCCGATATCCAGATGAACAATTTGAAGCTATCAAGGAAATATGCACACTAGATGAAGGCCGCATCTTTATCTTAAAGCAGCAGTCACATATTATTGGTTATGTCACTTTTCACTATCCAGATCCATTGGAACGTTGGTCTACAGGGGAGCTAGAATATTTAATCGAATTAGGGGCGATTGAAATTAGTTTACCTTATCGCAAACTGCATTTAGGTAAGGAGCTTATTCAAACTAGTCTTGCGAGCGATGAAATTGAAGATTATATCATACTCACAACAGAATATTATTGGCACTGGGATTTGAAAAATTCTGGTCTCGATGTATACGAGTACAAAAAACTCATGCAAAAATTGATGGGATACGGGAACTTAGAAATTTTCGCAACAGATGATCCTGAAATTACTAGTCATCCAGCTAACTGCTTAATGGCAAGAATTGGCAGTAGAATTACTATCGATCAATTACAAGCTTTTGATGACATACGTTTTATGAATCGCTTTTTCTTTTAAAGGGGAGAATTTTATGATTACTGAAAACAAAACGGGATATGTGTATGCACATGAATTATTACAATATCGTTTTAAAAATGACCATCCATTCAATCAAATGCGTTTAAAATTAACAACAGAATTACTCGTTGATTTAAACGCATTACATAACCATCATCTTATACAACCGAGACTTGCATCAGACGAAGAAATTGCCCTAATACATAGTTATGATTATATACAAGCTATGCACCATGCATCACATGGTATTTTAAGCGATGTTGAAGCCCGAAAATATGGTTTAGATGGTGAAGATACTATGCAGTTTAAGCATATGCATCAACACAGTGCTCGTATTGTGGGAGGAGCTTTGAATTTAGCTGATGCAATTATGACTAATAAAGTTACTAATGGATGCCATTTAGGTGGAGGCTTACATCATGCTCTGCCTGGTAGAGCAAATGGATTTTGTGTATATAACGATGTGGCAATTACTATTGCTCATCTAATACAAAAATATAATAGTAGAGTATTATGTATCGATACAGATGCGCATCACGGAGACGGTACACAATGGAGTTTTTATACGAATGATCATGTGTTAAATTATTCAATACATGAAACTGGTAAATTTCTCTTTCCGGGTTCTGGACACTATACAGAACGAGGTAGTGAACAAGGATTCGGCTACACCGTTAATTTGCCTTTAGAACCATTTACGGAAAACGATTCATACTTAGAATCTTTTAAACAAACGATTGAACCGGTAATTAAAACATTTAAACCTGATATTATTATTAGCGTCCATGGGGTCGATATTCATTATTTAGACCCACTGACACATATGAGTTGTACACTTGATGCGCTATATGAAATCCCATACTATATTAAAATGCTAGCGGATAAGTATACAGATGGGAAAGTACTGATGTTTGGTGGCGGAGGATATAATATATGGAAAGTTGTACCTCTTGCTTGGTCACACGTATTTTTAGCACTTATTGGTGAGCCAAAACAACAAGGTCCTTTACCACAAAAATGGCTTACTAAATGGCAACAATATGCACCCTGTTCCTTACCAAAAACTTGGTCCGATGAATGTACAGATTATCCTTATATTCCTAGAACAAAAGAAATATCAGCACTAAATACGAAACATGCAAAACAAGTAGCTTCATGGTTTGAATAACAATTAAAGTATAATTTGACTCAAGACCGTCATTTACAATGCTTTGAATTCTACTTATATATAATAAAAAAGCTGTCACATGTTGAATGTGTCAGCTTTTTATAGTGTCTTATTTTGTTGTACCACGATATTCAATTCTATGAGGTAAAATAACATTCGGTTCTTCGATTTCTTCCTCATTCATGTATTTTGTAAGCAATCTCATGCCTACTGCACCAATATCATATAATGGTTGAATTACACTTGATAATTGTGGTCTTACCATTTCCACTAGACGTGTGTTATTAAAACTAACTATTTGCAAGTCATCAGGAATACTCACACCTTCGTCTTGTGCACTGTGCACTAAACCAATGGCTTGTTCATCACTGATTGATAAAATTGCATCTGGTTTTGTTTTATTTAATGCTTCAAAAGCACGTACCCCATCTTTATACGTTTCATTACCATTAAAGATGTTGTCTTCATTTAAATTTAATTGGTGTTTTGCCAATACTGTTTTTAAACCTGCTAATACGTCATCTTGTGCTTTTTTAGAATAATTACCGCCAACAAAAGCGAATTCTTTTGCACCATTTAAAATTAACTGCTCTGTAATTTCTTGTGCAGCTGTTTCAAAATCAATATTAACTGAAGCGATACCTGCATCTTTACCATTTGTACCTGAAACTACAACCGGCACAGACGACTTAGTAATTAAATCTTTAATTTCTTCAGAGATAGTACCTCCTAAGAAAATAATTCCATCTACTTGCTTACTTAATAAATTATTAAAGATTTCTTTTTCTTTGACTGGATCATTGTCAGAATTTGAAATAATTGAATGATATTTGTACATTGTCGCAATATCTTCTAATCCACGTGCAAGTTGCGAATAATAAACGTTAGAAATATCTGGTATGATTACTCCTACTGTTGTTGTACGTTTACTTGCTAAACCTCGTGCTACTGCATTCGGTCTATAGTTTAATTTCTTGATTACTTCGTTAACTTTATCTCGCGTTTCTGGTTTCACGTTTTGGTTGCCATTCACAACACGTGATACTGTTGCCATTGATACTCTAGCCTCACGCGCTACGTCATAAATTGTAACAGTCATAGTTTCCTCCTTGTAAGCGGTTTATTTGTCATTATAACCCGTTTTCATTACATTTTCAAAGTTTATCATATTTTATTGTCTAGGAAAATAATTTTGTTTCAATGTCACAATTATGTCATATATCACAAGCGTAGCGAGCTATGTTATTGCTTTAAAAATCATAAAAAACCTCTTATGTTCACTACTATAGATATCGATATCCCATGGATAATACAATATCTAATTTCTGTAGTTAAAAACACAAGAGGTTTTTATCATATAACTACTATTATTTTATTTTTTTGCTATTGTACATTTGTGCTAAAGGATTTATTTCATTGTAGAACTTATCAAATTCGTTTAAATCCATTTGTTGTCCACTATCACTTAATGCTACAGATGGATCTGGATGTACTTCAGCCATAATACCGTCAGCGCCTACTGCTAAACCAGCTTTTGCTGTTGGTAACATAATATCTTTACGTCCAGTACTGTGTGTAACATCAACCATGACTGGTAAATGTGTACCTTGTTTTAAGATTGGTACTGCTGAAATATCTAAAGTATTACGTGTAGCTTTTTCATAAGTACGAATACCGCGTTCACATAAAATGATATTATTATTACCTTGTGAAGCAATGTATTCTGCTGCATAAATAAATTCTTCAATTGTTGCAGATAAACCACGTTTTAATAATACTGGTTTGTTAGAACGTCCTGCTTCTTTTAATAATTCAAAGTTTTGCATGTTACGTGCACCAATTTGGAATACGTCTAAGTATTCATCAGCTACTTCAAAGTCTGCTGGATTAACGATTTCACTAACAACGTTTAAGTTGTATTTATCTTTAGTATTTTTTAATATTTTTAAGCCTTCAACACCCAATCCTTGGAAATCATATGGAGATGTACGTGGTTTGAATGCACCACCACGAATAAATTTTTCACCTTTGGCATGTAAATCAGCAGCCACTGCATCTACTTGTTCTTGAGACTCTACAGAACATGGGCCAAACACGAATGATTTATTGCCATCACCAATTATGCCACCGTTATCAAATTGTACAATTGTATCTTCAGGTTTTAATTTTCTAGACACATATAAATGTTTTTCATTTTCTGATTTTTGTAAATCGGTAGAGGCTTTAAAAATTTCTTTGAATAATTGCTTAATGACATTATCATTAAACGGTCCCTCATTTTTATCTAAAAGAATGTTGATCATTTCTTTTTCACGTTGTGGATCATAAACCGTAGTACCTTGTTTACTTTTTTCTTCTCCAATTTGTTGTGCTAATTCGCCTCTTTTAGATAATAATTTTAAAATTTCATCATTAATTTCAACTATTTCATCTCTGTACGCTTGTAATTTATCCGTCATTTTATTCACCTCTATGAAGATTTTAAAAACTTATATTTTATTCTGCTTTAAAGCGATAAAATATTTGTTAAAAGTAATTCTAACAATAACTGACGTTAAGTTCAAGTCATGAATGTAAATTTATCTTGTTTAAAATAGAATAACTCTAATACTAACTGAATTTTCTGTCATTTGCTAGGGTAAATTTCACACTATTCTAAAATTAAAGTTAATTAAAAATTAAACAGGATAGAAATCAAGACGTTAGTTTGACTTCTATCCTGCGCTTAACATATGTGACTAGTTTTAACTTTAAACAATTAATTTTTTATTTTAAGTTTTACTTGTCGAAGGTTCTTTTTTCAATTTTACTTTTAGCTTTTTCTTCACTTGTTCTTTGTGAAGTTCTATTTTTTTTATAGTTCACTGTTGAAGTTGAATCTTCCGTGTTTTGATCATTAGTTAAATTATTCGTAGCTTTATCATGAACAATGTGACCATTTTCAAATGATACTGATTCATGAGTTTGCGTAACTCTCTTTTCAGCTGATGGCTGTTCAGTTGAAGTTGATTGCTCTGAAGTTGATTTGTTTTCTGTATGTGCTTTCTCATTCTCACTAGTACTTGCAACTGCTCCACCAGCTAATACAGTACCTCCTGTCACTGCGCCTGCAATGTTCGCATTGTCTTTATCACTTTGCTTAGTAACAAGGTTAGGTACAGTGTTAAATTTTTGAGTAGTTTGCGGTGCTTCTGGTTCAAGCAAGTTAGCTGTGTTTTGTGCGCGTGTGTCGTCGTTTTGTAAAGCATGGTTTTTATTCTGTGCAGCTTGTGCTAAACCTTCAGCAGTTACTTTGTTAGAAGTATCTTTAGTATTTTGTACTTCTGCTGATGCTTCTTCTGATGAGCTAGCATTATCCCCATCATTATTTGTAGCTGCTGCACCCGTTGCCGCTACTGCACCCGCGCCAGCTACACCTGCAGCTCCAACTGCTGCTTTACCATTTTGGGAACCATTTTCATTTGATTGTCCAGGTTCAGCTAAATTATTTTCTGAAGCCTCTTCTTTAATTGCTTCTTGTTGTGCTGCTCTTTCTTTTTGAGTAGGCTCTACATCATTACTAGATAAAGTGCTTTGCTCTGTGTCAGCATTATTGTTATCGTCTTGTGCAAAAGTTGCTGCTCCTGCTGCTCCTGTTACTGCACCTACGCCAGCTGCACCAGCAACACCTGCTGTATTACTCTTATTCGCATCGTCATTATCTGTTTGATCTGACGTATTATTCTCTAATGATGTATCTGCTTCTTGAGCTTTTGGAGACGTATTTGCTAAATCATGAGACGCAGACTCTTGTTGGATAGCGACTTTTTGTGCATCACGCTCAGATTGACTCACAGTAGATTTAATATTATTTACTTCTGTGTCTGCTTGTTGTTTAGCATTTTGGGATTGTGACGTAATACTGGATTTAAAATCACTAGTTGTTTCTTTTTTAGTGTTTTTAGATTTAGATTTAGTAGTAACTAGGCCGACTGCTGTACCAATTACTGCTCCAACAACAAAACCATAGACAAAATTATTTCTTTCTTCATTATTGTTATACTCTTCAGGAACTTCATAACTTTCTAAGTTTTTTTCATAGTTATCACGATTATAATACGCCATAATATTTGCCTCCTATAGCAAATGCACTTAAATAAAGTAACAACCCCATTTAAGTGCATTTGTGTAAGTATATTTATTAATTATTTATTATCTACACGTGTAGTATAGCTATGATTTGTGTCACCAGCTACACTGCTCGTTTTGTAGTTTGCACTTTCTCTACGACCTCTTCTATTTTGCCATTTGTCAGCAATTTCCATTGCCACATTTGACCATTGTACAACTTGAGAAATTTTGTCTTCATTTTGAGAAATATTGTGCGTAATTGAATTAGTCACGCGGTCAACTGAACCGTTTAATGTTTGTACTGAATCACCAATACCTTTAACAGCATCAACCACTGAATTCAATCGATCAGATTTACCTTGAATATCTTCAGTTAAGCGGTTTGCTTTATGAAGTAAATCTGTTGATTCACGTGTAATACCTTGAATTTGTCCTTCAACACCATCAAGAGTTTTAGCTACGTGATCTAAATTTTTCTTCACTGAAATTAAAACCACAACGATTCCAATAACTAAGATAAGAAAAGCTATCGCTGCAATAATCCCAGCAATGGGTAAAATCCATTCCATTAAAAACGCCTCCTAATAAACATATGTTGTTATTTTATTTAAATACCCAACTCATTTTAACATAAACATACTAAAATTCGTTAACAACGCCAAGATTATCCATATATGCACGTTGAACTTTTTGAATATCACCTGCACCCATGAATAAAATAACTGCATCGCTATATTTTTCTAATATGTCTACACTTTCTTCATCTATCAGTGTAGCACCATTTATTCTTTGAAGTAAATCTTGAATTGTTAAATTTCCAGTATTTTCTCTAATTGAGCCAAAGATTTCACATAAATACGTGTGGTCTGCTTTATTTAAACAATCTGCAAATTCTTCAAGAAAGGCTTTTGTTCTACTAAATGTATGTGGTTGAAATACAGCAATAACCTCTTTGTTCGGGTATTTTTTTCTTGCTGTTTCAATCGTAGCACTAATTTCTCTTGGATGATGCGCATAATCATCAACTAACACTTGATTGGCTACTTTAGTTTCATTAAAACGACGTTTAACGCCACCAAATGTTTCTAATGCTTCTTTAATATTGTCGACATTAAGAGATTCTAAATAGCTTATAGTAATTACTGCTAAACTATTTAAAATATTATGGTCGCCATATTGTGGTGATAAGAATGTGTCATAGTACGTGTTATTGATATACACATCAAATGTAGTGCCATTTTCATTGAATTGTACATTAGCTGCATATACATCATCATCTTGTGAAAAACCATAATAATAAACAGGTACATCTGCTTTAATATTACGTAAATGTTCATCATCACCCCAAGCAATGATTGCTTTTTTGACATTGCGAGACATTTCTTGGAATGCATCAAAAACATCATTGATGTCTTTGAAATAGTCTGGATGATCAAAATCAATGTTAGTCATAATAGCATAATCTGGATGATAACTTAAAAAGTGTCTTCGGTATTCACACGCTTCAAAAGCAAAATATTCGCTAGCTGGTATACCTAAACCAGTACCATCACCAATTAAAAATGACGTTTTTTTATCGCCGTTCATTACATGTGATAATAATCCAGTAGTTGACGTTTTACCATGAGCTCCTGTTACTGCTACAGAAGTATACTGATTAATGACATGCCCTAAAAAGTCATGGTAACGAATTACTTCTAAATTTAAATCATGCGCTTTTGTAACTTCTTCATGTGTGTCTGGAAAGGCATTGCCTTGAATTACTACCATATCTTTCTTGATATTATTGGCATCAAACGGAAGTATGTTTATACCTTTATTTTTTAATGCAACCTCTGTAAAAACATAACTTTCGATATCAGAGCCTTGTACTTCATGGCCAAGATCATGCATGATTTGTGCTAGTGAACTCATACCAGCGCCTTTTATACCGACAAAATGATAATGTGTCATACGAACACTCCCTTTTATATATATTAAATTTCATTTAAATCAGTTTCTGTTAAATAAACATCTCTAGGTTTAGAACCATTAGCTTCTGATATATATCCAAGTTGTTCTAATTGATCAACTATTCGAGCCGCACGATTATAACCTATTTGGAAATGTCTTTGTATTAATGATGTTGAAATATGGCCTTCTTGCACCATAAATTGACATACATCATCAAATAAATCATCTTGTGGTGGACTTTCTGTTTTTTTCAATAATTCATTTTCTTCAAATAAATATTCTGGTGGACGTTGTTGTTTAATATAATCTACAACATCATCGATTTCTTCGTCTGAAACAAAAGTACCTTGTACTCGGATAGGTTTATTCATACCGCTACCAAGATACAACATGTCGCCGTAGCCTAATAATCTCTCAGCACCACCGCTATCAAGAATAGTTCTTGAATCAACGCTTGAAGATACCATAAAGGCAATTCTTGTCGGTATATTCGCTTTAATTAAACCTGTAATTACGTTAACAGATGGTCGCTGTGTTGCTACTAACATATGAATACCACAAGCACGTGCTTTTTGAGCAATACGCGCTATAGATTGTTCTACATCTTGTGGTGCCATCATCATTAAATCGGCTAACTCATCAATAACTATAACAATTTTAGGTAACCTATCTTCATATGCTGCTTTCTTGTTAAAAGCAGTAATGTTTCTAACGTGATATTGTGCAAATAATTTATATCTGCGCTCCATCTCTTCAACAGCCCATTTAAGACTTTGTGTTGCTGCTTTGACATCGGTAATAACTGGCGACACTAAATGAGGTAAATCATTATATGGTGCTAATTCTACCATTTTTGGATCAATTAAGAGTAATTTTAGCTCTTCCGGATGATTTTTATATAAAAGTGATAACAATATGCTATTTATGCATACCGATTTTCCTGAACCAGTTGCCCCTGCAATTAGCGCATGTGGTGTTTTAGCTATATCCATTAATAATGGTTGATTATTAATTCTGTAACCCATAGCTACAGTTAATTTTGATTCGGCATCATTAAACTGCTCACTGTCAATTATTGATTTTATATTCACTTTAGTTGGAGATTGGTTTGGTACTTCAATTCCAACCAAGCTGGTACCCGGAATTGGTGCTTCAATTCGAATATCTTTAGCTGCAAGTGCCATTTTAATATCATCTTGTAATGCTGTAATTCTAGAAACCTTGACTCCTTTTTCAACAGAAAGTTCAAAACGAGTTACACTTGGTCCTTCAGTAACAGTTTGTACTTCGGCAGGTACATTAAAGTAGTAAAAAGCATCGTTTAATTCTTGCTTTTTCTCCTCGATCCATGCATCATCTACTTCTTGTTCCTCTGGTGATTCTAGTAAAGCCACATCAGGTAATTTTACGCTTGGCCCTCTACGAATTGTACGTGTTGCTTGTGGTTGCTCTTTACTTTCATGTTGTTCTGTATCTTGTGTCGTTTCAGTTACATCATTTTGTTGAGTGCTATGCTCTATTGTTTGGTCATGTGTTGCACCCTGCTTAGTATGATGTTCACTCGTCGAATCTACCGCACTTGCAATATTATTTGTTTCATTTGTAACTGTGGCACTATCTGAATTTTCCTTCGTCTGATTAGATTGGTCAGATGTAGGTTTAAGTTCAGGTACATTTACTGATTTTGAAGAAGTTGTTGTACTAGTACTTACTTTTTTTGCTTTATTAGCATCCATCATACGTTTTTTATCAGAAGGTGTCATAACTACATTAAATGGTTTACTACCTTTAGCAATAGGACGTTTTACTGTAGATTGCGATTGCTGAACAGTTTTCGTTTGTTGATCCGCCTTTTCATCCACATTGTTTTCTATTGCTGTGTTACTAGCCGTATTTTGTGCTTCAGATGAATTATTGTGTACTGAATCATCTGTTTCGGCATCTTCTTCTGTATTTAACGTAGCAGCTTCATACTGTACATGTTCCTGATTAATTGTCGTGTCCTCATCGTTAACGTGTTCAGTAGCATCATTCGAGTCTAAATCATTATGTTGATTTTCATTAAATTCTGTAGTTGCATCATCGTGATCGTCAGAGCTATCTTCAACATTTGTAGTTACATTAGCTGTAGAAGCGTCTTCTGATAATTCTTCTTGTTCATTTTCATTAATGGCTTCCGTTGTTTCTTCAACTTCCGCTTCTTCATTTAGAATATCTTGGTCAAAATTTTGTTCATGTGATGTTTCTTCGAGGTCATTCGTAGACGCTTCCGATATTTCTCTATAAGTTGCATCTGCTATTGCTTCATCAGCTGCTGATTGCTCTACTGAATCTTCATATGTACTTTCTGTAGTACTTGGTTCTATAGTAGATGCTTGTTGTTCTGTATCTTCAATAGACGTTTGGTCATCATCTACATATTGTACATCACTAATATTATCTAAATTTACTTCTTCATACATAAAGTTTTCTGATTCAGTAATATCAGTAGCGCTACTCTCATTATCAAATGCATGCTCTGTGTCTTGTTGATGCTGTTGTTCGGTATTTGATTGGTCTTTTGACAAATCATCACTATCTACTTCATCTAGCGAACTTTCTCCAACATATTGTTGTGCTTGTTTGGCATACATTTCATCGATAGCTTTTTGGATATTATCTTTAGGACTATCTTCATGTGATTGGCGTTTTTGTTGTAAAGCTTTTTTAAATTGTTTCTTTTGTAAAACTTTACGTTCTCTTTCACGTCGAATCTCTTCGACAATTTGTGATGCATAAAAGTTTTCAATATTAACAGTGTTATCCTTTTTCACTTGCTTTTGCTCAGCTGTGTTTTGTTGGTCTTGGCGCTTATCACCTTTTCTAAGCAAATCATCATTGTAATAACTTTCATTATCTTTAACATTGTTTTCAATTGAAGTTTGATGTTGCGCAGAATCTGACTGCTTCACTTCATGAGCATTCATCATTGTTTGGTTTGAATTTGATAACTCATTTGTATCTGTATCAGATGTTAGTTCTTTATTTGTGATAACACCATTTTCTAATTTGTGTCTCTTTTGAGTACCAAAAATTGCCGAAGGTACTTCACTCGCTTTAAAATCGCTTTTATGATAATGCGGTTTTTCTGAAGATGGTGTTGAATATTGTGCTCTCAAGACCTCTGTTTGAATACGAATTCTCTTATTATTTTGCTTATTATCTGGTCTTTCTGCTTGCTTATATGAATGAGTCGTTGATGTTGATTCTGGTTGTCTATCAATATTTTGTTCATAGGCAGAATTTCTGCGTCTTCGAGAACGCTGTCTCCCATCATTTGTAACTTCATTAAATTGTTGCTCATTAGAAGATGACTTGTGCTCATTGCTAGTTGAATGATTGGCGTCGGTATCTTCTATACCACTCATTGGAAACCTAAATTTACCTCTAGGTCGCTCGTATACATCATTATTTTGAGGAAGTAATGAGTCTTTATCATTTTGATTTTGTTTGGCTTTGTGACGACGTTGATTTCTTTTAGCTAAATAATCGTCTTGTGAGTCGTTCTCTTCACCAAATAATTTATCGAACCAGCTCATACGCTCATCCTCCTTTTTTATTCTTCAAAAAATGCTTGTCCAACCGTATAACTATCATCTAACACCATGATACCTTTTTCGGCTGGCGCGTTCGGTAAGTCTAATTCTTTCATTGAGCACACCATTCCACTAGAAGCTACTCCACGCAGTTCCGCATCTTTTATTACCATTCCGCTAGGCATAACCGCACCAACTTTTGCAATCACTACTTTTTGACCTGCTTCTACGTTTGGTGCTCCGCACACAATTTGTAATTTTTCAGTAGCTACATCTACAGTTAATACACTCAATTTGTCCGCATCAGGATGTTTATCTTTACTTTCAACGTAACCTACAACGAATTTTGGAGACAAGTCCGCGTTCAACTGTTGAGTGAACCCTGCCTCAACAATAGCGTTTTGTAACGCATCGATAATAGATTCAGTCAATTTAACATGACCATTATCTGTAATTGTTACTTTATCTGCTATTTTGAAAACATTGTATCCTACTACTTTATTATCCGCAGTAATTTCTACAACATTCCCCTTTGTTTCATAAGAGAACGGCCCTTCATGTGGCTCGATTTGTAAAAATGCTACATCTCCAACTTTTTCTTTATTGTAAAAAAGGTTCATACTTAAAACTCCTTATTTTTTATCTTTATTTTCATATTGCTTTCTTGTTGCTTCTAATCTTTGAATAACGTTTGGATCACGTTTTTGTTTATTATTTTTACCCAAAATGAATATTGGTTCAAAGTGACCACTTTCGTAACCGAAGGATAATGAAGTAATTGGCACTAGTCCTTTAGTAAAAAACTCCATAGTTAAATGGGCCATTACATCATAACCCGTTTTGTTTCTTATATCTGCGACAATCAACACATCCTGATGTGGAATTGCTACTAGCATTTCGCCTTCACATTGTTTTTCAAATTCATTTAAAAATGAAGTGTTTAAAATTCTACTAGCATCATAACCATCATTGGAATTAATAAAGTAAAATAAATTACCTTTTACTTCATCTGTTATATATTTGTTTTCTAATTTTCGGACATTAAATAATGCCATTTCTTTTAATTGTTGTTTAGAAATATTTAGTTGTTGAAACAGTTTTTCATCTATTAAGCGATATGATTTTCCCAAATCAACTGCATAATAAATATTAGTTTCAGCTGTATGCTCATCTATCACAAATGGTACGCCATCTTTGTTTTCTTTTGCAAAACTTGGTGCACGTAACACCGGCATAACATTAACTTGCTCTAAATCTGCTAATGAGTCATCCTTCATTTGGCCGATTGCTTCTTCAACATAATAAACGATTTCATCTACAATTTTTTCTTGTTGTTGTTTGTATTTTGCAACAATCGCGTTCAATTTAATTGTTACGCCTTTTCCATTATCAACTCTATATATACGTAACGTTTCATCGTCACGATTAAAACTAAATTTTACATCTAATTGCTTTAAACGTTCTTTTAATTTATCTCTCATTTGAAAGACATTCATTGATTAACACTCCTATATTCGTGCCTTTATACAGTTTACAATAAATATACCCTTTAGAACAGAAAAAATATACGTTCAAAGGGTATAGTTTTATCATTTTACAATACTCGTTCTCACTATCTATTTATAGTGAAGCAATAAAGTCATCAATTTGTTCAATTGATTTACGTTCTTTTCCAATATAACTACCCAATAATTCACCGTCGTTATAAACTAAAAAACTTGGAATACCCATAATACCATGGTCAACACAAATATCCATAAATTGATCTCTATCAACAGAAATAAAATTAAAATCATTATATTTTTCTTCTAACTGTGGCAAATCAGGTTCGATGACTTTGCAATCAGGACACCAATCTGCGGTAAATAAAAATACAGTTTTGGCTTGTTTTAATTCTTCAAATTGTTTTTCACTTTCTAAACTTTTCATGTTTATATGCTCCTTAATTAACTATATTGTAAATGTTCGATTTGTGAACTAGTCAAATCCTTAATTGAAGTAAATAACAACGCTCTGGCAGCTGTATAATCTCGAATATCAAATACAGCATTGGTACTATGAATGTAACGTGCACAAACACCGATAACAGCAGTTGGTACACCTTGGTTAGCTTTATGAATTTCTCCTCCATCTGTGCCACCGGGTGAAATGTAATATTGATGTTTAATATTATGTTCTTGTGCTTTATTTAATAAAAAATCTCTAAATGTAGGTTTGAGAATCATAGTACCATCTTTAATACGAATTAGAGTCCCCTCCCCTAGTTCGCCTGAAAGGTTTTGTTTACCTTTCATATCGTTAGCTGGTGAGCAATCGACGACAAAAGCTACATCTGGCTCAATTAATTCAGCTGCTGATCTTGCACCACGTAATCCAACTTCTTCTTGAACATTTGCGCCAACATATAAATCCACATCTAACTCCATATCTTGTACTAATTCTAATAACTCTATGCCAATAAGACAACCATAACGATTATCCCATGCTTTACTCACAAAACGATGTTCAGATAATTGTGTAAATGGCGTTTCTGGTACGATAGTATCACCAATTTCTATCCCTCTTGACGATACTTGCTCAGAATTTTCACAACCAATATCTAGCAGCAAGTCTTCAATTTTAGGGGCACCTTCATTACCAGTGCGAAAATGTTTCGGTATATTTGCAACAATGCCTAATATTTCTTCACCATTTCGTGTTTTAACTTTTAAACGTTGGCCTTGCCAAATGTCATTAGCTATTCCGCCTAGATTAGTAAATTGGAGTAAACCGTTTGAAGTAATATTGGTAATCATAAAACCAACTTCATCCATATGTGCTGCAACCATCACTCTTTTGGCATCAGCTGATTTTGAACGTTTCACACCGTATATTGCTCCCATGCGATCTTGTACAAATTCGTCGACAAATGGTGCCATCTCTTCTTTAAGATAATTTCGTACATCATTTTCAAATCCTGGAGCACCGTGTAACTCCGTTAATATTTTCATTCGTTCTAAAGTCTTATTTTGATCTAAATTCAAGTTTACTCACTCCTTAATAGTTATTATATCATCATCATTATGGTAAACTAATAATATGAATTCGTTGGGGGTAGATGATATGATGTTTAACAAAAAAAATTGGTGTATTATTGCAGCAATATCATTTATTGTAAGTATTGGGATGTTTTATTTAATTAAACGACTCTATAATAAGCGCACTGTAAATCCAGATAAAATACTTAGTGAAGTAAAAACGTATTTCATGCACGTTGCTGGTTCATATATTGTTCAGCAACCATTACAGTATAATAAAGCTGGTCATGATTATATTGTTTATCAAGGTGGTATCACTACAATTAAAAATGATACATGTACATATTATGATTTTTATGCAGATGCACGTACTGGTGAAATTTTAGATATAATTGAGAATTAAATAACATCAAAGAGGCTGGGACAATATAGATTGTCCTAGTCTTTTTTCATATGGGCAGTAGCTGACTGCATTGAAAATGCGCTTTAAACCAAGCTTGTTTCAACGCTAGTCATCCTTGCCGGGGTGGGACGACGAAATCTTTTTTTCAAAATCAGATTTCTGTCCCACTCCCTATTTTCTCGATACAGAATCGACAATATTCTTTTTGTTATCATATTTTACCGCGAAGTAATTTTCATCATGATAAAATAAAAACCAATAATTTTGATGAATAAAATACGGAAATAAGCGCTCTTTTTCTCTAATAGACTGCATAGGATAGTCATCATAAGCTGTCACCCAAAGTGGATTCGTATGTGCCGTCGTTGGGAAAATATCTCCTAAATGCACCGCTTTTTCCCCTTCACTTTCTATAATTATAATGGAATGTCCAAAACTATGACCTCCAGTATGTTGCATACGTATGCCTGGACATATTGCTATTTCTCCATCAAACAAAATAAGTTGGTCTTTAAATGTTCCATTATTCTTTTCCCAGTAGGTTGATTTACTTCTAATATTTGGACTTTGAAATTCATGCCATTCATCTTGTTGTATATAATGTACAGCATTACTAAAAATTGCATTTCCTGCATTGTCAGTTAAACCAGAAGCGTGATCAAAATGCATATGAGTCATCAAGACGATATCGATATCTGTCAGTTGTAAATTCAATTTGTTCAATTCTACTTCGATTTGACTTTCATAATCCACACCAAAATTACGTCGCTCTTTTTCCGTCAATTTACTATTTCCGATACCCGTATCTATTAAAATATGTTGATTATTTGTTTGAATTAAAATTGGATGCGTAGGTAAGGCAATTTGATTTTTATCATTTACATTATAACGTTTTGTCCATAATGCTTTTGGTACAACACCAAACATTGCGCCACCATCGATATTAGTAATGCCTCCATTGAGTTGATGAATCGTAAATTGTCCTAATTGCATAATATTCCTCCTTGATATGGAACTCTTATTATCATTATAAACATTTTACAAATAAATATAAATTTTCACAAAAAAACGTTGCTCAGTATATGAACAACGTTAGTTTGAATGAAATTGTGCTTCCATGCGATAAATTCTCGAACCTTTATCCGAAAATTTTCTTTCATATTCTGTTTCAATATTATCTTCATCGTCTTCTTGATGAAGATTTAAATTTATTTTTGTAAAATACATACCGAATTGCGACATACTTTCAAGACTATAAGCAAACAAGCCTCTATTATCAGTTTTGAAATGAATTGCGCCATCATCTTTTAAGATTTCTTTATACAACTTTAAAAATGATGCATATGTTAATCTGCGCTTTGTATGTCTACGCTTTGGCCACGGATCTGAGAAATTCAAATAAATTCGTGATACCTCATTTGGCATGAAATATTCGGTTAGCTCACCCGCTTCGTTACATATTAGCTTGATGTTAGTTAAATTGTGTTCTAAAACTTTATCTAAAACTTTGACCATGACATTTTTTTCTCGTTCTATAGAGATAAAATTAATGTCAGGATTTTGTATAGCTAATGTTGTAATAAATTGCCCCATGCCAGATCCAATTTCGATATGAATGGGTGCATCATTATCGAACCACGCTTGCATTTTACCATTATGCGTACCATCAACATCTACAATACTTGGGTGAGATTTCAAATAATCTTCTGCCCAAGGTTTATATCGCATTCTCATTACTTATACTCCTTAAATAAATGCATTATTCGTCATAACTTCATTTAAAAATTTCAACCACGTATTCATATCTTTATAACGCTTTTGTTCTTCGTACCATTGTACCATACCGATTGATTGAATGACTGTATACCACTTCATTCGCTTCTGCAATTCGATAGTGTCATTCGCACCATAAATATTTAGCCACTCTGACCATTGTTGCTCAGGAACGTAGTTATATAGGAGCATACCTATGTCAATCGCAGGGTCGGCAATCATAGCACCTTCCCAATCAACTAAATAAAGTTCATCCCGATCTGACAATAACCAATTATTGTGATTTACATCGCCGTGAACAACAGTAAAGAACCGAGAATCTAGTATTGGTAAATGCTCTTCTAAATACGTTAACGCTTTTCGTACAACATGATGTGTTAGAACTTCTCGAGATAATGAGGCATTGATTTTGCGTAACATAATTGTAGGAGTTATAGGTTCCATTTCCATACGCTTCAACATATTAAGTAGCGTTTTAGAATTATGAATTTTCTTCAATAACTGTGCAACTCTTTTTTGATGCATTTCCTTGAATGACAATTCACGACCATTTTTCCAATGCTGAGCTGTTACCACTTCACCAGTTTCAATGCGTTTCGTCCAAACTAGTTTAGGCACAATACCTTCTGCAGATAATGCAGCTATAAAAGGATTCGAATTACGCTTTAAAAATAATTTTTGGCCATCTTGTTCAGCCATATATGCTTCACCTGAAGCACCGCCTGCAGAATCTAGCGTCCACCCTAATTGATAAAATTGCTCCACCACGTTCACCTCACTTTCAATAGAAAATGGCTCTAGAAAGTTATTTTCAAGAGCCATATATAACAATTGTTAACAAAAAATGTACGAAACCTCGTAATTAAACGTAATTATTTACGTATTTGTCCCATTACGTTTTAAGTTCATACTATGTACTTATTAGCTTTTTTATATAATCGTCCACGTCTCTCTTGCTAATAAGAATATCGTTTCTGTTTTATGAAATTGCTTGTTCAATTTCAAGACTCATAAAAGATTTTATAATGTTTGGGTATTTATTTCAACCAAAAATGAGAAACAAAAAGTCACTTTTTACTTCCTATGTAAGATATGATTCATAAAATAGCGTCAGTTGAAATTATACCACATTTCAACTGACATAAATATGTTAAATTATCTTTCAGCTTCTAAAGGAACTGCACTTTCATTCTCAATATAATGTGTAAAACCTTCTTGTAATTTTCGTGTAATTGGGCCAACTTTACCGTTTCCAATAGCTTCACCATTTAAATTAACAACTGGCATAACCTCAATTGAAGTACTTGAAACAATAACTTCATCCGCATTTTTCAAGAAATCTACGGTAAATGCTTCCTCTTTAAAAGGAATATTATTTTGTTCAGCAATTTCTTTAATTACTTGTCTTGTAATACCATTCAAAATCAAATTATTAATTGGATGCGTATAAATTGCACCGTCTTTTATAGCGTATGCATTACTAGATGATCCTTCAGTAACTTGTTCGCCTCGGTGTTGAATCGCTTCTTGTGCATTATATTTAACTGCGTATTCTTTAGCCAAAACATTACCTAATAAATTCAAACTTTTAATATCACAACGTAACCAACGAATATCTTCAGTTGTAATTGCATTAATACCTTCATCTAAGGATTTATATGGTCGGTCATAACTTTTTGTGAATCCCATAATATTTGCTTTTACAGAAGGTGTCGGAAAGGCATGATCACGAGGAGCAGCACCACGTGTCACTTGTATGTACACGCCACCATTAATAATTTTGTTTGCGACAATTAATTCTTGTACTAAATCAATAAGACCGTTAACTGTGTAGTTAAGTTCTAAACCAATTTCTTTGGCACTTCTTAATAAACGTTCAAAATGTGGTTTCGCAGTAAATAATTTATTATTATACACACGTACATATTCATAAATACCGTCTCCAAAAGTATACCCTCTGTCGTTATATGGTACGTTTGCGTCATGTTCTTCAACTAACTGTTCATTAATTAAAACTTTAGTCATAGTTATCCCTCCACACATAATTTATATAATGCCTCTAAGTAAATACTAGTTGCATCAAGTAATTGCTTTTTAGTCATATATTCATTTTTTTGGTGCATTAAGTCTTCAGTGTCTTTGAACATAGCACCAAATGCTACGCCTTTATCTAAGTTGCGCGCATAAGTGCCACCACCAATAACATATGGTTCACTATGATCACCTGTTTGGTTTCTATAAGTTTCCACTAAACTTTGCACAAATGGGTCATTTTTATCTACATAATGCGGTGACTGATTTTTACCTAATTCGATATCAAATCCAAGTGCATTAATTTCTTCTTCAAAACGTGTCAGTGCTTTAGTAAATTCAAACCCTTCAGGATAACGTAAATTAATACCGAAACTACCACCTTCTTGGTTATTATAATTAATAACACCAATATTAGTAGTGACGTCTCCCATCACATCAGTATGGAATTTCATACCCATTTTTTCTCCAAAGTCTGATTTAAACAAATAGCGTTCGCTAAATGCTACAAAGTTAGATGCTGTTTTATCTAATTTTAAGTTTGCTAAAAAGTTTAATAAATATAACCCTGCATTCGTACCTTTTGATGGATCCATACCATGAACTGCTTTACCAAAAACTTTTAATTCTAAAACACCACTATCAACTGTGCTTGTACCATCTAGTTGATTTTGCTGTAAGTAATTTTCAAAGCTTTGAATGACATCAGTCATATTTTCTTTCACTAAAACTTTGGCAATTGCCTCGTCTGGTACCATATTATATCGCTGACCTGATACAAAGCTATACAATTCATAATCAGGTTCATCAATGTCTTCAGCTTTTGCTGTTTGGATGACATCAAACGTACTTATACCTTTTTCACCGTGTATCGCTGGAAACTCTGCATCAGGTGCAAATCCTAATGTTGGCATTTCTTCTGTTTCAAAATAACGATCAGTACATTTCCAATCAGATTCTTCGTCGGTTCCAATAATGATATGTATACGTTTTTTCCAGTCAACGTTCATTTCATTTAAAATTTTAACTGCATAATAAGCAGCAATTGTTGGTCCTTTATCGTCTAATGTGCCACGTGCTATTATTTTATCGCTCGTTACAACTGGATCAAAAGGATCTGTGTCCCAGCCATCACCAGCTGGAACGACATCAACGTGACATAAGATGCCAAACACATCTTCGCCAGCACCTGCTTCTATTCTTCCAGCAATATGATCAACATCATGTGTCCCAAAACCATCACGTTCAGCAATTTCATACATATAATCTAATGCCTTGCGTGGCCCAGGGCCAACAGGATATGCATCTGATGCTTTACTATCATCTCTAACACTCTCTATTGCTAATAAGCCTTTTAAATCATCAATAATTTGTGATTCATAAGCTAGAACTTTGTCTTTCCACATTTACGATCCACTTCTTTCTTAAATACTAGTTTAAAATATATTTTACATGATGTTA
This sequence comes from Staphylococcus sp. GDX8P114P-2, assembly GCF_017892945.1. Taxonomy (NCBI): domain Bacteria; kingdom Bacillati; phylum Bacillota; class Bacilli; order Caryophanales; family Staphylococcaceae; genus Staphylococcus; species Staphylococcus sp. GDX8P114P-2. The sequence goes on along the minus strand of NZ_JAESMB010000018.1, from coordinate 110,931 downwards.
CGCATAAACTACAGCGAGATGACAATATTATTTTGATTTTTTTACTGTAACATTAATACAAAAACAGTTGAGTCTTGTTATAGCAAGTAATATCGCAACTGTTATATTTTAATTAATATATTAAAAAAACCTAACTCATTTATACGTGAGTTAGGCTTTTAGTTAATAACTGTTATTTTTCATCGTTGTCAAATTTATTTTTGTTGTTTTTTAATTCTTCTTCAGTGACAACTCTTAAGTTGTTAGATGGATCAGCTGCACCTTCATCCGTGAAACGAGCTTCATCAATTTGATCTTCATCTGAAGATTTTACATTTTTAAAACGATTTTTTTGGTCATTGATATAGCCTTTAGGATCTTGTTTCACTTTGTTGACATATCCTTTAGGGTCTTGTTTTACTTCATTAACAGTTTCACCTGCTTTACTGCTAATTTGACTTGCTATATCTTTAGCATTTTGTTTGTAAGATTCTGGGTTTGACTTATATTTGTCGTATTCACCTTTCAACTTATCTCTATTTTCTTTTTTAGAAAGTACGACAGCTGCTGCTGCGCCCCCAATACCTACAACTGCTTTTAATAATCTTGACATAAAATTACACCTTCTTTAATTATTTTATTCCTAATTGTTCAAAATCTTGCTCTTTTAAATGACGATATTCGCCGACAGCTAACTGTTCATCAAGTTGTAAATCTCCTATTGAGATTCTCTTTAACGCAAGTACTTCATTGTTTATAGCATGAAACATGCGCTTAACTTGATGATACCTTCCTTCGGTAATAGTTACAAATGATTTCCTTTCTTCTTGTGCTTTTACCAAAGTAGCAGGCTTAGCTAATCCATCATGTAACTCAATACCCGTTTTAAATAATTCTATATCATTATTTGTAATACTTTTTTCTGATAAGACTTCATAAGTTTTGGACACATGTTTATTAGGACTCATTAACTGGTGGCTAAAATCACCATCGTTTGTAATAAGAAGTAGACCTTCAGTATCTTTATCTAATCTTCCTACTGGAAAAATATGAAAATCTTTATAGTCTTTAAATAAATCTATTACAGTTTGATGTTGATTATCTTCAGTAGCGCACACATAACCTTGTGGTTTATTTAACATCAAATAAAGCTTGTCAATATAAACAATATGGTTATTATCAACAGCAATGTAGTCTTCTAACGCATTGACATTCGTTTTTGCTGACTTTTCAACAGTACCATTCAATGTCACTCTACCTTTTTTCAATAATTGTTTAACTTCAGTACGTGTTCCGACACCCATATTAGCTAAAAATTTATCTATTCTCATTTAATCACACCTAGTTTACGACGTATTTTATTTGGTATTTCACCTAAAAATTGGTCTGCTAAATGTGTTTTCATCGTAATTATGCCATAAACTAAAATACCTACTATTACACCTACTACAACTATTATCAATGCTCCCATTTTACTTTCTGGAGAAACTATAAATTGTAAAATGAAGTAAGTTAATTCAACAGCTAACATCATGATAAAACCGAATAAAAAGATTTTTGCAAAATGTAACCAAGTTTCACTGAAGTTGAATTTCGCATATTTTTTAAGAATTACAAAGTTACAAATATTAGCAAAAAGCAACGCGATCGCTGTACTTAAAATAGCACCTGATGTATGGAACATATATATTAGCGGTGTATTTAATACAATCTTAATCACTACAGCAGCAAGAATTACAAATACCGTAAGTTTTTGCTTATCAATACCTTGTAACATTGATGCTGTAACACTTAATAATGCTATTAATATTGCTACAGGTGCATAGTAGAAGAGTAAGTGGCTACCTTCAACATTGTAACTATAAAAGACATTATATAACGGCAATGCTAATGCCATGATACCTAGACTAGCTGGCACCGTAATGTACATTAAAACACCTAATGACGTTCTGATTTGTCTATGCATATTGTCTAATTGTCCAGTAGCATATGTTTTCGTAATAAATGGTATTAAGCTGACAGCAAAACCAGATGCTAGTGACGTTGGAATCATAACTATTTTATTTGTCGTCATATTTAACATAGTAAAGAATTGGTCATGTAATTCTTGTGGTACGCCTGCCAAACCTAAGGCATTGTTATGTGTAAATTGGTCGACTATATTAAATAATGGAAAATTCAAACTAACAATAACAAATGGAATACTGTACGAAATTATTTCTTTGTACATTTTGCCATAAGATACCGTGATACCCGTATCATCAGTGGCTACCATTTTCTCAATATTTGGTTTACGTTTACGCCAGTAATACCATAGCGTAAAGATACCCATAATGGCACCAATTGCTGCAGCAAAAGTTGCCACACCATTTGCAAGTAATACTGAACCATTCATAATGTTTAACACTACATAACTACCAATTAGAATAAATAATATTCTCGCAATTTGTTCTGTTACTTCTGACACTGCAGTAGGCCCCATAGACTTATAGCCTTGGAACACACCACGCCATGTAGCTAATAATGGAATAAAGATAACTACAACACTAATTATTCTTATAATCCAAGTGATATCAGCAACAGACCAACCTCCTGAGTCTTTTGAATCTTGTGCTAATGTGATAGAAGCAATTGTCGGTGCTAAAAAGTATAGTACGACAAAACCTACTATTCCAGTTACGGTCATCACTATAAAACTGGATTTATACAATTTTTGACTGACTTTATATGCACCTAACGCATTATATTTTGATACATATTTTGAAGCTGCTAACGGAACACCTGCAGTTGCTACAGCAATTGCAATATTATAAGGTGCGTAAGCATAGTTAAATGGTGCAAGGTTTTCTTCTCCTCCAACTATTGCATAGAATGGAATGATAAAAAGGACACCTAAAACTTTAGTAATTAAAATACTTAATGTTATGAGAAAGGTCCCTCGAACCAATTCTTTACTTTCACTCATTTATATCTTCCTATCTCAATTTAATTTTAAAATCATAACTTCAATGATAACGTTATACACACTTTTTTTCAAAGTTATACATATATAAAAATAACACAGATAAATATATAAGTGTTCATTACTTTGACTAGTTATAACTATTTTTTAAAAGCGTGTTTACAAATTCAACTTTCCCTTATGTTGCAATTCATACAAACGTTTGATGTTATATTGAAAAATCTATATTATCATGTTTTTAAACATAAAATAAGTCATATTATGTAGTAATACAAACATATTAATAATAAGGAAATATAAATATGAAAAAGGAGTGGGACAGAAAGATTTCGTCGTCGCACCCCTGCATAGATGACTAGCATTGTAAAAGATTGATTTGAAGTGTATTTTCAATACAGTCAGCTCTTATCAATGTGAAATGAGACTAGGACAAATTAATATTATCCCAGCCTCCTAAATTTATATGAATAATGCATGTTTTATTAGCGATAATTTTAACAACATAATAAAATCAGCAGTTATGTATTATTATGATAATATCTTAATGAAGAAATTACCACGACATTAAGATTGTATAGCATTATCAATCTTTTGAGATAATTGCTTGAGGTAATCAAAATTCAACTTAAAGTCATAGCTTTCTTTAACATCAGGCGTTTTATAATCTTCCAAAAATTGTTCCGGTGATTTCATAAATACACTTTTAAAATTTTTTGAGAATGTAGAATATGATTTATAACCATAATTTCTCCACAAATCTTTAGTTGTATCCATTGTTAACATTTCTACGGCTAAGCGATAAATTTTAACTTTAATAATGTACTTAGTGATAGAAATATTCATTTCTTCAGAAAAAACACGCGATAAGTAACTCGGATTAACATAAAAAACCTTAGAAATTTTAGATAATGTTATATTTTCTTTGTGATGTTCAAAAATATATTTCAAAATCGTTTTGATCAAATTATTATTAATCCCTAAGTTGTCTTGTGAATAGTATTGCGCAGCCCTAATATAGTTAATAAGTTTAACTACATTAATATCGGCATTAAAGAAATCCTCTTCATACAAATAAATAACTGTGTCTAAAAATTGTTTCTTTATTGCTAAATCTAATTGTTGACTTTCGACATCCAACTGCCTCATTTTATACAACGAAAAACGGTTAAAACTAAATTTATTAATGCTTATTTCCATCACAATGCCAGTAGTAACTAAAAGTTTCGGAGAGGTATAAGGCTCAATAATCAAAAATTCATTCTCTTCAAAATGTTCAACTGAAATTTTATCATGTAGTTCTGCCTTACCTGATAATATATATATCACTTTAACTTCATCTAAATTTTCATTAATTTCAACATTTTTTTCATGAATTTTATAGCTATAATCCATAATATCCCTCTTTTATTTTTAAAATTTCTATAAATATATTCAACTAATTAATAAGCTCTTAATATTAAAGTACAATTTAAATTATTTAATATTATAACTTCTAATACTATGTAATAACAGTAAATTTCTAATAAATATATATAAATATTATCTTACTGTATCGATTGCTTAACTGTTCAATCTCTTTGCCAGTAATTGTGTTTATATACATTAAATCTACCTCAAAAAAATTAATAAATCATTAAGATTTATATATATGTTGTCAAACTCACTTTATAAATATAATATTAGAATAATTTTATATAATATTACTAGGCAATTTCACTACTTAGTAAATATTCAGCTTCAAAAAGTAAAAAATTTAAAACGAATTTAACTTCATTAAATTAATTACACATAATCATTCAATACACTCATTGTGATTATTTCGATTCATCGCTCTTTTTTTACTTTAATTAATCTATTTTTTTCTGCTTTTTTAAATTAGCTACATTAGCGATTAATATTTGATAATATAAAGAAAGTTCTCCAATAGCGAAATATAATACATTTTGCGAAATAACTATATTTAATGACTGAAAGCCACCTATAACTAGGTGGCTTTGTTGTGTTGCTATTAATAATATAACGTTAACTTTAAATAAAAATGCCCTATTTAAAGGACTATAACAATGTTTATAAGAAACTCCTTCAGAGATAGCAATCATTTCATATTAATCTTTTTATCAATTGCTTTATTTAACATAATAAACAGCAACAGTGTTGAATTTATATAATATTGGCAGTGCTTTGGGCCGACTCCTGCGGGAATCGCACTCGCCGAAGACTACAGGCTGAGACAGTGCCCGCCGAAAGCGTGCACAAAAAACTGCCAACAAAGTCAGAAGATTTGTTGATAGTCTCTTATTATATTGTCAGTAAATAGACTTTAGATATTAGTCCTCCTAAGGTCTTTTCTATAATATTGGCAGTGACTTGGGCCGACTCCTGCGGGAATCGCACTCGCCGAAGACTACAGGCTGAAGCAGTGCCCGCTGAAAGCGTGCACAACAAAACTGCCAACAAAGTAAAAACTTTGCCGACAGTTTGAAAGACACTATTTAAAGGCCTTTTTATTATGTTAGAAATTGGTCAAAACATAATTAGACAATTAGAAAAATATGTAATGATATAATCACCTATCATTACGTTATAACAGTACGACACTTTAATATAAATGTATATAGCATACAATTACTGTGTAAAATAAATCAATACTTAAGTAAAATTAAACTTAAATTAGTAAAGTACGTAAACCATTGTAACAATTATTATCTTCTAAATATAATTCTATTAGTTCATTTAACATATAAAATAATAAGAAATCAAAATTCATTGTGTTTAACACAGCTAAGTTTATATACCTAATTGCTGACAAAGCAAGTAAACATTATTAGTTCACTAGCTTCCAAACATATATTGCTTTAAAATAAACGTATATTCTAATTGGAGGCTAACTAATGTATCAAACAATAATTATAGGCGGTGGCCCTAGTGGCTTAATGGCAGCTGCTGCAGCTAGCCAAAACCATGACAAAGTACTATTAATAGAAAAAAAGAAAGGGTTGGGTCGAAAATTAAAAATTTCTGGTGGTGGCCGTTGTAATGTTACAAATAGACTGCCCTACGAAGAAATAATTAAAAACATTCCCGGCAACGGAAAGTTTTTATATAGTCCCTTTTCAATTTTTGATAATGAATCGATTATCGAATTTTTTGAAAGTCGTGGCGTCAAATTAAAAGAAGAAGATCATGGACGTATGTTCCCAGTATCTAATAAAGCACAAGATGTTGTTGATACACTCGTTAATACATTACATCGCAATAATGTTGAAATTCTAGAGGAAAGTGTTGTTACAGAAATTACAAAAAATGCTAATGATCTATTTACAGTTCAACTTAATGACAACAAATCATTTACGAGTCATACAGTTATTATTGCTACTGGCGGGACAAGCGTACCTCAAACAGGGTCTACAGGCGATGGTTACAAATTTGCCAAAGCATTAGGTCATCAAATTACAACACTGTTCCCAACCGAAGTACCAATAACGTCACCTGAGCCATTTATTAAAAGTAAACAGCTAAAAGGTTTAAGTTTAAAAAATGTAGGCTTAAGCGTGTTAAAAAAGAATGGTAAGCAACGTATTACGCATCAAATGGATATGATTTTTACTCACTTTGGTGTAAGCGGACCAGCAGCATTACGTTGTAGTCAGTTTGTCTATAAAGAACAACAAAATCAAAAGAAAACTGATGTTGCTATGGAACTTGATGTTTTTCCTAATTTGTCAATTAACGCAGTAACAGAAAAAATACAATCACTATTAGCTGATGAACCTGATAAACAGATAAAAAATAGTTTACATGGAATTATAGAAGAACGCTATTTGTTATTTATGTTGGAACAAGCAGAAATTCCATCTGATATTACCGCTCATCACCTTTCCAATAAACAACTGCTGACATTAGCAAATTTATTTAAAGGGTTCACGTTTACCGTAAACGGCACACTACCTATAGATAAAGCCTTTGTGACAGGTGGTGGTGTTTCATTAAAAGAAATACACCCGAAATCTATGATGTCCAAATTGAATTCAGGTTTATTCTTGTGTGGTGAAGTGTTAGATATTCATGGTTATACAGGTGGTTATAATATCACGAGTGCATTAGTTACTGGCCATGTTGCCGGTTCAAATGCTGCCCAATTTAACATATAAATGTAAAAAGCTTTTGACCGTCTTAAAAACGATCAAAAGCTTTTTTAACTTAAATACTATTAATTTCTAGACCATCTGAACCCCAAGCATTCATACCGCCTTCAACATTCACCGCATGAACACCATTTTCTTCTAGATATTGAGTAACTCTTTCACTTCTTGGACCTGCTTTACAAATAATATAATAAGTGTCATGGTCATTGAAATAATTTAAATTCTCTGGAATTTGATTCATTGGAATTGTTTTAGCATTTGGTATAATACCCATTGCCGTTTCTTCATCAGTTCTAACATCAACTATATGAACTGGATTTGAATCAATAATCTTACTCTTTAATTCTTCAATAGTTATAGTTTCCATTATTAAAAACTCCAATCTATATTATTTAGCTACAATATTCACTAATTTTTGAGGAACTGCGATAACTTTTTTAATATCTTTGCCTTCAACTTCAGCTTTAATTTGAGCATTATCAAAAGCAAGAGCTTCCATTTGTTCCTTCGAAGTATCTTTAGGAATATTTAACTTCGCACGTACTTTGCCATTAACTTGAACAACAATTTCAACTTCATCATCGATAAGTAGTGATTCATCAAAATTTGGCCATGGCTGATAAGTAATTGTTTCATTATATCCAAGTTTCGACCATAATTCTTCACCAATATGTGGTGTAATCGGCGCTAACATTTTTACAAACCCTTCAATATAAGGACGATATAATTCATCAGCTTTATAACAATCATTAATGAACACCATTAATTGACTAATTGCTGTATTAAAGTTTAATGAGTTGAAGTCTTCCGTAACTTTTTTAACTGTTTGATGATAACTTTTATCTAACGATTTATCATTTGTATCGACAATTTTTGTTGTTAAAGTACCATCTTCGTTAACAAATAAGCGCCAAACACGGTCAAGGAAACGACGAGAACCATCTAAACCATTTTCACTCCAAGCAATTGCAGCATCTAATGGCCCCATAAACATTTCATATAAACGTAATGTATCGGCACCATGACTGTGTACAATATCATCTGGATTAATGACGTTACCTTTAGATTTACTCATTTTTTCGTTACCTTCACCTAAAATCATACCTTGGTTATATAATTTTTGGAAAGGTTCTTTAGTTGGTACGACTCCTAAATCATACAGTACTTTATGCCAAAATCTTGCATATAATAAGTGTAACACTGCATGTTCAACACCGCCAATATATAAATCTACTGGTAACCAATGTTTTAATTTTTCAGGATCTGCTAGCATTTTATCATTATGTGGATCAATATATCGTAAATAATACCAACAGCTACCAGCCCATTGTGGCATAGTATTTGTTTCTCGACGGCCTTTCATACCTGTTTCTGTATCTACAACATTAACAAATTCATCTATATTTGCTAATGGTGATTCACCAGTTCCAGATGGTTTAATTTCATCCGTCTCAGGTAATAATACTGGTAATTCTTCTTCTGGCACTGTTGACATTGAGCCATCTTCCCAATGAATTACTGGAATTGGTTCACCCCAATATCTCTGACGACTGAACAACCAATCTCTCAACTTATAGTTGATTTTTCTTTCGCCAGCTTGTTGTCTTTCTAGTAATTCAATTGCTTTTTCAATTGCCTCTTTATTGTATAAACCATTTAGCTCACCAGAATTCACGTGTGGGCCATCACCTGTGTAGGCTTCTTTTTCAAGATTACCGCCCTCAATTACTTCTTTAATTGGTAAATTAAACGTTTGTGCAAATTCATAGTCACGTTGGTCACCACTTGGTACTGCCATTACAGCACCAGTACCGTAAGTAGACAATACATAATCTGCAATCCACACAGGAATCTGTTCACCTGACAATGGATTAACAGCAAAGGCACCTGTAAATTCACCAGATTTTTCTTTAGATAAACCTGTACGTTCCAAATCAGATTTTTTAGCTGCTTCATTTTGATAAGCTGTTACAGCATCTATTCTATCTTCTGTCGTAATTTTATTAACTAATTCATGTTCTGGACTTAAAACTAAGAAAGATGCTCCAAATGTTGTATCCGGACGTGTAGTAAATACTTCAATAGTGTCATTGAAGCCCTCCACGTCAAAACGAATTGATGCCCCTTCTGAACGACCAATCCAATTACGCTGCATGTCTTTAATTGATTCTGGCCAATCTAAGTCTTCTAAATCTTCTAATAAACGATCAGCATATTCAGTAATTTTCAATACCCATTGCTTCATTGGTCGTCTATAGACTGGATGTCCACCTCTTTCTGATACACCGTCTATAACTTCTTCATTTGATAACACTGTACCTAATGCTGGACACCAATTTACTGCAACTTCATCAACATATGCTAAACCTTTATTGTATAGTTGAATAAATATCCATTGTGTCCATTTGTAATATTCAGGATCAGTGGTATTAATCTCTCTATCCCAATCATAACTGAAGCCTAATTCTTTAATTTGACGTTTAAATGTATCTACATTGTGTTGTGTAAACTCTCTAGGGTTGTTACCTGTATCTAATGCATATTGTTCCGCTGGAAGACCAAAAGCATCCCATCCCATTGGATGCAATACATTGTATCCTTCCATACGTTTGTAGCGAGAAATAATATCAGTTGCAGTATAGCCTTCTGGATGACCAACATGTAAACCTGCTCCTGAAGGGTACGGGAACATATCTAAAGCATAAAATTTCTTTTGACCTAAATTATCACTAGCCTTAAATGTTTTATGCTCTTCCCAATATTGCTGCCACTTTCTTTCAATCTCGTTATGATTGTAATTCACCATGTTTCCTCCTATTCAATAAAAAAACACCTCAAACTATGCTTAATTTTCAAGGGACGACGTTAGCCGCGTTACCACCCTCATTCACTTTCGTGCACTCATTTCATTAAGTAGTTAGAGATGTTATTAATCCATTATTTATTACGTTGGTAAGTTCACTCATCACTTTACACTAGTTCACACCATCCTAGCTCTCTGTAGAAAAGTTAGATAAGTTACTACTCCGATACATTACTAATGATATTTGAAATTGGGTTGATTTTCAAGTGGAAAAATCAACAGTTACTCGCATTATAGAAATAATATTAGTCATTTTTTACATATTTAGCATCCGATTTTCCAAACAGATAGACAAATCCAAGCGCAATAAATAACAATGCCATCATGGCTAAAAACATAATTTGCATATTAAAAGTATCTACAATAACGCCTCCAAAGACTGGCCCTATTGCTTTCCCTATAGTTGATGCTGAATTTACATACCCTTGATAAGCGCCCTCTTTACCTGTCGGAGCTAATTTGTGCGCAATAGCGGGAACTGCAGGCCATACAAACATTTCACCTAGACTTAATATCACCATACCAATCATGAAAATAGAAAATTGCTGTGCAAAACTTGTTACAAAAAAGGAAAGGATAAAAATCGCTATACCGATATACATTTGATATTTTAAATTGCCTTTTAACAATCGTATAATTGGTGAAATTAAAGGTTGAGCAACGAGTATCAAAATACCATTAACTGTCCACAACAAACTATATTGCCCCATTGAAATATTAATTTGTTGCGTAAATGACGCAATAGTACTTTCCCATTGAATATATGCAATCCAGCAAATACTAAACATGGCGCAAATAAGTAGTAAAGATAATAATTGTGGTCGATTTTCTTTTGCAAATAACGTTAGACTGTCATTAGGTTTAACTTTTATTTCAAGGTTAATATTAAAATTAAAAATCGCAACAATAGCAAATAAGATATACATGCATAAGTTTGCAATAAATATATAATTAAAACTCAACTCAGCAACAAATCCGCCTAGTGCAGCTCCCAAAGCTACACCTATGTTTTGCGCTAAATAAATAGCGTTGAAAGTCTGACGTCCACCGTTTGGCCAAACAGCACCAGCCATAGCATAAATTGCTGGAATGATTAGTCCACCTCCGAAACCTAGCAACACTAACCATACAGCGTACCATGGCCAACCATGAAACAGGTTTAATAGAGTTGTGCTAAACAAACAAATAGCTGTGCCTAATAATATAGTTTTATAGCCTCCTAGCTTGTCAAAAAGCGTACCGCCAAGTAAATTACCGGCAACCATACCCATGGAGTTAATCAATAATACCAAACCAGCTACAGTTAAACTTTTGTTTAATTCTTCATTCATATAAATCGTATTTAATGGCCATAAAAAACTTGAGCCTGTTATATTTAATGCCATACCAATAACGAGCCACCACACTGATTTAGGCATATTCATACATAAAGCCCCTCTCTAATTATAAAAATCTACTCATACAGTAAACAATATAACACTAAAATATGTTAAAATCTTTAACTAGAATGATTTTAGAAAGGAAAATGTAAAATGGGTAATTATTTCCCTTATGCCTTTGAAGACAAAAGATATCATACATGGAACTATCATTTAAAAAATAAATTTGGACAAAAGATTTTTAAAATTGCGATAGACGGCGGTTTTGATTGTCCTAACAGAGACGGCACAGTAGCATATGGAGGCTGTACATTTTGTTCAGCAGCAGGCAGTGGTGATTTTGCTGGAAATAGAGTTGATCCAATCGAAGTACAATTTAAAGAGATTAAAGATAAAATGCACGAAAAATGGCATGAAGGTCAATATATTGCATATTTTCAAGCTTTTACCAATACCCATGCACCTGTCGAAGTTTTACGTGAGAAATACGAAACAGCATTAAAAGAAGAAGGTGTCGTTGGTTTATCAATCGGTACTAGACCAGATTGTTTACCTGATGACGTGGTAGAATATTTAGCTGAGCTCAATGAACGAACTTATTTATGGGTTGAACTCGGTTTACAAACTGTACACCAAGAAACATCTGATTTAATAAATCGTGCACACGATATGCAAACATATTATGAAGGTGTTGCAAAATTGAGACGTCATAATATCAATGTATGTACACATATCATAAACGGTTTACCAGGTGAAAATTATAATATGATGATGGAAACAGCCAAAGAAGTTGCACAAATGGATGTTCAAGGAATTAAAATTCACTTACTACATTTATTAAAAGGTACTCCTATGGTTAAGCAATATGAAAAAGGCATGTTGGAATTCATGTCTCAAGAAGATTATACAAATTTAGTTTGTGATCAGTTAGAAATTATTCCTAAAGAGATGATCGTACATCGCATCACTGGAGATGGCCCAATTGATTTAATGGTTGGACCAATGTGGAGCGTAAATAAATGGGAAGTATTAAATGAAATCGACAATGAATTAGCACGTAGAAACTCATACCAAGGTAAATATTTTGAAAAAGTGACACAACCATGAAACTAGAAAGAATATTACCTTTTGCTAAAACATTATTAGAATCGCATGTCACACCTCAAAGCATTGTCATTGATGCAACTTGTGGCAATGGCAATGACACTCTATTTTTAGCTAACTTAGTGCCTCAAGGTCATGTCTATGGCTTTGATATTCAAGAACAAGCACTGGCAGCTACTAGTGCTAAAACAGAAAATTATCATAATGTTACGCTAATAAAGGATAGTCATGCCAATGCGTCAAAACATCTTACATCCAAACATAACGGTACAATTGACGCAGCGATATTTAACTTAGGTTACTTACCAAATGGCGACAAGTCAATAGTGACTAAGCCGTCATCTACAATAGAAGCTATTAATTCAATTTTTAATATGTTAGCCACTGAAGGCATCATAATTTTGGTTATTTATTCTGGTCATGAAGAAGGCGCTGTCGAAAAAGATGCGCTTATGAAATATTTACATGATTTTAATCAACAGCAAGCACATATCTTACAATATCAATTTATAAATCAACAAAATAACCCACCTTTTATATGTGCCATTGAAAAAAGATAATAAAAAGCCTCAGAACATTGTTCTGAGGTTTTTTATTGCTCTAAACATTTAAGATAGATTTTAAACTAGACTGTAAACTAGTTTCTTTAGCTGCAATTTCATCTTTAATGAAGTCTAAAAGAGCTTCCCTTTTCTCTTTTAAATCTTCATTAAAATGAATAATTACTGTACGTTCATCATTTTGTGGACGTTCTTTCAAAATCCACGTTTTTTCAACCAAATCATTATACGTACGTGTACGTTTATATGATTTGATATGAACGAAATCATCCATTTGCTTTAGTGTCATTGAACCTTCTTTCCATAAAGTAAGCAATATTAAGACTTCTTCTTTAGACATCTTATATTCCTTCTTTATACTGTCAAAGATTGCTTCAACATCATTTAAAAGTTGATTTAAGCTTAAGATGCCTTCAACTTTATTTTGAAGCGCCTTTCCCATAATAATAACCCCCAATAAAAATAATAATAAAACATGAAAAAATTAATTTTATTAATTTTGGTAAGTATTCTTTTTGAGAACAACTTTCACTGATTGAATATTACATTTTTTAATAAAATTAATCTTATACACATTTTAAATTCAATCAAAGAAATATGCAATCAAGTAAGCTTTATTTTTGACTGCATTTCTTTTAAAATTTCAGTTGAATCATTAAATAATAATTTTTCATGATCATTTAATGGTGTTTCTATGACGTTTACTGCCCCATTTCTATTTAACAACGTTGGTACACCAATATATACATCATGTTGATTATATTCACCTTCTAAATAACTAGAAGTAGTTAGCACAATATTTTGATTTTTTAAAATGGCTTGAGTAATATGAACCAAGGCTTGAGCAATCCCATAATACGTTGCTCCTTTAGCTTGGATAATCTCATATGCTGCATCTCGTGTATTACAAAATAGTGTGTCTATCAATTGTTTGTCTCGTGAATTATTATTTAATATTTCAAGTATAGGTTGACCTGCAATATGCGCCTGTGACCATACTGCAAGCTCAGAATCTCCGTGTTCACCTATGATATTTGCATCAATGTTAGCTGGGGCAACATCTACATATTTTGAAATCTGATGCTTTAATCTTGCTGTGTCTAACACTGTACCAGAACCAACTACTTGATTTTTCGGTAAGCCAGAGGTCTTATACGCAACATAACTTAAAACATCAACTGGATTTGAAGCTATCAAAAATATCCCATTAAATTGATACTTCATTATTGTAGAAACAATCGACTTTATTATTTTAGCATTTTTTTCTACTAAGTCTAGTCTAGTTTCTCCTGATTTTTGAGCTGCACCTGCTGTAATCACAATAATATCAGCATCTGCACAATCTTTATAATCACCTTTTTTTATATTTACTGTTGTTGAACTATAAGGAGCCGCATGGTTTAAATCTGCAACGTCTCCAGTTACCTTTGTCTCATCTAAATCAATAATCGTTAAGTCATCTGCTATACCTTGTACTACCATAGCAAACGCATAACTAGAACCGACAGCACCATTTCCAACTAATACTACTTTATTTCCATGTTTAACATTCATAACCATCTCTCCTATACAGTAAGATAATGTGATTTTTTTCACATTTAAACTATATCAAATCGATCACAAACTTTCAATATTTTTGTGATTCTTTTCACATATATTAATAAAAAAACGATTTAATCTATATTCAATATAAATTAAACCGCTTTGTCATAACTTTATATTTTAATGTTTACGATACATTATTTTCATCGTTAACGATAAAACCCATAGTACTCGCACTATTGTTTAAAAACGATAAAATATAACGCATGACTTCATCTCTTTCTGGCTCATTATGAATTTCATGATAAAATCCTGGCCAAACTTTATAATATAACTCGTTTGTTTTAACTTTATCTTTCAGCATTTCCGTGACTTTAATATCACTTATTTTATCTTCACTGGCAGACATAACTAGTGTAGGTATAGGATCAATATCTTGCAAATGCTGCACAGTTTCTTTCATTACTTCGACAATCTGTTTATACCAATTATAACTCACTTTACTTAACATCAATTGATCTTCTTTAGTTTCTTGTATAACTTCTTCGTTTCTAGTTAAGTCTTCAATTTCTATACCCATATTAAAGCGAGTATCTTTAACTAATCTTCCAATATTAGAAATTACTTTACCTTTTCTAACTTTATTGTTCTTTTTGAATTCCAATAATGGTGAAATTAACATTAACCCTTCTACAGGTACCTCTACTTTTTCTAATAGATTTAAAACAATTAATCCTCCAAGACCAACGCCTAAAATGTATGTAGGTATTTTATATTCATTAGCAATCCTAATCCAATCTAAAATATGTTCATGATAGACATCAAAACTTTCAATTTGACCTTTATTTGATCTCGCAGTTTGACCTTGACCAGGTAAATCGCCCATTATAACGTGATATCCATTTCGGCGAAGCATAGTGATTAAATAAGCATATCTACCTGTGTGTTCTAACATATTATGTGCAATAACAACTACACCTTTTGCTTCATTCTCTGTTTCCCACTTCCACATGTCAATACTTCCCCTTCTCAATAGAATTCATTATATTAATTGTATCAAATACTGCTATAAAATTTCCATTTTAATGTGTATCATCTTCAACTTTACACCTATAAAATAGAAAAATAACACCAACATTTTTATTGTTACTTAATTTTGTGTATTAAGTAAATAATTTTGTATAAAATCAACTTGTAAACGATTTCTTCCCTAATAAATTCATGATACACTTAAATAGAACTAAATATAATTGTGAGAATGGAGGAATACATATGCCAATCATTAAAAATTTTTTCATTGCTTTATCAAACAACAAGGCCTTAAACAACACTGCTAAAAAACTAGGACCCATGTTTGGTGCTAATAAAGTTGTTGCAGGCAACACCATTCCAGCTTTGGTAGAAACCATTTCCCGACTAAATGAAAAAGGTATCGTCGTGACTGTTGATAACCTCGGAGAATATGTCTCTACTGAAGGAGAGGCAATCATGGCTAAAGACCAAATCTTAGAAGTCATGTATGCCATTAATAATTATAATTTAGATGCACATATGTCTATAAAAATCAGTCAATTAGGAGCTGAATTTGACTTAGATTTAGCTTATCGCAATTTAAGAGAAATTTTGCTAAAAGCTAATGAATTTAAAAATATGCACATAAATATCGATACTGAGAAGTATGATTCTCTACTCGATGTTATTCAAACAGTTGACCGTTTAAAAGGTGAATTTAAAAATTTAGGTACTGTAATTCAAGCATATTTATTTAAAGCAGAAGCTTTAATAGATAAATACCCTGAGCTGCGTTTACGCTTAGTTAAAGGCGCATATAAAGAAAATGAATTCATCGCATATCAAACAAAAGATGAAATTGATCGAAATTATATAAATATTATTGAAAAACGCCTTCTTAATTGTAATCACGTTACATCAATAGCAACGCATGATGATCAAATAATAAATCATGTTAAACAATTTACTAAAGACAATAACATAGATAAAGAACAATTTGAATTTCAAATGCTATATGGTTTTCGTACAGAATTAGCTGAAGAAATCGCTAAACAAGGCTATAATTTCTGTATTTATGTCCCATATGGTGATGATTGGTTTAGTTACTTTATGCGTAGATTAGCTGAACGACCACAAAACTTAGTTTTAGCTTATAAGGAGTTTACTTCTCCTAAAATGCTTAAAAAACTAGGTATTATCGCTGGTGCTACTGTAGCTGTTGGATCGCTATTAAGTATCATCACTAAAAAGGCAAAATAATTTTTGCCACTGATGCTAAAGGTGCTAGAATATTAATATTATTGACTAATTTATTAACGTCAATTTCTATTTTAATACGATAGAAATTGACGTTTTCTTTTACTGTAAGCACTAAGTTATATATTTTGTGACGAAATTTTACGGTAATATTTTAATATAAAAAAGGCGAATCCATTGTCATATGAATTCGTCCTTTTCATTCGAGAATTGGTTGTTGATAACCCAAACTCTTAATAATTTATAAATTATGCATCTATAGATTTTAATAAATTAGCCATTTCAATTGCACTGATAGCCGCTTCAGAACCTTTATTTCCAGCTTTAGTACCGGCTCTTTCTACTGCTTGTTCGATATTATCTGTTGTTAACACACCAAAAATAACTGGCGTATTTGTTACATCATTAGCTCTTGAAATACCTTTTGAAACTTCATTACAGACATAATCATAATGTGATGTTGAGCCTTTAATAACACAACCTAATGTAATAACTGCATCATATTTCTCTTTTTCAGCTAACTTTTTAGCAACTAATGGGATTTCAAACGCACCTGGTACATATGCTACGTCAATATTATCAGCATTTACTTCATGTCTGATTAATGTGTCTTTAGCACCTTCTAATAAACGTCCAGTGATAAAGTCATTAAATCTACTCACTACAATTGCTACATTTAAATCCGTGCCTATTAATTTACCTTCAAAATTCATAATTAAATCCTCCTATATTAAGTGACCCATTTTTTCTTTTTTTGTAACCATATAACTATGGTTGTGTTCGTTTTCTGGTACAATGATTTCTACGCGTCGTGCAATGTTCACGCCATAATCTTCTAAACCAGCAAATTTTGTTGGGTTATTACTCAACAAATTCACATTTTCTATACCAAAATATTTTAAAATTGCTGCCGCATCTTTATATTCTCTTAAATCATCTTCAAAACCTAATGCTCGATTAGCTGTTACAGTATCATAACCTTGTTCAATGAGCTCATAAGCTTTTAATTTATTAATCAATCCAATGCCACGACCTTCTTGCGGTAAATATAAAATCACACCCCCGTGCTCATTAATATATTTCATTGATTCTGCCAACTGTTCACCACAGTCACAACGTTGACTATGAAAAATATCACCAGTCATACAAGAAGAATGAATACGCACATTTTCAGTTTTTCGAGGCTCACCTTTGATGATTGCTACAATTTCATCTCTTGAACTAGCAGTTGTGAAACCTATCATATCAAAATCACCATATTCAGTAGGCATTTGTACTTTAGCACGTGCTTCAATATGTGATTCAGTATGTTTTCGATATTCAACTAAATCTGCTATAGAAATCATTACTAATTGGTGTTGCTCACGAAAGGCTTCTAAAGAATCACCTTTAGCCATAGAACCGTCGTCATTCATTATTTCACAAATTAACGCTGCAGGTTTGGCACCTGTTAATCGTGCTAGATCAACCGATGCTTCTGTATGTCCTGTACGTACCAAAACGCCATCATCTTTCGCAATTAGTGGAAAGAGATGTCCAGGTCTATTAAATGTTGCGGACGTTGTAGATGTAGCAATAAGTGCTCTTGCAGTTAACATTCTTTCGGCTGCGCTAATACCCGTTGTTGTATCGACATGATCGATACTAACTGTAAATTGCGTGCCATAGACATCCGAATTATCAGAAACCATCGGATGTAATTTTAATTTTTCAGCGATATCTGAACTTACAGGCGCACAGATCAATCCTCTTCCATGTTTCGCCATGAAGTTTACTGTGTTATCTTGCATCCATTCAGTTACAGCTACAAGATCACCTTCATTTTCTCTATCTTCATCATCTACTACAATAATACTTTTACCGAGCTTCAGTGCTTCTAATGCTTCTTCAATTCGATTTAATTGCATAGTATGCCCCTCCTTTAAAAACCGAAAGCTTTTAATTTATCTGCAGTTAAAGTTGTTGATTGCTTACCAACTATTTTATGCACATACTTGAATAGCATATCAGTCTCCAAATGCACATAATCACCAACTCGTTTATCATTCAAGATCGTTGATTTTCTTGTTTCAGGGATTAAATGAATATCGAATTCTTTGTCACCCAGTTTGAAAACTGTCAAACTTACACCATCAACAGCGATTGAACCCTGCTGTACCATCTCATCAAGTATGTGACTCGGTGGCTTGATTGACACTATTTTTGAATTATCAGACGTTTGTATGCGTGTAATTGTCGCTACTTCGTCAACATGTCCTAAGACAAAATGTCCACCAAAACGACCCTGTCCACTCATCGCACGTTCTAAGTTTACTTCCTTACTTTGTTTCAGTTGATTTAAATACGTCTTTGCTTCTGTACCTTCAATTACTTGAACAGTAAAACCGTGGTTAGTAAAGTCAGTAACTGTCAAACATGCACCATTTACACTAATGGAATCTCCAATGTGCATATCTTCAAGGATAGTTTGACATGTGATAGTTAATTCAACTACAGCATTACTACTTTGACTACGTTCGATTGTACCGACTTCTTCAACAATTCCAGTAAACATCTTTGCTCACTTCTTTCGCAGTTCTAATTTGATATTTTGCTCAAGCAACTCAGAATTAACAATTTCAAAATTCGGAATATCTGATAATTCAAGAACATTATCTGTTTGATAAAATTGATACTTACCAGAACCACCTATAATTTTCGGGGCATAATATAAGATGAGTTCATTTACCAAGCTAGATTGGAGAAACTCAGACGTCACGGTCGGACCAGCTTCTACTAGCAATTTACCAATACCTCTTTGATATAAATCACTTAAAATATTATTTAAGGAACAATCATCGAGAACTATTACTTCTACATTAGATGTTTGTGAACACAATTTATTATTTTCTGTATAAATCCATACTTTAGATTGTGGATCTGTAAAAATATCTAACCCCATATCAATCGTACCTGATTTAGATAAAATAACTTTAATAGGATTTTTACCATTCTCAATACGTGTAGTGTATTGTGGATTATCATGTTCAATAGTATTTCTACCTGTCAGTACCGCATCATGTCGATGTCTCAAATTAAAAACATCTTGCTTAACCTGTTTGTTAGTAATCCACTTACTTTGTGCGCTATCCGTAGCTTGCTTACCATCTAAACTACAAGACACCTTTACAGTTACTTCAGGAAGTTGTTCATTTTTAGCTGTAAAAAAATCTTTATATAAATTTTCTGCATCTTCTTGAAAGCGATAGTCCACATCAATACCTGCATTAGTTAAAATTTCATCACAATTTGAGGTTAATGTAGTATCTTTCATCGCATAAACAACTTTAGTAATTCCATATTCTATAATTTTATTAACACATGGCGGTGTAGTGCCAAAGTGAGTACATGGTTCTAATGACACATAAATCGTTGCATCTTTGGCTAGGTCTTTGGCCATTTCCAAAGCTTGAACTTCAGCATGTTTATCACCATGTTGCAAATGTGCGCCTAAGCCAACAATTCGACCATCACGTACAACTACGGCTCCTACAGGTGGATTGACTCCTGTTTGACCTTGTACCATGTGTGCTAAATTTATTGCATAATTTAAAAATTGACTCAATTTATCACCTCTTAAATAAAAAAACGCACCTGAAAAACATGAGTTTTCAGGTGCGGGATATATTTATATAACATTTGTGTAACTTAAATAATGACATACCTCTATCGTAAAATGGCATGACCAAATAAACACTATAGTAGTGTTGTGTTATATCTTCATTCTTTCTCCCATCCAGACTTTAACTGTCGGCTCTAGAATCAAACTAGATCAGCCATAAATACTAAACATTTATGGGTCGCAGGCTTTTATACTGCCGGTTAGGAATTTCACCTTGCCCCGAAAGAATTACGTATGAAATTGTTAATGATGTTTGAGTCAAGTAACTTTATGTTAAGTTACATGAATTATAATACACTATTTATACAGTAAAAACAATCCATATTATTAAAGTCGGGTTTATTTTTTATTTTTACAAGCTATGCTTTCGATTGCTGTAGAAGCAACTTCACAACATCTACTGCTTGTTTAACTATCATATTAACGCCATTCCGTGATTGGTTAATGCCATTTGTAAGTTGGCCTAATGCAAACATATGGTGTAATGTGCCATATCTAGGACTAATTACTTGGTTAGTCTCTGGTACTATTTGAATACCACCTAAAGGATGGGCTTGTATTACTTGCCTATTTTCTAAATTTAGCACGAGTTGATCATCCCCATCTAATTCAGATAAATGTGACTTTGAGCCAGTAGCATTAATAATGACATCATAGTATTCACAATTGTTCTTGTCTTCACCATATGATATACAAAAATGTTGCCCATCATATGTAATATTTTGTAAATTAGCTTTAATCACTATGTTGTGATTCTCAATCTCAGCAATAAGTAATTCAGCTGTTCTCGGAGGCATCGGATTAGAATTTTCTTTGAGTATATGTTGATAATGATTTAAAAACTGTTCTTGATCTTGTCGATTAAAACTATTCCAAATCCAATTCATATTTTCTTTAATTCCTTCGAGTAAACTTTGTAACGTACCTAATTCCTCAGCATGCGTTAAATCAAATTGGAGTTGTTCTACGTGGGTGCGATTTTCTTTGCTCAATAGTTCAGTTAAGGAAATACCAAAATGTGCACATTCTTGTTTAAATAATGCTATCGCCTCTGTTAACGGCATATTTCCAAAATGTCGTTTTTTAATAGTATTAAAATTTTCAGGTGTAATGTATTGAAATTGCAATTCTGGCATATTGCCACGCACACGCGGTAATTTTGCACTTCTACTAGTCACTGTTAAAGGTAAATTAGGATGGTGTTCAGCTACGTAGCGTATTACATCTAAACTAGCTAAACCAGTTCCAATCACTGCAATGTTATCTGTGTCTTTCACTTCATCTAAGGTGTTATACGTTGGATACGGAGTTTGAATATAACCGCTTGTGCCTTTTAAATTATATGGATCGTGATAAGACAATGTTCCAATTGTTAAAAATACGCAATCATAAGTTCGACAACTTGTCATATCCATACTAGTACACACGCTATATGAAACTTGTGTATCTCCAATATCTGAATTAATAAATACTTCCTCAACCTTTTCTGAAATTTTATTAATATTGTCAAATTGATTTAAATAATAGTTTAAATAAGACTTCATATAATGGCCAAAAATAAATCTCGGCAAATATTCTGGATTATCAAATTTAAAAACATTTTGTTGTTGATACCAATCGAAAAATTCTCGTTGATTTTCGATATTAATAGACATTTCCTTAGCAGGTAAATTAATTAACAATTGATCACTGTCATTTTGAAATGGGACGCCCTTCCCCATATTTTTAGGTGTATCATATACATCAACGTACCAATCTTTAAACTTTTCATATTTAACCATTTCTCTTAGTACTGATACACCGGCTGTACCAGCACCAATAATTGCTACTCGCATATGACCCCTCCTGTAATTGATTACTGATAAATTTAACAATACTATATTCTATAAATAATTTCATTATACAACAATTTTTCATAGCTCTTGTTAATTATTTCTTTCAACTATGATACTCTATTTACATACAAAAAATTAATTTTAATAAAGTAATTTAAATGGGACGGTAATCAATGAAACGATTAAAGTATTTTGCAATATTAATTATATTAAGCTTTTCTATATTAGCAAGTTGTGATTTACCCGGTTTAGGTGGTGGCAATAACCAAAAAAATATCAAAATCTCTGCTTTGGCTACGAGTGAATCACAAATCATGGCATACATGTTAAAAGAACAAATTGAACATGATTCAAATGGTGAATACTCTGCTTCTATTATTAATAATTTAGGTTCAGCTACAATCCAACATAACGCAATGATCAATGATGATGCTGACATCTCTAGCACACGATATACTGGCACTGATTTAGTTGGTGTACTAGAACAGCAACCTATTAGAAACCCTCAAAAGGCAATGTCAATTACACAAACATTGTTCAATAAAAAATTTGATCAAACATTTTTTGATTCTTATGGGTTTGAAAATACTTTCGCTTTCATGGTCACTAAAGAAACAGCACAGAAATATAATTTGCGTACTGTTTCAGATCTGAAAAAGATTAAAAATAAAGTAAACGTAGGTACAGATTCAACTTGGATTAAACGTGGTGGCGATGGTTATAAACCATTTAAATCATTTTACGGTTTTGGCTTCAATAAATTAAAGCCTATGCAAATTGGTTTAGTCTATGATGCCCTTAAAAATAAAAAGTTAGATGTAGCATTAGGTTATACTACCGATGGTCGAATTTCTGCCTATGATTTAGTTGTGTTGAAAGATGACAAAAATTTCTTCCCTCCATACGATGCAAGTGCAGTTGCACCTAATGATTTTCTACAAGACAATCCGAAAATCAAAAAATCTATTGCCAAATTAAACAATAAAATTTCAACACAAGATATGCAAAAATTGAACTACCAAGCAGATGGTAAAAGTCTTGAACCTGCTGTCGTTGCCAAGAATTTTTTAGAAAAACATCATTATTTTGAAGAATAGTTATTTTGTTTTATAACATGTATAATAGGCAACGCTAGTATTTAGAGTAGGATGTGATCACATGAAGCTTATTTTCAAAGTATTTATTTCGACACTTTTATTATTATTACTTATCTCTAGAAAAAATAAAGTTTATTAACAAAAATCACGAGATCGGACATAAATCTGATTGGAAAAAGCGTCAAGTTCTATTCAAAATATATAGAATTTGATGCTTTTTTACCTTTTGAACAACAAAATATAATTTGTTCGATGATGTAACGTGCTGACACCCGATGGAATAGTAAGAAACTATATGTTTGAAACATACACCAGGCAGCCTTTGTTCAAAATAAAAGACTTAAAATATAAAGAGGGAGTGGGACAGAAATCCGATTTTGAAAAATGATTTCGTCGTCCCACCCCGGCAAGGATGACTAGCGTTGAAAAAAGCTTGGTTTGAAGCGCATTTTCAATGCAGTCAGCTACTGCCAACACGAAAAAAAGGTTTCGACTAAAACATGAAGTGGGACAGAAATCTGATTTTGAAAAAAATAATTTCGTTTTCCCACCCCGGCAAGAATGACTAGCGTTGAAACAAGCTCGGTTTGAAGCGCATTTTCAATGCAGTCAGCTACTGACAATATGAAAAGAGACTGGGACGAATCAATGTTGTCCCAGTCTCCTCTTATTTTGAAAACGGAGATTTATATCTCAGCTTTCTAGTTTTTATTATTGCGATTTATGTTTGTCATCATCTTTATAGACAAAATATTTGAAATACTTACCTTCAGTTTTCATATCTTTATAAAAGTTGGCCATTAAACTTGCATTACTTTCTGCCCATTTAATGTCTGTTGCATATTGATGTTTACCTGGATTTTGTGGGTTCCATCTCATACTATATAATGTATTTTGTTCTTTTTTAGATAAGAAATGATCATGGATAAATGCCGCTCCACCTTCAATGGCTTTACTTGGCGTATCCCAACCATGCTTTTTAGCGTATTTAGCGCCTGTATTAACAGGATCTTCGTCAAGTGCGCCTACACCAAAGAAATTATAGTATTTTTTGCCATCAATTTCCACACCACTTGCTAATTCACTTTTAGCAGAGCCAGTTTCTAGCAATGCATGTGAAATTAAGTATACTTCATTTACATGTTTATGTTTTGCTGCTTTAATAAAATCGTCAGAGTGTTTTAATAAAGTAGGATTATCAATCAACATTCTCTTAATTCTATTTTCATCGATTCCTTGATAGCGATCAAGTTCTAAAAATTGATATTTTTGAGTATCGCTATCAATTAATTTACTACTATCCATCGCAGCTTTAATTTCTCCAGATGACGCATCTCGCCAGTTTTTATTATCTTTACTAGACACTTGTTGACTAGTATAGTTATGAATTTGTTTTTTCGACGCCTTTTCTAAAGAAACTTTGAGATTTTCTACCTTTTCTACTTCTTTAACATCTTTAAAGAAGATTTGATCAGAAATCATTGAAAAGACGATACTCACAACGACAGCTAATATTACCAATAAACCAATAATTGATAATATAGAGCCTTTACTATGCTTTGTCATGTTCACACCTCTAAGGTCAAAATTATCGTATTTAATTATAAGACTTCGATAATAAAGTCTAACACTTTACTGTAAAATAGACAATTTAATACCTAAGTTGTCACAAATTCATAAAAAAAGTAATGAAATTTTAATTTCATTACTCTTGACTTCTATAATAATCCATCATAATAAAGCTAACTGCTTGAGATCTATTTTTATAATAATAGCGATTCAAATCAATCGTACCTTCAATATCTCCATCACGATATAACATTTCGTTGGTCGTATTATTTATCATTACAAAATCTGATTTATCTTTTATTATGTCTAGGTCATCATGTCTAGAGAAAAAATGCTCTAAATTTAAGTGTGCGTAATCCATTATGAAACCTCCCTATTTATACAAAAATTAAGATAAAATGTCATATCTTTGAGTTAATCATGTATTCAATCGCTATGTTGTTTATTTATTCTATCTACTACTAATATTTAACACCTATTTATCTAATTAAGCAAATGAAAATTTCTATTAATCGTAATAAAATCTCTATATCCGGAAATTCAAGTTGTAATTACAACCTTAAAGGAACTATAATGACAATTTCAATCGAATTGCAAAAGCAACAACAGTTAATACACAAACTATTAAAACGATATAAAATCACGTATAATTATGATGAATATTTTCAAATATTATTTATTCACTTATGGCAATTACTCGTAAATTATAATCCCCAGCATTCCAACTCATTAGAGTCATATTTATATATCAGATTACGTTTCCATTTGATTGATCAATTTCGCTCCAAACATCTTAAATATCACTTTGTCGATATCAATCTGTGCCACTTAGAAGCTCAGAATAATTTCTCCTCTATTGAAGCCTCCATTTTGTATACACAGTTTAGCAATCAATTATCTCACAAAGAACAACAATGGTTCTTGCTATCTTTACAAGGTTATAAGCAATATGAAATTGCTAATATTATGCAACTATCATTATCTACAATTAAAAATTATAAAAAGGCTGTACAAGTGAAATATTCAAATT
Organism: Staphylococcus sp. GDX8P114P-2; assembly: GCF_017892945.1. Lineage (NCBI taxonomy): Bacteria > Bacillati > Bacillota > Bacilli > Caryophanales > Staphylococcaceae > Staphylococcus > Staphylococcus sp. GDX8P114P-2. The sequence continues at coordinate 84,937 of NZ_JAESMB010000018.1, read as the reverse complement.
ATTTTAAAATATGAAAGGAATATGTTCATATGCATTCTTCAGCAAATATGTTATACTTACACACTCAAAAAAGTACACAAACAAAAACACTTTGTCAACATTTAAACCATTACTACATTTATCCAACAACGCCTTACAATGTAGTAAAATATTTATTAGAAATCAATAATAAATCTTTAACTGTACAACTCAAACATGCCAAAGCCATGCTTAAAATTAATAAGTTAGTACCTATCTTCATCCACGACACTTTAATTCTATTTCCACTAAAACCTAAACGCGCACCGATACAATATTATATCAATGCGCATTCGATAAGTGGAGTAAAAACAAAAGGCTCCGCTTCAATTATTCAATTTAATAACAGTCATTTTCTGACTATCGATGAACCCTATCATCTGATTCTAAAAAAATGGCAAGAAAGTATTGTCCTTATCCATTTATTTAAACAAACTTATAATTAGCTGTCAGTTATAATTTCGAATTATGTTTATATTCCAATAACTTTTTAGTAAAGTATGCAGTAGCAACCTTAATAAAATATAAGCTCAAAATAACTAATAAAATTGAACCTATCAGTGTTAAAATAACTACCAGAGGAGATAACGACACTTCCGGTTTTATAAAATATTGGACTGCAGTCAAACTTGTAATAAAACCAAATAAAAACACACCAATTAAAATAATATAGGCAAACAAAATACCAATTAATAAAGGAAACAATGTCGTCACTGAAACGACTTTTTCTTGAAAAATAAACTCTTTTAAAAATTGGTTAGAAAACCTTACTGGGCGTTTTAAATCAACCTCTGAATCTTTTGAAGTTGCTTCCTCTAAAACTTTATGTAAAGTACGTTTTTCTTTTTTATTCAAAAACCACAGCTGTTTTTTCACTTTCTGTTGAAAAATATTCGAACTCATGTACTATACCTCGCTCTATTTCGTTCATTTCAATTTACCATTAAAGTTTATAGTAAATAACACAATGATTCAATAGTAGAATCTTTTATCTTAAAAGTACCTTATCCTTGATAACAGCTATATCATTGTCTGACATTCATTTGTTTATTTAAAAACGTTCAATTTTGACCGTGCTAGCTTGCCTGGGGTATAGTTCGAGCCTGTAGTCACTCTCACATGCTATTCTCCCGGGTGTCAACACATTACAACATCGGGCAAACTATATTTTGTCATTCAAAAAATAAAGAAAACGTCAATTTCTATATCTTTTCAATAGAAATTGACGTTTATATTAAAGTCTGAGCTATTTATATCCCGGACTCAATCTATTTCATTATAAAATAGATAAGCCAGATGATTGAATATCTTTAGCGAAACCTTGAACTGTATCAACTGACAGTTCTTCGATATCTCTGCCTAAATTAGTATTTACTTTTTTAACAACGTCTGCAGGACAAGTAATAATATCTGCACCTAATTCATCTGCTTGAATTACGTTAATTACTTCTCTACAACTTGCCCATAATAATTTAACGCCTGCTTTACTATGTGCAATTTCAACTGATTCTTTAACCATTGGTACTGGATCTACGCCAGTATCAGCGATACGTCCAGCAAATACAGAGATATATGTTGGCACACCTTCTGTTACAGCATCAGTAATTTCTTTAACTTGATCTAAAGTATAAACAGCAGTAATGTTTAAACGTACATTATCAGCTGATAATTTTTTAATTAAAGGAATTGTTGTTTCACCTTTAGTATTAACAATAGGAATTTTAACAAAAACATTGTCACCATATTGTTTTAAGATTTCAGCTTCTTTTTCCATCGTTTCTAAATCGTCACCGAATACTTCAAAAGAAATAGAAGCATCAGGAATTTCACGTACAACTTCTTCTGCGAAAGCTTTATAATCCGTTACGCCTGCTTTGGCCATTAGACTTGGGTTAGTAGTAAAACCATCAACCTCTTTATTTTTATAAGCAGCTTTCATTTGTTCAATATCTGCACCATCTGCAAACACTTCAACATTTAATTTTGTCATTACATATTCCTCCTGACTAATATAAACAATTCTCTTCGAATTGTCTTAAATCTATTAAACCATACATTTCATTTATACCACCATTGCCATAAAATTTCTAATTTTTTGCCTATAATTTATATAATTTCATTATTTAAAACATATTAATTCCATTCTTATACCTACAATTTATAATTACTCAACTATAGTATGAGTATGTATTACAGAGAAATCACTAATACTATTAACTTTTTGTAAAAGTGTGTTATTATTATCAAATGATACGCTATAGGAGGTAAATATGGCACGCTCAAAACTTTATTTTTATTTATCTGGGCTATTAATATTAGTAAGTTTTTGTTTCAATACTTACAACCCTTTGCTAGATCAGATATTTGATTCTATGATTAAATTAATTTTTGTCTGTAGCTTTATTAACGCAATAATTTTAATTGCTGCTATTATTCTTTCAGATAAATCAATCAAGCATTCAAAAGAACGCACGGATTGGGTTAAAAAAGCAAGCAAACTACTACCATTCATCTTATTAATCGTGATTATTATACATATTTTATCTTCACTTGCTACTTTTGGCATCATTTTTTAATTAATTATAATTGTGTAAGTAAGACTACATAAATGTATATTTCACATTAAATCAACACAAATTAAGTAACATGTATACATCCATAATAAAATGAAGAAGTAAACATGTCACATCGTGAGAGCGGGTATACGAATTCCAAGTGTTATTTGTTTGGGTTCTTTCTCGCTCTATTTTTTATGTTAGGAAGGTAATATACTATGCAGTATTTATATATTTTTATAGGCGGCGCGTTTGGTGCGGCGTTACGCTATGGATTATCTTTGTTTAATAACAATTCGACAGCATTTCCTATCGGTACTTTACTAGCAAATTTAACAGGTGCTACGTTAATGGGATTATTAGGTGTACTATCGTTAAATTATTTTCGAAATAATCCACACTTAAAAAAAGCTGTTACTACTGGATTTTTAGGTGCCTTAACAACATTTTCGACCTTTCAATTTGAATTAGTTACTATGCTTAATCATCAAGCGATCGTTCATTTATTTATATACGCTATTATAAGTTATGTATTAGGCATTTTATGTTGCTACTTAGGTGTCAAAATTGGGAGTTGGTTAAATGCTTAATTTATTATGTATTATGTTTGGAGGAGGCTTGGGTGCAGTAGTTAGAGGTGCCATTACAAATTATTGTAATCGTCACTTTGTATCCCGTATACCTATTGCTACTTTATTCGTCAATCTTGTCGGGAGCTTGCTAATTGGAATTATTATGAATCAGACGTCAGATAACTTAATATTATCACTAACCACTGTTGGATTTTTGGGTGGCTTAACGACTTTTTCGACTTTGGCATCAGAACTTGTACAATTTATTGACAAAGAAAGAAATTTGTTTCATTTCACTTTATATTCTGTATTGCAATATCTTGGTGCTTTTATAGCTTGTCTTATAGGCTATACTATTAGTTAAAAAATGAAAAAATCCCTAGTGTAATTACCTACACTAGGGATTTTATTATCAGTTTATTGCCCACTAAACTCATCCGGATTAGGACCAATACGTTTATCTTCATTTAAAGCATTTAATTTTTCAATTTGGGCAGTTGTTAAACTAAAGTTAAATACATCTAAGTTTTCATCAATTCTTGATGGTGTAATTGATTTAGGGATAACAACGACATTATTTTCTATATTCCAACGGATGATGACTTGTGCAGGAGTTTTGCCTACTTCTTCTGCCACAGCTTTTACTACTTCATCATCCAAAATTTGAGCATTCATTAATGGTGACCAAGATTCAGCCACTATATTTTGAACTTCTAAATAACGGCGAAGTTCATCTTGTACTAAGTACGGGTGAAACTCAACTTGGTTAATTACAGGTTTGATAGATACTTGTGCTAATAAAGCTTCTAAATGACTAACAGTAAAGTTACTTACACCAATATTTTTAACTTTGTCATCTTTATATAAATCTTCCATACCTTGCCAAGTATCAATCATTACAGCTTCATCTAACCCTGGCCAATGCATTAAATATAAATCTAAGTAATCTAATCCAAGTTTTTTCAAACTTGTTTCGTATGCTGCTTGAACATTTTCACGACCGTAGTCAGCTAACCACAATTTAGATGTAATAAATAATTCGTTTCTTGCAATTCCAGCTTCAGCTAAGCCTTCTGCAATACCTTCTCCAACTTTTGATTCGTTATCATAAATCATTGCAGTATCGATGCTTCGATAACCATTAATGATGGCATGTTTTACAGCCTCTTTACAATCATCATTATTTTCAACACGGAATGTACCTAAACCAACTACTGGCATTTTATTACCATTATAAAATTCTACTGTTTCCAAATTAATACCCCTTCCAACTTAAGATACTCTAATCATATAAAAATTACTAAAAATAACAAAAGATTATGCTTAAAAGTGTAAAATATACAAAAACTGAGCGTCTATTATTTTGACGCTCAGTTTTGTATATTAATTAAATGATTCAATTTTATCCATAACTTGCTGTAAATCTTCAACATTATATTGAATTCTACCGTGGAAAACAAATTTATTAAAGTACTCATCAAGTTGTTCTGGTCCAACTAATACTTTACTATTAGCAGTTTGCGCAAAGTTAGAAATAGTAACCCCACCATCATTTTTAGGATTGAAATATAAAATTGTTGTTGGTGTATATTTTAAATTCAATTCATTTTGTAAGTCACCAGCTAACTTTTCAACAGCTTCCAAATGATTAGAATAATTAACTACTGATAATGACTGTGTATCGTCATTTTGATCCAATACTAATACTTGAGGATCCTTCTTATCTAAGTCTAATGTATCAAATACTTGTGACATCATTGGCGTTTCTTCAAACTGAGCACCGCTTATACCATTATATACATGACCTTTTAATAATTGTGAATCAATAATATAAAGTCCTGTTCGTGTTAAAACTAAATGGCTAATACGTTGCACATCACTAAACTCATTTCGAGGTAAAAAGATATTTGCCATAATATGCATGTCTTCTGGTCGAATACGTTTTTCATTCACCAAACGCTCACGAATACCAATCAACCTCATATCAGTGACATATTCACTATGATTTTTCGAGAAAAGTTTTAACGCATCAATTTCACGATTTTTGGAGTTTACAGTGTGATCGTAATCTTCCTTTTGTTTAGTTACAGTTTTCTTATTTTCAATTCTTTCTTTTTCTAATTCCTCAGCATAAGAATCCTGTAATTGCTTTTCTTTTTTTTGATAATGCTCTTCTGCTTTTTGTTGTGCTTTCTTCTTACTTTTAAGTGTAACTAAAAATAATATCAAGCAAATGACTGCTACGATCACAGCTACAATCAAACCAATTTCAATTGGTCCAAATGAATTCATAACAATTTCGCTCCTTTTTTCTTCAATACTTACATTATAATAGAAAACTGTTTATCATTCGATGGAAAACTCACATATTTTTGAAATTGTTATTATGCTTGTACCGAATCTTTCAATAAATTAACTTTATCCAGTTTTTCCCATGGTAACAATACATCTGTTCTACCAAAATGACCATAAGCTGCTGTTTGTTTATAGATTGGTTGTTTTAAATCTAACATTTTGATTATGCCTGCCGGACGTAAGTCGAAATGATTTCTTACTGCTTCAACTAATTGTGCTTCGCCTACTTTACCTGTTCCAAAAGTATCAATTGCGATAGATACAGGTTCAGCTACACCAATAGCATATGCCAATTGAACTTCACATTTGTCAGCTAATTCAGCAGCAACAATATTTTTAGCAACATATCTAGCAGCATATGCAGCAGATCTATCTACTTTGGTTGGATCCTTACCACTAAAGCATCCCCCACCATGTCGTGCATAACCACCATACGTATCAACAATAATTTTACGGCCAGTTAATCCAGCATCACCTTGTGGCCCTCCAATTACGAAACGACCTGTTGGGTTAATATAAAATTTAGTCTCTGCATCTAATAATGCTGTCGGTACAGTTGGTTCAATTACATGCTGTTTAATATCTTGTTCAATTTGTGTTAATTCAACATCTTCTGCATGTTGTGTTGATAAGACAATTGTGTCTATACGTTTTGGTTCATCTTGCTCATCATATTCCACTGTTACTTGTACTTTTCCATCTGGTCTTAAGTAATCAAGTATTTTGTCTTTTCTAACATCTGATAAGCGTTTTGCAAGTTGGTGTGATAAAAAAATTGGTAACGGCATATATGTATCCGTTTCATTCGTAGCATAACCAAACATTAAGCCTTGGTCACCTGCTCCAGTTGCTTCTATTTCTTCTTCCGAAATATCATTACGATACTCTAATGCAGTATCTACACCTTGTGCTATATCTGATGATTGTTCATCTATTGCTGTTAAAACAGCCATTGTTTGACTATCATAACCAAATTTTGCACGAGTATAGCCAATTTCTTTTATTGTTTCTCTGACAACTTTCGGAATATCGACGTAAGTAGATGTAGATATTTCTCCTGAAATAAGTGCCATTCCTGTTGTTACTGTTGTTTCACATGCCACTCTTGCATTTGGGTCATCCTTTAAAATTTCATCCAAAATTGCGTCAGAAACTTGGTCTGCAATTTTATCTGGATGTCCCTCTGTTACAGATTCTGAAGTAAAAAGTCTTCTATTGTAAGTCATAATGTGCTCCTTTAGCTTTAAATTACGAAAATTCTCTATCTGTTGAGCTTAATAAAAAAGAGCCTTCATCACTATATAAATAGAGAGAAGGCTCTGTACGTCCATTCGCTCTTATCGTTCAGACAATATAGGTCTGCAAACGGTTTGGCACCTTCCTTCAATTAAGAAGAGGTTGCTGGGCTTCATTGGGTCCATGTCCCTCCGCCACTCAGGATAAGAGAATCCGTTACTAATATAGTAACTAATCTGGCATCTTATGTCAATTTAACTTTTATTCAAATTTTATCGAAAATTGGTATGGATTAATTATGTAATTATGTTATACTCGTTAACTGTAAGGGCTTACATTAAAATAACGATGGAGGGATTAAGTATGGCGATAGACACGTATACTTACACTAATAAACTACAAAACATTTTAAGAAAAAACACTTCCTTATTTCAATTATCAACAACAGAATTAAATTATAAAATCATTGATAATAATGAAGGTGAACTAACAGAACTAGGCGCAATAAACGCAAGAACAGGTAAATATACAGGTCGATCACCAAAAGATAAATTCATCGTTTCTGAACCATCATATAAAGATGATATCGACTGGGGAGAAATCAATCAGCCCATTGATGAAACAACTTTCCTTAATTTATATGATAAAGTATTAGATTATTTAGATGAAAAAGATGAGCTATACATCTTTAATGGTTATGCAGGTAGCGATGAAGATTCACAGTTGAACTTAACGGTAATTAATGAATTAGCATGGCATAACTTATTTGCTCAAAACATGTTCATTAAACCTAGCTCAAAAGAAGAAGCAGAAGACATTAAAGCAGATTTTACAATCGTTTCTGCACCAAGGTTCAAAGCTGATCCTACCATCGATGGCACAAACTCTGAAACATTTATTATTACATCATTTAAACACAAAGTCATTTTAATCGGTGGCACTGAATATGCCGGTGAAATGAAAAAAGGTATTTTTTCTGTAATGAATTACCTATTACCAAAAAGTGACATTTTAAGTATGCACTGTTCTGCAAATGTTGGTGAAAAAGGAGATGTCGCGTTATTCTTTGGTTTATCAGGTACCGGTAAAACTACATTGTCAGCAGACCCTACAAGAAAACTTATCGGTGATGATGAGCATGGCTGGAACGAAAACGGTATTTTTAATATCGAAGGTGGTTGCTATGCTAAAGCTATCAATCTATCACAGAAAAAAGAACCACAAATATATGATGCTATAAAATATGGTACTGTATTAGAAAATGTAGTTGTTGATAATTACGGAGATGTTGATTTCGATGACAATTACTATACCGAAAATACTCGAGCTGCTTACCCTATTGATCACATAGATAATATTGTTAAACCATCAAAAGCAGCGCATCCAAATACAATTATCTTTTTGACTGCTGATGCTTTCGGTGTATTACCACCAATCGCTAAGTTAACAAAAGATCAAGCTATGTATCATTTCTTAAGTGGTTTTACAGCTAAATTAGTTGGTACAGAACGTGGTGTTACTGAACCTGAACCATCATTCTCTACATGCTTTGGTTCTCCATTCTTACCACTCAATGCTACTGTATACGCTGATATTTTAGGTGAACTTATCGACGAGCACGAAGTAGATGTGTATTTAGTTAACACTGGATGGACTGGTGGTAAATATGGTGTAGGTAGAAGAATTAGCCTAAACTATACACGCCAAATGGTAAATCAAGCTATCACAGGTCAATTGAAAGATGCTGAATTCAAGAAGGACGATACTTTCGGATTAAGTATCCCTGTTGAAGTAGATGATGTGCCACAGACAATTTTAAACCCAATTAATGCTTGGAGCGATGCTGCTGCATATAAAGAGCAAGCACAAGACTTAATTAATCGCTTTAATGAGAATTTTGAAAAATTCGGTACTGAAGCACAAGAACTCGCAATCAAAGGCGGATTTAAACAATTATAATAATATGAAAAGAGGCTGGGACATAAGTAATTTGTCTCAGCCTCTTTGTAATTTATTCTATTGCATAATCATCTTGAATCGTTTGGTGTTCAACATCTGACATCCACTGTTGTATCTGATTCAAAACAGGTGACAAGGCAAACGGTCTTGGCACATGCCCTTCTTGTTGTTGGTATACGGTGCGGTAAGTTAACGAGATATCGTTCAACGCTTGAGCTAAATAATACGCTTGATGAATACCTACTTGGTGATCTTGTGCACCATGGACTATTAATATAGGTGGGCTTGTTGGTGTAATATATTGCATGGCATCACGCAACTGGTAAGCAGCTGCTTGTTTTTTAGGGTGACCAATCATACGCCGCAACATTCCTCTCAAATCCACGCGCTCTTCATACATTAGTTTGATATCAGACACACCACCCCAAATTATAAAACTGGATACTGGTAAGTCATAGTATGTCAGGAGCCCCTGTAATCCTCCACGCGAAAATCCTATCATGTGAATTGCTGCATCTGGATATTGTGTGTGTAATAGCTTCACTAAGGTCGTCACATCTTTTAAATCTTCACCGTTGAAATCGTCTTTTCCCTCGCTACCATTATTGCCTCGATAATAAGGGCCTACTACTAACGTTTCAGCATTGGCAAATTGCAGTAATCTGCCTGTTCTCACCTTCCCTACTTGACCTTTACCACCACGTAAATAAACTACGATACGTTTAACACGCTGATACGGTAATAATAATAGCGCTTTAACTTGTAAATCATCCACTAAATATGTAATCTCATAACCACTGTGATTGCGAACATCTATAGGCATTTTCTTTGTTTTAGTAATAGCCAAGATTCATCATCCTATCTACACAACTTAATATTGCATCATCTTTTAGCAAAAAGCTTTTATCAGTGTCAGGAATTTCTTCAATTGTTGCAAATAAAACAGGTCCTGTTGTTTCTAAATAGTCCTCTTTTTCTTCGATAAAATCAACTAATACAACATAAACATCTTTATTGAAACTAGGTAAGTCACTTCGAGCAACATGGTATTGCGCTATATAATGCATTTCCTTAACTGTGGCACCTGTTTCTTCATGCAATTCCCTAATAGCAGCTTCTTGTGATGTTTCATTTACTTCCACTTTGCCCCCTGGAAACTCTATACCGCGTTTTTTATGTTGTGTAAACAACAATTTATTTGTATAAATAGGAATTGTAAGTACGTGTGTTGCATCAGCAAAATCATTTTCTTCTTTGAACTTTAATAGTACATCATTATTATCTCTATCTTTAAACTTTATACTCATCTGACACCTCTTATTTATGTTAAAATTATCATGTTTACAAATACGTTGGAGGCTATAATATGAAAAAACTGTTTTTAGGAGTTATCTATCTATATCAAAATTTTATTTCACCACTTACTCCACCAACATGCCGATTTTATCCAACTTGTTCAGCTTATACAAAAGAAGCTGTAGAAGTTTATGGAGCATTCAAAGGCAGCTGGCTAGGCATTAAGAGAATTTTAAAATGTCATCCGTTACACAAAGGAGGATTCGATCCAGTTCCTCTAAAAAAGAAAAACAAAAAACATTAAAGCACTGGGGTCAATTGTGTTAAATCTATAACGGGAGGATTAAATTCCAGTCTTCCATTATTTAACAAACCTGAATCCTTCACAATATCTTGCTGAAAATAATAACCTGCTGGTGTGATGTCGCCCGGGTAAGTTGCATATTGAGCGAGCATTGCTGTAAAGTAGCGACTCAAACCATATTCATACATGCCACCGATGACCGTTTTAACATTATACTGTTCAAGTTTTTGAATAAGTGAAAGCACTCTGTCCAATCCGCCTAAACGGAATGGTTTTAAAACTACTACTTCAACATTATAATTATTTACAATATCTAAAATTGCTGTAGTTGATATAGCTTTTTCATCTATAGCTAATGGCAGATTCGGCACTTGGTTAAATGTTGTTAAATTATAAAACGGTTCTTCAATATAAAGGATATCATCAGCATACAATTGCGTTAAGCGCGCAGCATCATTTTTAGCAATACTTTCATTCCCATCTATAACGAGATTCGGCCTATGTGCCAAAGCTATTAGATGTTGTAAATCAGCTTTTATTGTATTAGACCATTTCACCTTTACTCTTTTCGGTTGTGTATCTCTAAGTTGTTGTAATCTTTCTGCAGTCAACCCACTAACGGTCGCACCGTAATCGACAGTAATATTATATAGCTTATAAAACATTTGATATGTTGCCATAATAATTGTACTACGAGTCGCTGGATACGCTTCTAGCGAAATAACCATCTGCTGGATATCTTCAAATGTTGAAAATGCTTTATACTTATTAGCCTCAAACCATTGCTGTAATTGCTGTTTTACTACCTCGATCGTTTCGTCAAAATACCAGTCTGTGTCAAACGCATTACATTCCCCAAAATAGTGTGAATTATCATCAGTAACCAATTCTAAAATAAGTGCTTGTCTTGTAGACAGTGTAATTTTCGGCGTCACAATAGGCGCTTTAAAAGGTAACTCAACAGTATATAGTTTCATATCTACTATTTTCATCATAAGTCACTCCTATTTTACAAATGTTGACGCTGTAATTTTCCAGTAGAGGTGTATGGTAACGCTGATACGCGCTTTAAATACTTTGGAACTTTATATTTTGCTAAATGATTTTGTAAATAGTCTTGTAATTGTGACTCTTTCACAGTATCTTTAGCTACATAATATAAATATGGTACTTCTCCCCAAATATCATCAACCGTACCGACACACATTGCATCTTCCACATCTTTGCATGCTTTTGCCACAGATTCAATTTCAAATGGATATATATTTTCCCCACCACTAATTATTAAATCTTTTCTCCGATCATATACCATTACAAAACCTTCATCGTCTATTTCAGCAATATCTCCAGTATTAAAATAACCTTGTTCATCAATAGCGTTCAACTCATTAGGATATAAGTACCCTTCCATAACGTTATTACCTTTGATCACTAATTCTCCATGACCTTTATTATCTGGTCGTACAATTTTCACTTGTACATTATCACTAGGTTTACCAACTGTGTCTGGACGATGCTCCAACATTGTCGGTGAAGCAGTCAAAAATTGTGAACAAGTTTCAGTCATACCAAATGAATTGTAAATTGGTAACTTATTGGACAATGCTTGGTTGATTAAAGCAGCAGATAACTTCGCACCGCCGAGTAAAATTTTTTCTATGTTATATGGCTGAGTTAACCCCGCATCCATTAACCATTTTAATGTTTGTGGTACTAATGACACATGTGTCGGTGATTCTTCAGAAATGATGTGCAATATTTGCTGTGTATTAAATTTTGGCTCTATTCTTACAGTGAATCCTGCAATTAATGCACGCAAAATCACACTAAGACCAGATATGTGATAAATAGGTAACACTGACAACCATTTTGTATTGGCATCAAAACCTAGACTTTGTTCACAACCTATAGCACTAGCATAATGATTGGCAAATGTTTGAGGTACTGCTTTTTGAGGACCCGTTGTACCAGAAGTAAACATAATTGAAGCAATACGATTAATGTCAAAAGGTGCTTCATATGATTGTTCTTCAGCACAAGTTATTAAATACGCATAAGTATAAATATCAAAGCCATCTAAAGTTAAATCTGAAGTTGTCAAAATGACTTCGACATCGATTGAATGCATCTGATTTTGCATCTCTGTTTCTGTCAAACGTGTATTCAACATTGCAATTTCTACCCCAGCGAGCCAAGCAGCTTGAATAAGTATAATTGATTCTATACTGTTATCGATGTACATACCTACACGTTTTTGATTTAAATTATGAATACTGTAGGCAAGATGTGTTGCACGTTGATAGCAACTGTTAAAGGTTAATTTTGTCTTCCCATTGTCTATAAACACCGCATCCCCATTACGATTTGCTTGTTGTTTCAACCAAAATTCCACGTCACATTCCTCCATCTCATATTATCTATTATAACGAAAGAAGTTATTTTTTGGCACACATTTTAATTATCATTAACTGCTAATAATTTCGCCATACAAACAGCTAGGACAAATTAAACTATTTTCTCTCTTTTGCATATACCTATCATTTCGTAGTTTCTTCTTCATTCACAACACAAAAATGCACACGACTGAAATGAATCAAGTCGTGTGCACATTTTAAAACTCAGGCTAATTTTCTACACAAAATTCGCTTTTTGTTTATGTTAAATGATTGAGTGAGGCAGTTTATATGGATGCACTACCTATACTTATGTTAGTCATTACACTCTGATTGTAACTAACAAAAAGAATATTAATTAAACAAATAGTTTAGGAGAAAGCAAGTGTGTTTGAGGTAAAACACGTCTGTGGATGATGTATTAATAACAAATAAAATGTTATTAATTCTAGCTGTATGTGCCGTACCTCATTACAAATATAGTATGATATTTTGTTAATGTATAGCTCATTTTAACCATTAGTAAAAAATGCCTCTATTTAAGTAAAAAAACTGTTTGTTTATAACTAATAAAAATAGGAAGAAGTAAATAATTTGCACATAATTTACCTCTTCCCATCTTATTAGGGAATATATTTTATGAAAAATTTTATGTGTTTATTTATCACACAAGTTTATTATAGCACTTCTATAATAAACTATAGTGCATTCAAAATATGTAGTAAAAATTGATAACTATATAGTAAAAATCAAAAGTGCTGTTGTTTATTAATTTGGAAATTATTTATGCTATTTCTCCAAATTCATTATTAGCTAACATAAGTATATATTCACGTATATAGAATCACCAACAATAATTATATTACTAATTAAATTTTTAATAAAAACTATCAAAGCATAAATACGAAAATTTTATCATTATTAATATTAACAAAATAATAAAGCTTAATTTTTACTTTAATTATTAGTTTTTTTACACATCCTCAAAAAATATATTATAAAAAATTTTGATTTGATATAATTTTGTTGTCTTCATTTTACTGTTTTTATGAAGACAAATGGTATATAGTACTGTGCTTTCAAAAAAAATAACTTTAGTAACTGTGTTACCGTTCATTTTCATCAATAGAATTACAAAATATAGCCTTTTGCTATTACTATTTTTCACTAGTCTCCTAGACTAGTGTTTTTATTTTACTATTCGTCTGCTATTTTTTTCTAATTCCAAAATGATAATAAAATTTATCTTTGACCTTGTTATAATATAGTTAGCTACTTCTACTAACGGAGTAGTTGTCATTTACTCTATGATATCTTATAGGGATGTTTTTATTATTCTCTTTAAACTTTTGAATATTCAATTCATATCTCCAAGCCGGCGCTAACGATCACCGTTAGCGCTTAATTAATTCCAAAAAGATTATTTTAATTTATTTATAATACTCGAAACATACGATAGTTTAATTATCATATTTTATAAAAACACGACCTTCTCACAATTGCTTTTCAACTTTAGACATATCAAATTTACTTTTAATTTTTTGACCATTATCAGTAAATAATTTGCTTTTGATGGTAAATTATTTAGCAATTGTAAGTGATATGATAGGTTTGGCACAATACTATGAAGAAGGAAAGAGAGATACAATGGATTATAATTATCAAATTCACAATGCTGATATTAATATAAATGAAAGCTTTAATACAATTAGTATTTTTTTTGTTTTAACTGGTAGTGTCACTTTATATGATAAAGCTTATTTAGGTAGTTATCATAAACATGAATTTTTTTTAATACAACCTTATTCAGCTCCAAAACTACTCATTAATTCAGGCAAAGTGATTGCCTTAAATATTAATAAGTTAAGTTTTAATCGTTTTTCATTATTCAATTGGGACAATCTAGAACTAGATCAAAGTAAAATTGATAATTTTATTAAGAAAGAGTTACTGGACACCATCATTTCAATATACGAAAAAGATTATTTTAATGCAGATATTAGTATTATTCGTTTAATTAACTTTATTAGGTTAGGTAATTATTATCGAGAACACAATTTGGAAGCATCCAATCCACTAATTAATAATGTTTTAATCTACATCAATGAACATTATAAAGAAAATCTTACATTAGCTACTATTGCTGAAAAATTTTATGTAAATTCTAGTTATTTATCTCGCGTTTTTTCTGAAACAATGAATATATCCTTAATAAAATATATTAGGAAAGTCAAAATTTATCGTTTAGCTGTAGAGATACTATCTTCTAATAACCACAAAGACATATGGAAATCATATGGTTATAAATCTTATTCAACTTACTTAAAAAACTTCCAGCGTGTTTTTTCTATTTCTCCCGAGGCGTTCATTGATAATCATAAAGGTACTACTGCTAAAAATATAGGGTTCCCTAGTGAACTTTACAGTTATTTAAAAAATCTAGCTAAACACTTTTCAAATAATTAACTACATATATAACAATAGACTGGAGCAAAATATTGTTCCAGTCTATTGCATTATTAACTTACAGAGATCTTAACCGCTTCAGCTTTTAGTTCATTTTGTTCACAACTGATGTCGCAATAACGTGTCCTGTAAAATGTTTATGACTCTATCTTGTTGTAATAACGACATATTTGAAGCAGAAGGTAAACAAATACCATGTTCAAAAATGTATCCCGCATTATCTTGCTCTAATGAAACAAAATCAAAATTTTTAAATAATGGTTGTAAATGCATAGGTTTCCAAACATGTCTTGCTTCTATATTATGTTTTTCAAACATTTGTAATAGCATTTTAACTGTAACATTGCTTTGTCGTGGATCGATTAACAGAGCTGTTAACCAGCGATTAGAAACGGTTGTTGCGATTTCTTCTTGGAAGGTTATTGCAGAAATACATTGCAATTCTTGTTGATATCGTTGAAATATCCTTCTTCGTTGTGCGACTCTTTCGTCGATGACTTCCATTTGTCCAATACCTATACCAGCACTTATATTACTCAAGCGATAATTGTATCCCAATTCACTATGTTGATAATATAAAACATCCTCTTTAGCTTGCGTGGCTAAATATAAAGCATGTGCTATAGCATGTTCATTATTGGATAACAGCATACCTCCACCACTTGTTGTTATAATTTTATTCCCATTGAAAGATAAAATACTATAATTACCTATGTTCCCACTGTGACAATTACTATATATAGAGCCTAGTGATTCAGCTGCATCTTCAATAATTGGCACATCATAATAGTCGCATATATCTAAAATCTCATTATATTTTGCCGGCTGTCCATATAAATTCACTACGATAACAGCTTTAGGCTTTAAACCTTGACGTTCGTATTGATGAAATGCTTTTTGAAGTGCTTGAGGACACATATTCCAAGTTTCAATTTCCGAATCAATAAATACTGGCTTGGCATTTAAATATAATATAGGATTGCAAGTTGCACAAAATGTTAAAGATGGACAAAATACAAAATCATTCTGTTTTACTCCACATTCAATTAGTGCCAAATGTATCGCTGCTGTACCACTACTCACTGCTACGGCAGCATTCCTTCCAACATAATTGCGCACCTTATGTTCAAATTGATTAACGTTATCACCCAATGGTGCTATCCAATTTTGTGCAAAAGCTTTTTTTATATAATATTGCTCTCTCCCACCCATATGTGGTTGTGACAAGTAAATTCTCTCATCATTCATTTGTTATCACCTCTTTGTCGTGCAGGTGAACCTACAACCGTGAGATTACTTTGTATATCATTGATTACTGTCGAACCTGCTCCAACTGTAACTTTATTTCTAATAATGGTATTAGGTACTACTGTTGCGCTAGCTCCCAAAAGACATTCACTGCCAACATGAACATTTCCAGCTAAGGTAGCATTGGGTCCAATATGCGTAAAACTTTGAATGTTATTGTCATGTTCCACACATGCTTTAGTATTGATAATACATTGTTTAGCAATAAATGTATTTGTTTGTATAACAGCATGAGCCATTACTACGCAGCCAGCTTGTATTATTACGTTAGAGCCAATAATGGCAGTTGGGTGAATAATTGTTGCAAAGTATTGATCATCTAACCCCAGTCGATGGTACACTGCTGCTCTTTGTTGATTATCTCCAATAGCAATTACGAAAT
Organism: Staphylococcus sp. GDX8P114P-2; assembly: GCF_017892945.1. Taxonomy (NCBI): domain Bacteria; kingdom Bacillati; phylum Bacillota; class Bacilli; order Caryophanales; family Staphylococcaceae; genus Staphylococcus; species Staphylococcus sp. GDX8P114P-2. Next base: position 68,093 of record NZ_JAESMB010000018.1, on the reverse strand, counting down.
AATTATCTTTATAACGATCTATGTGTGCAATTGCATCATAAATTAAACCGTCACTTCGTATATATTCTTTTTGAACATCATCTAAATATCCCTTTATATAATAATTATTCAGAGATTTTATTACATCTGTTACTACACTGGCATGACCGCCATTACCTATAATCATTACTGGTTTCATGATGAAGACCCTTTAAATGGCTTTGTTGTTACATCGTTTTGAGCACAAATGTCTTTACGTAATAAAACTTTAATCACTGTTTTAGCAATAATATACCAATCTAATTTCATTGATTGATGTTTGACATACCATACATCATATTTAAATTTCCGCTCCCATGATAATGAGTTTCTACCACTAATTTGAGCTAAGCCAGTTATGCCCGGCTTCACAAATAAACGTTGTTTTTGTCTGTCATTATATAGAGCTACATAGTCCATTAATAGTGGTCTAGGACCAACAATGCTAATATCTCCTTTTAACACATTTATCAGTTGTGGCAATTCATCTATGCTTGTACTACGTATAAACCTTCCTATTTTCGTCATTCTTTTTTCATCCGGTAATAAGTTATTGTGCTCATCGTACTTATTAGTCATCGTTCTAAATTTATACAATTTAAAAGGCTGTGCATCTTTTCCTGTCCGTAGTTGACAAAAAATGATTGGTCTCCCCATACTTATTTGAATTAAAATAGCCACTATTATTAACAATGGTAAAGCCATAAATAATACACATAAACTAATCACAATATCGAAGTACCTTTTTAACATGATGTGTCACTACTTTCTATAATCTTAAATATTTCTAATTGTTTTGCTACAACATCTAATTCGTTAAATTTTTTATTAACTCTTTGATAACTTGCATCTTGGAACTGTTTTAATTTATGTGGATTAGTAATTAGCTCATTTATTCTTTGAGCAATCATATCACTCGACTGTGTAGGCACTAAATAACCATGTTGTCCGTCTATTATTTCTTCTCTACAACCTCTAATGTCAGTTGCAATTATTGCATTTTTCATAGCCATAGCTTCTAATATTGAGCGAGGCATCCCTTCTCTATATGATGGTAAACAAAAGATATCACTTAAATATAAATAATGATTTACATTGTGAACTAACCCGGTAAAAATAATATTATTTTCATTACGATATTTTTCTAATTGTCTAATTGTCATTTGATCACGTTCACTTTGATGTAGATCACCAATAATTATCAATTTAAGTCTATGATCATTTATTTGCCTAAAAGCAGACAATAACTCTAATATTCCTTTTTCTTTAACTAGTCTACCTATAAAAGTAATCACTATGTCAGATTGAGTGATTTTTAATTTACTTTGCAACTGGGATACGGCCGCAACATCCATTTTGTGATAATTAAACTCCTCACGTAGGTCGATACCATTACTAATATGCACATAATTGTTCTTATGCTTTTTTGATAAAAATCTAGCCTTTTTCGCAACATAGTAATCTTCTTTACTTTGAACAAACAAATAATCTGTACACCATCTGCCAATCCATTTTTCAATATTAAAATACACTTGAAATTTAAAATTTGTCATACTTTCGTGAAAATAAAAACCATGTGCTGTGTAAATTATACATGGTACTTTAGCTATTTTTGCAGCAATTCTACCTAATACTGCAGCAATTGGCGTATGTACATGTACAACATCAGGCCGCAATTTTTTCATTAGCTGTATTAATTTATAGAGTGATATAAAGTTTGTCACTACATTGATATGACGTGGTAAATAAATATTATGAAAATACATATTATCTTGAAAATAGTTTTGAGGTTTTTGAGGAGTATAGCAAGCACAATGAACATCATATTGTTGCTCAATACATGTAGTATTTAGTTGCTTTAATAATTTAGTATGTGTCACTTCTAATGCTGCAATTTGTAATATTTTCACAATTACAACCTCCACAAGTATTGCGTTTTCAGTATATCTTTAACATCAAATATTGACTTGATATCGCACACAATACCTGTTGGTTTAACGAGCTCTAGATAATTAGCTTTGTTATCTATATATATATCATGTCCTACTGCAAAGATGGCAATATCAGCCGGTGTCATAACTGTTTCAGTTAACAATTCAATGTCACACAACGAAAGTGCCAAGGTTTTATCCGCCACAGGATCATGTATTTGTAATGTCATATTATAAGCTTTTAGTTCTTTAATAATTGTGAACACTTGTGAGTTTCTTAAATCTGGACAATTCTCTTTGAATGTAATACCAAATATATTAACTGTTGCACCATGAACAGGAATATTACGTTGAATCATCAATTTTACTAATTGAGCAACAATATATTTCGCCATATTCGAGTTAATACGTCGCCCCGCTAAAATAACTTCAGGATAATAGCCAATCGTCTGAGCTTTATAGGTTAAATAATAAGGATCTACACCTATACAATGTCCTCCAACGAGACCCGGAGAGAATGGTAAAAAATTCCATTTTGTTTTTGCTGCTTTTAATACTTCGACAGTATCAATATGCATTTCTTTACAAATTACGGCTAATTCATTTATTAATGCAATATTAATATCTCTTTGTGTATTTTCTATCACTTTAGCCGCTTCAGCAACTTTAATTGCTGGTGCAACATAAACACCTGCTGTTACTACTTGTTCATAAAGTTGAGCAAGTTCCTTACCAATGTCAGGATTATTTGACGACACTACTTTTTTAACGGTATCAAAAGTATGTTGTTTATCACCTGGATTAATCCTTTCCGGTGAATACCCTACATAAAAGGATTCATTATATTTTAAATTAGATTGCTGTTCTAATATAGGTATACACACTTCTTCTGTTGCACCTGGATATACCGTCGATTCATATACGATGATCATGCCAGGTTGAAGAATTTCACCAATCATTTTACTAGCATGGATTAATGGGGTTAAATCTGGTGTGTTATGATCATCTATTGGTGTAGGTACAGCTACAATTATTACATCAGCTTGTTTTAAGACATCTTTTTTAGTAGTAAAATGAATCGTTGTATCTAGTAATGCTTGTTCCGCCACTTCACAAGTTTGATCATAATTTTGTTTTAATTGTTTTATTCTGTCTTCATCAATATCAAAACCTATTACCTTAAATTTCTGTGCAAATGCAACAGCAACAGGTAATCCAACATAGCCTAAGCCAACTACTGCTATCGTTTTGTCCACGTTCAACATCCTTTACTAATATTATAATACGATAAATACCAATCAATGAATTTATTTACGCCTTCTGTAATAGTCACTGATGGTTTAAAGTTTATTTGTCGATATAAATCATCTACATTAGCAAACGTCTTCGGCACATCACCTGGTTGAAGATCTTTGAAATTTTTTATACATTTTTTTCCTAACTTAGTTTCAATAGCTTCGATAAATTCGAGTATATTAACAGGTTGATTATTACCAATATTATATATTTTATAGGGCGCAAAAGAATCACTAGGATTTGGATGGTAAGGATCCCAATTAGCATTAGGAGCAGGTTTGTGTCCTAATAAACGGTAAATGGCTTCAACAATATCAAACACATAAGTAAAATCTCGAGCCATTTTCCCATAATTATATACATCCACTTCGCCCTCTTCTAAAATACCGCGCGTAAATTTGAATAATGCCATGTCTGGCCTCCCCCATGGACCATAAACAGTAAAAAAACGGAGTCCTGTTGTCGGAATATTATATAATGCACTATAACTATGAGCCATAAGTTCATTACTTTTTTTAGTGGCCGCGTACAAACTTATCGGATGGTCAACAGGATCTGCAGTACTGAATGGCTGTGCTTTATTAGCACCATATACAGAACTCGATGAAGCATATATTAAATGCTCAACATGAAAATAGCGACAACATTCTAAAATATTCAAATAACCAACAATATTAGAATGAATGTAACTGTGTGGCACTTTAATGCTATGCCTCACACCTGCCTGTGCTGCTAAATGAATTACAACATCAGGTTTTTCTTGTAAAAAAACTTTATTAACAGCTTCATAGTCTGCTATATCAATTTGATAGAAAGGAAAATTTTCTCTCCCAATATTGTCTAGGCGGGCATGTTTTAATGACACATCATAATAATTATTTAAATTGTCAATTCCTGCAATTTGAATATTCGCTTGTAGTAATTTACTAGCGACATGTGAACCAATAAAACCAGCTATGCCTGTTATTAATACTTTCATATCACCAATCCTCCAATTTCTTTTTATGTTTCATAGGTATGCCAGCTCCTAACCAACCAGATTGTAAATTTGTAGTCACAACAGTTCCAGCAGCTATTACTGATCTCTGACCAATAGTTACTTTGTATAATATTCTGACCGCACATCCAATCCATACATCATCTTCAATAACAACCTTACCTGCTATAACTTGGTTATACTTAATAGGTATAGATTGGTCTGACCAAGTATGTGTTGATGTCAATATGGAGGTATTGTGAGCAATAGATACATTATTGCCTATCTTAATACCGCCATATCCATCGATGTAACACATATCGTGAATGCTGACATTGTCGCCTATTGTGATATTTTCAATGTTTTTTAAAGTAACACGTTTACCGATATAAACGTTGTGGCCAATTGCTTTACATAAACTTCCTACAATGCAGTATCGTAATGCAATTTGCCATGTGCAATTCGTATTACTATTAAGTTCATACAATAATAAAGATAAGCGTTTAGGTAAAAGTGTTAAAATTGCTGTCATAACTTTTAATATACGTCGAATCATAGTTATCACCGCTTCCTTAATATGAACGCATAATAGCTAATAAACATCGTAAATAACATCGTTACTTTATCTCTATGTCTTAACGCAGTACCATAATTGTATGTACCTAAAGAGAAGATGATAAATACAATATAGATTGCTATTAAAACAATTAAAATATCCTTATTCCTTTCATACATATATGCTTTAAAAGCCAAATATGTGCCTAATAGTATGAATGCTATGTTAACAACACCAATAATGTCTGAAAAATTTCTAATTTCCCACGGTAGTGGTTTTACTAGAAAATAAATGATTTGCTTAGTTTTAGTCTGTATATTTTTTTCTTCATTTATATGAAGGTAATCCGCTCTAGCTTTAAAAGTTGTTGGTTCCAAGTGCTGCTCATTTTTTAAAGTTGAGGTCAGTTTTGAATCCTCATTATAAGTAATCAACACAATAAAACCTAAAATGATAGCTAACACTAAAAAAACTCTTACTATTGCTGAATGAGCTGATAAAAACATAAAATACACTGCTAATATAAGCAATAATCCTAATAAGCCAATATGAAATAAGGAACCTAAACCAATTGCGATAACGCATATAGTTAAATGCCATTTGTTATTTCGACGATGATATAACAATAATGCATAAATAAACAATAAAATAAAAAAGGTAATATAAATTTCTCTTAAAGTAATAATAGTTGAAGTAATGTGAAGTGGATATAAAATATAAATAATGGTTGAAATATTTGCTACATTGGTATTCTTAAATAAATGTACACAAATATGATATAACAGCATTACAGTAAGATTATGGACGGTTATATTTAATAAACCTGGTATCAAAATATGAGGTGTACCAAAAAGGTAAAACAGCGAAATCATTTGTGAGTAAAACGCTGAATTTTGAAAAATCTCTAAGTTCACGCTATATAAATAGTTTATATAAAAGCGTTGCGCCAATTCTTCAAAACGTAAATCATCATTCCCTGACCCTGGTAATGCATAAAAATATTGATGAATAACTAATAATATGACATACATCAACCACTGGATAAGCAAGATGATAATAAATTTCCTATCATATTCCCGATAGAATAACCACAGAAATATAAGCACGTTGATACAGAGTAGCAACAATATATTGCTGTAATTTAACCACATAAAAATGATTAAACAAGCGATTGAACTAATGATGATCCCTACTTCTTTAACTGTCATATGTTACCCCTCTGTATAATCATGATAGATATTATTAATTTTGTAATACTTACCGTAATCCCAAAGATTAAAAATGCAAGTGTTGCCCCATATATTTTGAAATATGGTATTAACACTATCGATGTAATAGCAACTAAACCTACACTGAGTAGTTGAATAAATGTATTGTAAATATATTTTTGATAAGCGTTGATAAATAAATCAAATAAAATACTAGCATATACAAAAATGCTACCAACAATAACATTCATAAATTCCTTTTGTAGATGTACATATGACGAAGTAAACAGTGTTTGAAGTATAACCGATAAATTATTAGTTCCAACCAAAATTAATATTAATTGAGTGGTAAAGAGTAGTCCCAAAATTGTTAATAATACTTTCCATAAATAAGATGTGTCTGATTTTTTCTCAACAACTTTAGGTAAAAAATAATTATATATAGAAAAAAACAAAGTATTACCAGCTGAATAAATGACAAGTAAACTACTAAATATTCCGACATTTTCTATAGTCGAAACAGACTCTAATATATATTTAGGTATGTTGGTATTTAATGATGATAACGCTAGTGTAATTGATAACGGCAATCCTAATTTCAGTAATTTCAAGCTAACTGACCATGATATAGCTCTAAATAAATGTTTTATATTTAGTCGTATAAACATAATCAATATAATCACACTATATAAAAATACGGCCATTGTTAATGAATGAAAATAAACATAACAGATGATTAGTAAAATAAGTTGAATACAAGTCATTGATATTTTATAAAGGCCAATTTCCCCGTATTTTTGTAGTTTAATTAAATATGCAAAATTAATATCTAATGCAGCTTCAGCCAATTTACTAACTGCAACTACAATCAATAAAAGAAATGACGTATGTGTTAAATTCGTAAAAAAAGCTACGATAGCACTATAAAATAGTAGTGTTACGACTAGGCAATAACATCTCAACATGACCATTGTTTGTTTTTCAAGATAATTATCAGTCACTATTAATGTATTAAAGCCAAAAGACATAAACAAAATTAACGGCGCTATAACAGCGATGCCATATGTGTATACACCTAATTCTATACTCGTTCCTAGCTTTATAATTAATAAAATAATGAGCCATTGACTAACGCCAAACAAAATATTACCTAATAAATAACAAGCAAACGATTTATTCAAAATAATGTTCACTTCGCTTAGCAAAATCTATTATGTTAATTTCACCGCTTCTAATTTTAGCTAAACACGGATAGAGTTTTTCAATAGGATACACTGTAGATTTTCCTATATAAATTTGTTCATAGATTTGAGTCGGGTAAATTTCATCATCTTTTAACAATTCTTCAAACAGTTTTTCACCGGGCCTAATTCCTGAAAATTCAATGTTAATATCATTTTCTGTTTTACCACTTAATCGAATTAAGTTTTTTGCTAGTTCGACGATTTTAACTGGTTTACCCATATCCAACACAAATATTTCTCCACCTTTAGCTAATGCTCCAGCTTGTAATACTAATCTAGCTGCTTCAGGTATTGTCATAAAATAACGCGTCATATCTGGATGAGTTACAGTCACAGGTCCCCCTTCAGCTATCTGCTTTTTAAATAAGGGGATAACTGATCCTCTAGAACCCAAGACATTTCCAAATCTTACTGCTACAAATTGAGTAACATGTTGTTCATCATTGAGACTTTGAATAATCATTTCAGCTATACGCTTACTTGCTCCCATTACATTACAAGGATTTACAGCCTTATCTGTAGAAATCAAGACAAACTTCTGTACAGCATGTCGTTTAGCTAATTCCGCAACATTTTTTGTACCAATTACATTATTTTTAAATGCTTCTTCTGTATTTATTTCCATTAATGGTACATGCTTGTGTGCTGCAGCATGATAAATAGCAAAAGGTTTATATTGTTTAATAATATTGTTGATTTGCTTTCTATCTTGTACATCAACAATTATAGGTATAATTTCAATATTGGTATATTGTTGTTTCATCAGTTCTTGATGTATTAAATATATGCTGTTTTCACCATGTCCTAAAATTAATAATTTTCGAGGTTCAAATTGACAAATTTGTCTACATATTTCAGCACCTATCGAACCACCAGCACCTGTAACAAGCACTGTTTTATCTGTAAGTCCTTGCGCGATCTGGTCCATATTTAACTCCACTGGGGAGCGCCCTAATAAATCCTCTACTTCTACACGTTTTAATTGATTCACTTCAAGTTCGCCTGTTAATACATCATTAATATTAGGCATTTTAAATAAAGAAACACCTTTGATATTACAAATTCGATTTAGCTCCCTCACTTTCTTATTTTCAATTGAAGGTATTGCAATAATTATCTTTTTTATACAATATCGTTTTACAAGATCTGGTATATCCGTAGTATAACCTTGCACTTTCACTCGTTCTGTTAACACTATATTTTGCTTATTATAATCATCATCAACAGCTACTACAGGTTCCATAGCCATACTTGGACTGTTCAACATTTGCCTTATTAATAACGACGCACTTTCTCCCGCACCAACAATTAATGTTGGTTTTTTATAAACCGGTGCACCATTTACCTTCTTGCGATATATTCGCCAAAATAACCGTGACCCACCTATCAAAATAATATGTAACATCCACGTTATAAAATACAAACTATAAAAAGGTTGTGACCATGTAATTACAAAAATAATAATTAAAGTTAATAGTATAGACGTTGAAACAGATCGAACAATAAGTAGTACTTCATTAATACTCGCATATTCCCATGCCCTATGATATAAATCAAAAAAATATGCAGTTAGAAAATGACAAACCAGTAAACAGATAGATGTAATAAATAATTTATGCATAGAATTAATTTCATAAAAAGGAGTTAATATAAAGTCTCCTAAAAAGATTGAGCACGTAACAATAATAGAATCAATCATTATAAGGATGAATAATCGTTGTTTTGCATTGATGTGTGTCATTCAATTCACCTCTCTTATCTAAAATAATTTCAAGAAGCGTTTATCAATTTTTAACGGTTGTTTTTTTAATATAGATTCATCTTTAATGATGCACTGTGAGTTTTTTAGCATTTGAGTTATTTCTGAAGCATAGTGTTTTAATTTTGTATTTTGATACAACTGATTATTTTCAAACGGTCTATAACAATAATGGTGAGCGTCAGAAGCAATAAAATGTGTTAAATTATGATCAATTAATTGCAATGCAAATTTTTGTATCTTTTTTCCTAGTTTTCCTATTACAGAAGTAATAGTTAATTGGCTTAAAGCCCCATTTTTAATTAAATAATACAAAGTATCTGACTGCTTTAAAAACACATTATTTCGTTCTGGATGCGCTATTATTGGTATAAATTGCTGAAGTTGTAATTCAAAAAATAATTGTTGTGAATAGTGAGGAATTTCATTAGACGGAAATTCAATAAGTAAGTACTTAGAATAGTTTAAACCAATAATCTGGTTATTTTTAATATCAGTTAAAATCTTATCTGAAATTCTTATTTCTTGGCCTGGATAAATTGGCAAACATATAGATATGACTTCGGGTATTTGCATCACATTATTTATTGATTCTATTACTGTTGCTATAGGATTATTATACTTAAGACTTAAATGGTGAGGCGTAGCTATAATACCTGTTACGCCTTGTTGTTTTGCCTGTCGTAATAATTTTAATGTCCCATCAATTGATTGAGGACCATCGTCTATAGCAGGTAATATATGATTGTGCATATCAATCATCTGAATCAGTTCCATAGTAATAGTAATAACTCGATGATTTTGTCACTTTCATTTTATTTAATATGACACCTAATATTTTAGCTCCTGCAACGTTTAGCAGTTCTTGTGCTTTTTTCACCTCATCACGATCATTTTTTTCAGTATCAATTACTAATACTGCATTTTTTGTATGTTGTACAAATAATTGAGCATCAGTAACCGTATTAACTGGTGGTGTATCAATAATGATGAAATCATAATCTTTAGATACTATGTCATAAATCTGCTTGAACTTATTAGATGCAATCAATTCTGATGGATTAGGTGGTATAGGTCCTGAAGTCAGAACACTTAAATTGTCAATATGTGTAGCTTTTATAGCATCATTAAACGTCGTTTTATTAATTATTAAATTTGATAAACCAGTCAAATTAGATAATTGAAACACATAGTGTTGCGTAGGCTTTCTCATATCACCATCTATAATTAACGTATTATACCCTGCCTGAGCATAAGAAATACCAATATTTGAAGAAACTGTGGATTTGCCTGACAATGCATGTTCCGAAGTGACAAGTATATTTTTATCACTAGTATTTGCATTGGAAAACATAATATTTGATCTTATTGTTCGAAATTTCTCACTGACAATAGATTTAGGATTGTCATGTACAAACAGTGTTGATTGTTCTTTAGTATTACGTTTAAACATTAGTCTCCTCTTTTCTATTTAAAATATTGAATGCTGCCTAACACTGGTAAGTTCATCTGGTCATAAACATCTTGTTCTGACTTTATTCGTTTATCAGTTATCTCTTTAATGAAAATAATAATGCATAATATTAACAATCCACTTGCCCAACCTATAAATAAATTTAAAGGTACGTTTGGCGCAACCTGATGACCTGTTTTAGTTGCACTAGATAACAACGACACATTATCCACCTTCATGATTTTAGGAATTTCCTTTTTAAAAACATTAGCTACTGTATTTGCAAGTTGTTCTGCTACTTCTTTGTCATTATGAAAAATAGAAATATTTAAAACTTGTGTATTCGCTTGATTTGTTACATTTAAAAAGTTCTTTATTTCATCCGCTTCATACTGTCCTTTTAATTCTTTTGCAACTTTACCTAAAATTCTTGGACTTTTAACAATTTCAGAATAAGTATTGATCAATTGAATATTGCTTTGTATATCTTGAACATTTTGATGTGTATTTTCTTTTTGATTTATCAATAACTGGGTTGTTGCTACATATTTGTCTTCAATTAGAAAAAATGTAACTACTATACTTGCCACTAGAGATAATAAAGGCAAGATAATGATAAAGAGCAAATAATTTTTGAAAATTCTTGATATCTCTGTAATATTAATTGCACGCTTCATAAGTCCTCCTACGTTTTAAACCTGAGTATTATTGTTTTAAAACCACTATCATTTACTTCTTATTAATCACCTTCCTTCTAATTTTGTATGGATGACTTTATATCTTGAGTAATACAAAAGAATAATGCCATTTAATATTTAAACATAAATAAATGTATTTATATTTAAATACAACGGCATTGTATCATTATTTTATTGTTTGAAATGCACTTCAGTAATTAAAGTAAAATTAAAAGTAAAAAATGTAAAAATCTAAAGGTTGATTAGTCTTAAAAATAATATTAGTAAGTCATGTTCCTTATAATACTTCAAAATGATTCCCTAAATTTATAAAAAAAGACAACCGCAAACGCGATTGTCTCTAACCCTATAAGTTACTAATGGAGATAAATGGTGTTTCAACACCTATATTTATTATAGCAATATCTGTTATTTCTGTGATTGTTTATTATTTGTTAGTAAAATATGACTTTAATCTAGTAAAACATAAATCTTTTACTGATTAAATTAGAGCTTTATATCTACTTTATTGCTAACTTTGGTTTATATTTTACTAGTTATGACAAGCATAAACTTCTACCATTTCAATTTGTTAATATCTTAAATATAGTTTTTAGACACACTCTAAATAAATTTTAGTACTAACAATAAGGAGAAAATTATGTCATTTAAGAATAAACATTTATCCCCTCATATTGAAAATCAAACTATTAATCGCATGAGATTCAGTTTACTTATAATTAGACTGATGTTAGCAACTTCTTTTTTAGTCCATGGCACATTAAAATTTGTTGATTTACAAGGAACATATAACTTTTTAGGTTCTTTAGGCTTATCACCAACAATGGCCTTGTTGCTCTCATATGGTGAAGTTATCGGTGGTATAGCTTTACTTATCGGATTTTTAACGCCATATGTAAATATTTTCTATATTGGTGTCATGTTAGGCTCAATTTTCACATTAAAACTTTCACGAGGATACGTTAGTGGTTATGAATTTGAAATTATCCATATCATGATGAACATTGCTTTATTAATAGGTTATCGATGGAAAAAATGGTTCCAATTTTATTAATTTGCATATTTCAAAACTTTACCCCTTCTCGTCTGAAGTCCTTATATATTTTAAATTATTAAAAAGCGTTAAACGTATTATACGTTTAACGCCTTTTGATTATTAATTTGATTTATTTTTTCTTCTTCTTACAACCAGTAATAGTGATCCAAATAAGGCTAATACACCTGTGTAAATATAACTATTAATACCATCGTTTCCTGTTTTTGGTAACTCATTTATAGTATTGTTACTATTATTATTTAGATTTTCTGATGACATTGCTTTGCCGTCTTTACTTAATGCTTTAGGAGCAATTACTTCACTTGTTACTGTTGATGATGTTTCTTTATCATCTTTGCTTGATTCTTCTAGTGTTACTTTATTCACATCTTCAATCGCCGCTGTTGGTGTCGTTAATTTATTAGTTTTGCCTGATTCTTCTGACGTCACCTCATTACCATCTTCGCTTAGTATTGTTGGTATCGTTTCTTTACTATCTTCACCTGATACTTCCGGCTTCATTTCTTTATCGTCTTCACTTGGTGCTGTTGGTAATACATCACTATTTACATTTGGTACTTTTATACCTGTTAACTTATCTAATCTTTCTTGTAAGTTGACCTGTTTATCTTGTGGTAAGACATTTACTTTTTCTGAGGCAACTTTTTTCGTTGCTTCAGCTTGTTGAGCTAAGTCTATTAAATCTTGATGTTCTTTTGGATTAATAACACCATCTTCGTTAGCTTTTGCTAATGCTGCTTTTGCCACCTTGTCTGCTTGTTCAGCTTCTTCTACAGCTTGAGTTGCATCGGCTGTTGCTTGATCTAAGTCGTTCGCAACACCATTACTATTTTTGTCATTGATTACTGGAACATTAATTCCTGTTAATGCTTCTAATCTTTGTTGTAAGTCTCCTTTTTGACTTTCAGATAGCGCATTTACTTTCGCTTGCGCAGTAGCTTTGGTTGCTTTTGCTTGTTGAGCTAAGTCCATTAATTTATTGACTTCTTCTTGGCTAATTTTTCCATCTTCGTTAGCTTTTGCTAATGCTTCTTTTGCCGCCTTGTCTGCTTGTTCAGCTTCTTCTACAGCTTGCATTGCTTCGGTTTTCGCTTGGTCTACGTCATCTGCAACACCGTTACTGTCTTGGTCATTCATACTTGGGATATCAATGCCTGTTAGTTTATCTAACCTTTGTGGTAAATTACCTTTTTGATTGTCAGCTAATGCGTTCACTTTCATTTCTGCTTTAGCTTTTGTTTCTTTCGCCTTTTTAGCTAAATCCGTTAATTTCTCAACTTCTTTTTGGCTAATCCTTCCATCCTCATTGGCTATAATTAATGCTTCTTTTACAGCTTTGTCCGTTTTTTCAGCTTCTTCTACAGCTTGAGTTGCATCCGTTTTTTCTTGGTCCATATTGTCATCTTGTCCAGGAATTGCATTATTCGTCACGGTAGGTACTACAATACCTGTTAGTTGAGCTAATACTTCGTTAAATGCTGCTTTCTTTTCTTTTAATTGTTTCGGTGTTTCTGGTAATTCTTCGACTAATACTTCTGCTGTCGCTTTTGTTTCTCTCGCTAGTTTAGCTAAATCTGTTAATTTGTTGACTTCTTCTTGGCTAATTTTCCCATCTGTGTTGGCTTTAACTAGTGCTTCTTTCGCTTTTGCATCAGCTTGTTTCGCAGCTTCTACTGCCTTAGTTACATCAATTAACGTACCGTCCAACTCATCTGCCAAGCCGTTGCTTTCTTGGTCATTTATGTTTGGAATATCAATGCCTGTCAATTTGTCTAATCTTTCTGGTAAGTCTCCTTTTTGACTTTCAGGTAAAACATTAACCTTTTCCTCTGCTGTAGTTTTTGTCTCTTTTGCTTTCTTAGATGCTTCTTCTAACTCCTGATATTCTTTCGGATTAATAGCGCCATCTGCTTTGGCTTTAGTTAGTTTATCTTTCGCAACTTTGTCAGCTCGTTCAGCTTCCTCAACAGCTTGCATTGCTTCGGCTTTTGCCTGATTCATGTTGTCTTGTTGTCCTGGTACTACATTACTCGTCACTGTAGGTACTACAATACCTGTTAGTTGACCTAATACTTCATTAAATTCTGCTTTCTTTTCTTTTAATTGTTTCGGTGTTTCTGGTAATTCTTTGACTAATACTTCTGCTGTCACTTTTGTCTCTTTTGCCTGTTTAGCTAAATCTGTTAATTTGTTGACTTCTTCTTGACTAATTTTCCCATCCTCTTTAGCTTTTGCCAAAGCTTCTTTGGCAGCTTTGTCTGCTTGTTTCGCAGCTTCTACTGCCTTAGTTACATCAATTAACGTACCGTCCAACTCATCTGCCAAGCCGTTGCTTTCTTGGTCATTAATGTTTAGAATATCAATGCCTGTCAATTTGTCTAAGCTTTCTGGTAAGTCTCCTTTTTGACTTTCAGGTAAAGCATTTACCTTTGTCTCTGCTGTAGCTTTTGTCTCTTTTGCTTTCTTAGATGCTTCTTCTAACTCCTGATGTTCTTTTGGATTAATAACACCATCTTTGTTGGCATTAGCTAACTTTTCTTTTGCCATTTTGTCAGCTTTTTCAGCCTCTTCTACAGCTTGACTTGCTTCGACTGTTGCTTGATTCATATTATCTTGTTGTCCTGGTACTACATTACTCGTCACTGTAGGTACCACAATACCTGTTAGTTGAGCCAATTCTTCATTAAATTCAGCTTTCTTCGCTTTTAATTGTTTCGGTGTTTCTGGCAATTCTTCTACTAATACTTTTGCTGTCGCTTTTGTTTCTCTCACTAGTTTAGCTAAGTCCATTAATTTGTTGACTTCTTCTTGGCTAATTTTTCCATCCTCTTTAGCTTTTGCTAACGCTTCTTTGGCAGCTTTGTCTACTTGTTTTGCCTTTTCTACTGCCATAGCTACATCAGCTAACGTGCCATCCAACTCATCTGGCAAGTTGTTATTGTCTTGATCATTAATGTTTGGAATATCGATACCAATTAACTTACCTAACCTTTGTGGTAAATCTGCTTTTTGACTTTCAGGTAATGCATTCACTTTCGCCACTGCTTCTTTTTTCTTTGTTTCTGCTTGTTGAGTTAAATCTACTAACTCCTGATGTTCTTTCGGATTAATAACTCCGTCTTCTACGGCTTTAGTTAACTTTTCCTTCGCCATTTTATCAGCTCGTTCAGCTTCTTCTACAGCTTTCGTTGCATCGGCTCTGGCTTGGTCCATATTGTCTTGTTGTCCTGGTATTACATTATCCGTTACTGTTGGTACTGTAATTCCTGTTAATTGAGCCAATACTTCATTAAATTCTGCTTTCTTTTCTCTTAATTGCTTTGGTGTTTCAGGTAATTCTTCGACTAATACTTCTGCATTTGCTTTTGTTTCTTTTGCTTGATTAGCTAATTCTGTCAATTTGTTGACTTCTTCTTGGCTAATTTTCCCATCCTCTTTAGCTTTTGCTAACGCTTCTTTGGCAGCTTTGTCTACTTGTTTTGCCTTTTCTACTGCCATAGCTACATCAGCTAACGTACCATCTAACTCATCTGCCAAGCCGTTGCTGTCTTGATCATTGACATTTGGTACTTTAATACCTGTTAATTTATCTAATCTTTCTTGTAAATTGTCTTGTTTATCTTTAGGCAATTTATTTACTTTTTCTGATGCTGCCTTTTTCTTTGTTTCTGCTTGATTAGCTTCTTCAGTTAGCTCTTGATGTTCTTTTGGATTAATAGCTCCGTCTTCTACGGCTTTAGCTAACTTTTCCTTCGCCACTTTATCCGCTTTTTCGGCTTCCTCAACAGCTTTCATTGCTTCATCATTCGCTTGATCTAAGTCATCAACAACACCATTACTATCTTGGTCATTTATGTTTGGAACATCAATGCCTGTTAGTACTTCTAATCTTTGTGGTAATTCTCCCTTTTGATTTTCAGGCAATGCTTTTACCTTTGCGTCAGCTGTAGCTTTTGTTTCTTTTGCTTTCTTAGATGCTTCTTCTAACTCCTGATGTTCATTCGGATTAATGACTCCATCTTCATTGGCTTTAGTTAATTTATCCTTCGCAACTTTGTCAGCTCGTTCAGCTTCTACTACTGCTTTCGTTGCTTCATCTTTTGCTTGATCTAAATCATCCGCAACACCATTGCTATCTTTGTCGTTGATTCCTGGAATATCAATGCCGGTTAACTTACTTAACCTTTGTGGTAAGTCTCCTTTTTGACTTTCAGATAAAGCATTTACCTTTGCCTCTGCTGCTGCTTTTGTCTCTTTTGCTTGTTTAGATGCTGCTTCTAATTCTTGATGTTCGTTTGGATTAATAACTCCATCTTTATTGGCATTAGCTAACTTTTCTTTTGCCTCTTTGTCAGCTCGTTCAGCTTCTTCCACAGCTTTTGTTGCTTCATCTTTTGCTTGATCTAAGTCATCAGCCACACCATTACTATCTTTGTCGTTGATATTTGGGACATCAATGCCTGTTAATTTATCTAACCTTTGTGGTAAATCAACCTTTTGATTTTCGGGTAATGCTTTTACTTTATCCTCTGCTGCAACTTTAGTTTCTTTTGCTTTCTTAGATGCTGCTTCTAACTCTTGATGTTCTTTCGGATTAATAACACCATCTTCGTTAGCTTTAGTAAACGCTTCTTTGGCAACCTTGTCTGCTTGTTCAGCTTCTTCTATTGCTTTCGTTGCTTCATCTTTTGCTTTATCTATGTTATCCGCAACACCATTGCTATCTTTGTCGTTGATTCCTGGAATATCAATGCCTGTTAATTTATCTAACCTTTGCGGTAAATCTCCCTTTTGATTTTCAGATAAAGCATTTACTTTCGCCTCTGCTTCTTTTTTCTTTGTATCTGCTTGATTAGACGCAGCTTCTAATTCTTTATGTTCGTTGGGATTAATAACACCATCTTCGTTAGCTTTTGTTAACGCTTCTTTGGCAACCTTGTCTGCTTGTTCAGCTGCTTCTACAGCTTTTGTTGCTTCAGCGTTTGCTTTATCTATGTTATCCGCAATACCGTTACTGTCTTGGTCATTTATATCTGGGACAGCAATGCCTGTTAATACTTCTAATCTTTGTGGTAAGTCTCCTTTTTGACTTTCAGGCAATGCTTTTACCTTTGCCTCTGCTGCAACTTTAGTTTCTTTTGCTTTCTTAGACGCTGCTTCTAATTCTTGATGTTCTTTCGGATTAATAACATCATCTTCATTGGCTTTAGTTAATTTATCTTTCGCTGCTTTGTCTGATTGTTCAGCTGCTTCTATTGCTTTTGTTGCTTCAGCTTTTGATTTATCTAGGTCATCAGCCACACCATTACTATCTTTGTCGTTGATTTCTGGAACAACAATGCCTGTTAATACTTCTAATCTTTGTGGTAAGTCCCCTTTTTGGTTTTCAGATAAAGCATTTACTTTCGCCTCTGCTTCTTTTTTCTTTGTTTCTGCTTGATTAGACGCTGCTTCTAATTCCTGATGTTCTTTTGGATTGATAACGCCATCTTTATTGGCATTAGCTAACTTTTCTTTTGCCTCTTTGTCTGCTCGTTCTGCTTCTTCCACAGCTTTCGTTGCTTCGGATTTTGCTTGATCTAAATCATCTGAGATACCATTACTGTCTTGATCATTAATACTTGGGACTACAATACCTGTTAATTTATCTAACCTTTGTGGCAAATCTCCCTTTTGATTTTCAGATAAAGCATTTACTTTCGCTTCTGCTGCTTTTTTCTTTGTATCTGCTTGATTAGACGCTTCTTCTAATTCTTTATGTTCGTTGAGATTAATAACACCATCTTCGTTAGCTTTTGTTAATTTATCTTTCGCAGCTTGTTCTGCTTGTTCAGCTTCCACTACTGCTTTTGTTGCTTCATCTTTCGCTTGATTATCTACCGGTGGTTGCACTTGCCCCTTAGCTTCTTGTTCTTTGATTTTTTTAATATCACTGTTAACTTTTTGAGCAATAGGCTTCATATTGACAGTTTTTAATTCCAAATTAACTCCGTGCACCGGATTTGGATAGTTTGTGTCACTAATTAATTGAACACCAATTTGATCTTTTGCACTATCAATTTCAGTTGCTGATTTTAGTACTAATTTAAAAGTTGCGGAAGCTCCAGCTTTATTCTTTGGTTCTGTTGTAAAACTATAATAACCTAATTTATCACGATTTAAAGTTTTCGTTGCTTCAGCAAGTCCTTTATGTGGTATATAATCAACTAGAACTTTTTCAATTTTTGAGTTTAGTGAATCATTTACTTTTAATGAAAGTGTTTCAAATCTTTTAACCCCTGACCCAAGTTCTTTAGTCAAATCAAAACTTACAACATATTTTCCACCTCTTTTTTCAGTGCTAACATATCGTAAATCATTGGCTGTAATTTTTTTCACATTGTTGTTTGATATCTCTGTGTAAAAATTCCCTTGTCGGTTATTTATTAAATTTTTCATACTTTCCAATACTTTATTAACGTCATTAACTTGATTTTTAGCAACTTTTCGACCAATCAACTTATTATCAATACTATTTCTAAATAAATTATTCCACGTTTTTTCATTCTTTGGTAAATTTAATTTTCTTGCGATATTACGTAAATAAAATTCTCGTTCTTTTTCTGTAAGATGCTGTTTATGTTTTTCTATTATTTCAATCGCATCTCTTCTAGTAGAATTTGTTGTTATATCATTAAACCCACGCATCGAAGAAAAGTACCTTGCTTGATATGAACTACTTACTGAGCGTGGTGAAAATGTATGACTAGCTGCACGGTTTTGTAAAGGTACTACTGGTATATCCGTGTTACTTGGTGGTAGTTCAGGCAATTGTCTTTTACTTCTTTTTAGAGGTGTTGATTTAATATTGAGCTTTACTTTTTGATTAGGTGCTTCACTTATTTTTTGTGCTTCCTTCACTTCTTGTGTTACTTCTTCGATTGAATTATCGTTGTTTAGTTGTTGTTTTACTTCAGGTGTAAACTCTTGCTCATTTTTTTCACCTGACTTTTGCGTTGCTTTATTTTGTGAAGATACTTCTTTTTTGCCTTTTAACTCATCTATGTTTTGCAGTTCGTTTACTTTTTGCGTTTGCTCATTATCTGATTTTTGCACTTCTTTTTCTTCTAAAGGTGCTTTCCCTTCGTCAGTTGCTTCATCTAAGTTTTGAATTTGGTTGACCTGTGTATTTACTTCTTGCTCAAGTGCTTCATCTGCATTTTGTTCGTTACTTTTTTGTCTAGTTACTTCTTTTTTGTTTTTTGACTCATCTGTACTTTGAACTTTATTTTCTTCTGATGTTACTTCTTGCGCTTCTACTTCATCTAGCTTTTGCGTTTTTTCTTCTTGTGAACTTATTTCTTCAACGTCTGATGGTTCATCAGTTTTTTGAGAAGTATTCACTTCTGCTGGTAGTTCTTGTTCTTGTACTTCATCTGTATTTGTTACGTCATTACCTTGTGAAAGTTCTTCATTTTCTTTTGTTGTTGTTTCATTAGATTTAGGTTCTAACTCTTGTGCTTCTGCAGTACTTGGATTTAAAAATAATAATGTTCCAATTAATATTGATGCTGCGCCAACACTATATTTTCTAATAGAGTATTTCTGAACCTTTTTGTTATTATTCATTAAATAACCTCTTCTCCTTTTATATAAATATGGATTTTAAATGTATATTCATAAAGTCTCCAATAATGAAAATTTTCTTAATAACTATCTTTCTAATCACAAATTGGAAAACTTTATTATTCAAAATATTATTTCAATACAGATCATTATTAAATAGCATTTCGAATATTAGTAAAAAACATAACTTCACAAGTAAAATCTACTTAAATATTGAGAAATTTAACAATTAAAGAAAATGAAAACTAACTTGCAAATAACCTACTTTTAATTAAATGTATAAAAGGTTCAAAATTTGTACTCAATAGTTAATTGACGTAAAAAGGGAGTGGGACAGAAATCTGATTTTGAAAAAATGATTTCGTCGTCCCACCCCGGCAAGGATGACTAGTATTGAAACAAGCTTGGTTTGAAGCGCATTTTCAATGCAGTCAGCTACTGCCAATATGAAAAGAGACTAGGACGAATCAATATTGTCCCAGCCTCAATGATTTTATAAAATTGTATTTATTAATGTAAAAAAATGAAATGTTAAAATATTATAAAATTAAAAACCGCAGATAAATATCTGCGGAGAACTAAATGTTGGTATAACAAACATAGGACTATGGACTATGAGATAAGTCCTGCCCTTAAAATAACATCCATCATTTACTATATCTATGTATTCAATAGTTAAAGTAAAAATTGTATTTCCAGAAGTAAAAATTCGCTATATTTCCCGTTAAAGTGATAGATTTTATAATTTTACTAAACGTTAAATTTCCTATTTCATAGTCTTTAGATGTGCTTTAATTAAAACTTAAAATGTATAATTAAAATTAAAAACCTCCCTTATTAAAATAAGAGAGGTAAAGTAAATTATGCAATACTAAATAAACTTTAAATTATTATAATAGAAAACATAAGGTATAGGCATGAACTACCTATACCAGTATATTAAATTAGATTACAGGATTTTGTAAATGCTTTTAATTATAACAGTAAATATTATATAAATGAAAGTAAAATATTGAGTCTACAGTAATTAGTAGTATATATAAATTTGATAATTGGTACAATTTTTACTAAACGCATCGATTTTTTACTATGATTGATAAACTAGATAAATAACGCTTATTTCTTGATATAATTTAATTAGTCGCTACCAAACGACTAAAATCTTACTTACAACTATAGCAAAAGTAGTACTGCTTTACTTAGCAAGTACTACTTTTTTAATGATTAAAAATCTAATCAAACCACTACTTCCATCATAATATTTTACTTATATTAAGTTAATATTTACTATCCTATAAAAGGTAATACACAATTATATTCATACTGTTATAATGAATTTAGAGTTGCTGCAATGGTAACTTTTATGTACAAGTATAAAGCCAAACAAAGTTTAGCATTGGGCCATATGAATTGGACCGATGCTTTTTTTGATATTAAGGTTAATTTATGACATGAAGGTTTTCTTTTCAAAATAAACTTGCTTTTACATGCCACTTAGATGAACAGTATTCATAAATAAAGAGAGACAACTTCTCTCTTTATTTATGTTTGCGTATATAATATGTAAAGGTTAATTATTAATACTAGCATCGTGAAATATACCATTTTATATTTCATTAAACTTTCATGTATAATATTTAAAACCATAGCGATATGAAAAATTATTAAAAAAATACTACAATCATTAAATTTATTATATTTTATATAGATCAAAAATAATACAGAACTTAAAATTATAATTACACCAAATGTAATTCCTATTACTTTTAATGCTTTTTCAGAAACTTCTTTATTTTTCATTGTTAAAATAAATACTAATGCAAATATTACTAATATCAAAGACGATCCAAACCATGCTTTAGTTACTTCTAGTTTCATAATTACAAAATGGTTTATGGCTAATGAAATATATATTAATAGATATATTATGAACACTAGCGCGTTAATAAAGATTAAGTTATTTTTACCTTTCATTATAAAAATATCCTTCCAATTAATTTAATTTTCTCTATTAAATTAATTGTACATATTAAGCTCTGTATTTCATTTGCGTATGTCATCAAAATCTTTACTATTTTAAATTATGCTATATATAACCATTCATCGAACTCATAATACTAGTTACTTCTCTAAAAGATTCTTCAAAAGCTTTATCCATATTCTTTCTAACCCGCAACATTGTTTCTTCAAGTATCATTACCAACACCCCTTCAAAGTGAATTAATTAAATTCAATTCGATTATATACCACAACAATTGCTGTATCACTTTAAGACTAAAAAAAGTTATTTATTATAAAATTAATTGCGTTATATTAAAATCATATAAATAATTTAATATATTGTTATATAAGGGGTGAGACAATAATGAAATTAGCAGTGTATTCCATAAACATAATTAATTATATATTCATTTCAGCAATGTTTCTATTATCTATTACACCACCCAATTGATATGGAGCTGACAAATTAGATGTCTTTATATCAAATAGTAGTGCGTTATTAATATTTTCTATACTTATGTTTTTTATTTCTAAAAACACTAAGACAATATGGAAAATTAGCATTTTTCTTAATTTAATCAACTTATTTATATTAACTCCACTCATAATGTTCGTGTTATTTTTTGGTATACCATTTACTTAATTACTTAGGAGGTACTAATGAAAAAATTGTTATAACTTTAATGTTAGCTGCTTTATTATTTTCTCAAATATCATTTGAAGGATTAGCTGAAACACAACAATATAAGTGATGAAGAAATTAGAGAATTAGCACAGATTAGCCATTTTCAATTCATATCTATTGTTTCTCAATCGCTATTGTTCCATCAATCATTATTTTTGAAACTCCGCCTAATTTCAATACATTTTCCTTTTTAATATAAACTCTACCATTTCTGTTTATACATTCTCCTTGAGAATTTGAAAATTCTTTTTCCTCTAATAAACCGTATAAATCATTCATTACAGCAACACAACCATTACCACTACCACAAACTGGATCTTCGTCCACACCTTCTTTCGGAGCAAATGAACGAACTTCAAAAGTCGTATCTTTATCTTCTTTGTTTTTACCGACAATCGTTACACCAGTGGTACCTTCATAAATATATTGTTCCATCAATTTAAAATTAGGTTCAATATTTTTAACAATACTCGCATTTTTTAATTCCAAAGTTAGCCATTCAGCACCGATATTAATATTTTTAGAATGAACTACATCACTTTTTTTGATACCTAAACTATCTATTATTCCATCAAACTGTCGGTCTTGTAACTCACTAATTTTAGGCTCAGGCAAACTAAAATATGTTTTATCTTCCGTAAAATCTATTTTCACCAAACCTACTCCACATTCTTGTACGAGATAATTTTTATTTTTAGGCACTAAACCATTTTGTAAAATAGCAAAAGATGAACCTATAGTTGGGTGACCAGCAAAAGGTAACTCATTGTTGGGAGTAAAAATTCTCAATTTGTAATCTGCATTTTCATCTTCAGGTTTACAAACAAAAGTTGTTTCAGATAAATTAGTCCAACTTGCTATATCTTTCATTTGTTCTGACGTTAAATCATCAGCATCAAAAATTACTGCAACAGGATTACCTTTAAATGCTTCATTTGGAAATACATCAACTTGCTTAAAATTTAAATACTTCATAACCAAACCTCCAAAATTAAATTGAGACTAAAAAAATACATTTACTTATACTTCAATTACTTTCTTTATGTTAATTCTTATAATAATTTATTTAAATGATAACATGAAGAATAAGATAACTAACTATTAATTTCCACAGTAGTATTTAACTTATTGAACATTCATCTAATAAACCTATTAATAATATAATATTCTCGCAGTAACAGGCTTGGTTAATTGTATTACTATCAAAACAAGAAGAAACTCATTTAACAACATACAAAACAAAGGAGCAATATATGGATAATTGGATTAACTTTATTATAATGTCATTACTTATTCTTATAGCGCCTGGACCAAGTTTTTTTGCTGTTATAAAAAATAGCGCTCACGGTGGAATTAAAAGTGGTATTTTTACAACATTTGGTATAGCTAACGCTCATTTAATTTATGCTACTTTGGCAACTCTAGGTATTATATTTATATTCGTAAGTTCCCAAACCGTATTTTTTATAATTAAAATATTAGGTGCAGCGTATATTATTTTTCTTGGCCTTAAAAACATATTAAATGCCCATAAATTTGAATATAATACTATGGAAGTCACGAAAACAACAAATGCGAATTTATTCAAATCATATCAACAAGGATTTATAACTATGATTCTAAATCCAAAAGCAATTCTATTTTATATAAGTATTCTACCTCAATTTATAAATCATCAAAGTAACCAAAATGTACAAGTCGCATTACTTTCAACATTATTTATTATAACTGTAATTACATGATTCAGTTTTTGCACTTTTGTTTTCAATTATATCAAAGCAGTTTTTGAAAAACCTAAATTTAAAATGATATTTAATTATATTGTCGGGACAACACTAATCGCTTATCAATCAAAATATTAACTACAAAGCATTAAAATTGTGATCTTAGTAATTTTATTCTAATTATCTTTTTAACAATGAACTTCATAAAACTTCAACCATCTCGAAATTTATCGAAGAGTCGGCTAATAATATCATATTATGCCGACTTTTGTTCACAAGTTTACTGTAAATGTCCTTGTCTATGACTAATAAATTGTTTCCTTCCATACTATTAAATAAAGCAGCATATCAACATTTTGCTAAATAAGATATAGCGAGGAATATCGAATAATCTGTACTTATTAAAAAATCTAAATATTGTTCTATTTATAATACTTTATAAACCTCACTATATATAATATATAGGCTATAAATATAAATATATTCATTAATATTACCTGATTACTATTAATATTACCAAACTTGATACTAATCATTGTCCAAAGTGCTATTACTAAAAATAATAATAAACATACCCATATGTTAAAAACTATTTTCATAGTATCACTCCTTAAATATTAGCAGAAAGTTGCTCCTCCAGTTAATCCACCACCTACTGCCCCACCGACTGCTCCAACTACTCCTCCACCTACTGTACCTACTATTGGTAAAGTTACAGTTCCGACTCCAGCACCAGCTAATCCTAACGTAGTACCTCCTGTAACAGCTCCTCCTGCTATACCAGATATACATTTTCCAATGCCTCTATCTTGGTACATATTTTGAGCATATACACCTAAATCACCATTATCTTCAAAATATACTAGAGAAATGTTATTACCATTTCTATCTTTTGCAATTGATGGTAATTTTTCAATATCACCCGTGTTTTCATTTCTTAAAGATGCTATACCGTTTTTATCAATGTCATAAGTAACATTTTGATTCAAATCAATTCTAGCCGTATGGTCATTTACCTTAACGATTTTGCCTGAACTATTTCCTGTGCTGTATGTCTCATTTCTTTCAGCAGCATAAGAGTAATTATCAACTAAATTAGGACTAACTGTTACTCCAGTACTAATTGCTAATGCAATAAACCCTTTTATAAATCTTCGTTTGTAATTTAATGTTTTTGCCATTTTACTCACTTCTGATAGGTATTTGAGATATAAAAACAACTCTATAAATTTATTAAAATAAGTAGTTTAAAAACTTAATGAATTAAGCATCTCTCCAGCATTTTGGGAAACGTTTACAAAAATAATACAAGCTTATATTGTTAAAATCTATAGAAATTTATAATAAGTAAAAATATTACATATATATGTAATAGCCACTTTAAAACAAAACCCTACTTCTATTAGTAGTCAATATCTTTTTAATACTAGTGTGACGTTAAATACAAATAAAGCAGTCACAACCACTTTTAAAGAATTCTTATTGGAAAACAATACGGGGAACTAAACATTACATGCCTTACGACACACGCGTCTATGCAATTGGGTAAAGGTTTCTCTATACAATATGTTAGCAAAAGATTAGGTCATGCAGACATAACGACTACCCTATCCATATACAGTCATTTATTAGAAGAAAGTCAAAAACAAGAAGAAAATAAAACACTGGAAGTCTTACGTAGCATGTGATTCAAAGGTTTCATGTCAACAAACCTTAAATTTTGACATGAGAGTGACATTTTTTATAAAAACTAACCATAAACAAAAACACCGAAACCCTATTGTATCAAGGATTACGGTGCTTCATAAAAGCTCAAAATATGTATTGAACGGAGAGTGAGGGATTCGAACCCTCGAGACGCTTGTGGCGCCTACACACTTTCCAGGCGTGCTCCTTCAGCCAGCTCGGACAACTCTCCAAATATAAGTATAAAAAAACAGAAGCGATATTTCACTTCTGTTTGTATGACCCCGACGGGACTCGAACCCGTGTTACCGCCGTGAAAGGGCGGTGTCTTAACCGCTTGACCACGGGGCCAATGGCTCCACAGGTAGGACTCGAACCTACGACCGATCGGTTAACAGCCGATAGCTCTACCACTGAGCTACTGTGGATCAATAATTAATATGGAGCGGGTGATGGGAATCGAACCCACAACATCAGCTTGGAAGGCTGAGGTTTTGCCATTAAACTACACCCGCGTTTAACGATTATGGGGCGGTTGATGGGAATCGAACCCACGAATGTCGGAACCACAATCCGATGCGTTAACCACTTCGCCACAACCGCCAACATTAAAAGTAATGGTTCAGGACAGAATCGAACTGCCGACACATGGAGCTTCAATCCATTGCTCTACCAACTGAGCTACTGAACCATAATGGCGGTCTCGACGGGAATCGAACCCGCGATCTCCTGCGTGACAGGCAGGCGTGTTAACCGCTACACTACGAGACCATTATGTAATTGCGGGAGGCGGATTTGAACCACCGACCTTCGGGTTATGAGCCCGACGAGCTACCGAACTGCTCCATCCCGCGGTAATAATATTAATTGGCTTTTATTGGCTTACTTATCTAATATAACATTTCTTTAACTTTGTGTCAACAATTAATTAATTAATTGTTTTTAACATTTAATTAACATGAATTTAAAAGTTATATGTGGTTTTCTTAAGTACTTAATTAGTATATTAAGTTTTGCTTATATAGTCAATAACCTTTCAAAAGAAATTGGTGTAAAAAAGGATTATAACGATAATTTTCTATTTTTAGTGTGTAATTTATGTAATAATTTTGTTATTTATTATAACTTTGTAAAATACGTGCATGTAGCTTTATAATTTTAAGTTGTAAAACGCTAGAATAAGTAGCTTTTTACTCTAGCGTTAAGTTATTGAATTTTTATAAAGTTAACTACTCATCACTGCTTGCATTTTACTTTGTAACTTAATAAACGTAGAAAAGCCATCTTCTTCTGTAAAGTGGCCACCACTTTCAGTAACTTTACATGTCCCATCTAACGTTTCAATAAGACGCTGAGTTTCTTTATACGAGACTTGTTGATCGTTTTTTGCACATAAACCATAGAACTCACCTACTTTACTTTTAATAATGTCATAATTTAAAGTAAAATCTTGGGTATTCAAATCTTCTGATATAGCTTGTGCATCATCTTTAAAACCAGCTATGGAGAATAACCCTTCCACTACTGGCATGTCAGCTAATTCAATATATTTTAATGCTGCTAACGTTCCAAAACCATGTGTCACAAAATATGTATCTTCTTTCTTAACTGATATTTGTCGTTTCATCTCTTCTATCCACTGTGCTAAATTGTCATTACTTTCTATAGCAATATTAAATAATGTAACGTCGTATCCTTCTAATATCAAATTGTTTTCTAACCATTCATACCAATGATTACTTGAATCACCATGTTTAGAATGTACTATTATTATATCCGTCATGATTTTACCTCCTAATCTAAAATTGAAACCGATTATACATACAATATAAATATATTAATATTATACTTATTATTCAAGTTTAGCTACTTCTATAAATATAAAACTGGAACATTAATAATGTTCCAGTTAAAATCAGCTCGTTAAATATTCTCTTAAAAATCTTCATTTCACCTTTAAATTGTTCAGTTAAGGTTTTAAAAATGATTTATAGTTCTGATAAAATGTCATCTACTGCTTTTTGGGCTTGCATTACACAATCTGGAAGACCGACAGCTTCAAAAGGTGCACCCGTGATAGCTAGTTTTGGATACGTAGCACGTATATGTTCTTGTATGGTCTTAATTTGTCCGATATGACCGACATGATATTGTGGCATACTATGCGGTAATCTATTAACAATGCTAAACTCAGGATCACCTTTTATAGTCATCATATTACTTAAATCTTTACGCACAATATTCACTATCTCTTCGTCTGAATGTTCATTAACAACATTATCCCCTGGTTTCCCTACATAAGCACGTAATAATACTTTTCCTTGAGGTGTCGTAAATGGCCATTTTTTACTAGTCCAAGTACAAGCAGTAATATTTGTGTTACTTGTTCTAGCGATAACAAAACCAGTACCTTCATAAGTATTTTCAATATCCGCTTCATCAAAAGCGAGGACAACCGTTGCTACTGTCGTTGATTGCATCGTTTTAAAATAATCAAATCCAGGGTCATGGTCAAACCATTTCATAAATGCTTCGTGCGCTGTTGCTACAATAAGTCCATCATATTCTTGCACTTCATTATCTAGGTGTAAATGATAGCTTTGTTGAGATACTTCAATATCTTTTACTGGTGTATTGTATTTAAAGTTAACGCCTGCTTGACGTAGATGAGTTTCTAAAGCTTCTATAAATGAACTCAAACCATGTTGAAATTGTTTGAATTGGCCTTTAGGCGCACCAGGATATAATTTGTTCTGTTTTTGACGTTGTTCTTTCTCATAGCGCATGCCTTTAATTAAACTACCAAACTGGGCTTCTCGTTCTTTAAATTGAGGAAAGGTACTTAAAAGACTTAAATCATCTATATTTGTACCATAGATGCCACCCATTAACGGTTCAATTAAATTCTCTAACACTTCATTCCCTAACCTATATCTGAAAAATGCGCCTACTGAAATATCATTTTCAATTGGCATAGTCTTTTTAAATAAATCTAGTCCCGCTCGTAATTTACCTTTAGGTGAAATTAGTTTTGTTTTTAAAAATGGCTTGATATCAGTTGGAATTCCCATGATTGAGCCACCGGGAATTGGATACAGTTTATTTTTAGCATAGATATATGATTGACCGGTTTGATTTGTTATCAAATCATCTGCTAGACCAATATCTTCAGCTACTTCTGTCATAATTGTTTTACGACCTAAATAGGATTCTGGACCTAGTTCAATCGTATAACCATCCCGGCGATATGTTTGAATTTTTCCTCCCGGTCGATTAGTCGCTTCGTAAATTGTGACATTGACATCGGGTTGTTGCTTTTTTATAAAATATGCACTCGACAGTCCTGTAATGCCAGCACCAATAATTGCAATATTTTTAGCCAATTTGGATCACACTACCTTTAATAAAGATTTCTTATTTCGTCAACAATCGCATTTATAAATAATGGATCAGTATTAGGCATTTCTGGACGATAATATTTTGCTCCAACTTCATCACAAACTACCTTACATTCGTAATCATTATCGTATAACACTTCTAAATGCTCACAAACAAAACCAACTGGTGTATAAATGAAGTTTTTATATCCATGTTCTTGTGCAAGTTTTCTAGTTAAATCTTGCACATCAGGTCCTAACCATGGTGTTCCTGTGTTACCTTCTGATTGCCAACCTTCTGCAACGTGTATGATATTAGACTTTTCTTTTAATAATTCTGCTGTATCATGCAGTTCATCTGGATATGGGTCATTACTTTGTTCTATCATACCTTTTGGCAAACTATGTGCAGATACAACCAATACAGTATCATCATGTTCTTCCGGTGAAATTGTTGCTAATGTTTCATTAATTTTTTCAGTCCAATATTGAATGAATTTTGGTTGATGGTAATAATGTGAAACGTGTGTCAATGAGATTCCATAATCATCTGCTGCTAATTTAGCCCTTTTATTATATGACCCCACGGAGAAATTTGAAAAGTGTGGTGCTAACACTACAGTTATTGCTTCTGTAATACCATCTTTGTTCATGTCTTCAACTGCATCTTCAATAAATGGCTGAATATGTTTTAAACCTATATATAATTTAAATTCTACATCACTATATGCATCATTTAAGGTACTACACAGTGCTTCAGCTTGATTTTGTGTCGTACTTGCTAAAGGTGATAAGCCTCCTATAAATTCATATCTATCTTTTAAATCTTGTAGTTCTTCTTCTGATGGACGTTTACCATGTCTAATATCTGTATAATAAGCTTCTATATCGCTTTCGCTATATGGTGTACCATATGCCATAACTAATAGTCCTACTGTTTTTTTCATTGTGTTATCATCCTTTTTATCAATCATTTCTGCGCATTTTAATAATCAATGCAAATTCAAACCCTTATCGCTTAGTGTAATTGTGTACAAATGTTGTTATTTTCTCCAATGTTTGTGGTTGTACTTCTGGGAAAACGCCGTGCCCTAAATTAAATATATGTTTACCATGTGCCATACCTTGATCTAAAATTGGTTTTAATTTTCGTTCTATGACATCCCACGGAGCTAATAATAATGAAGGATCTAAATTCCCTTGTAATGTCTTGGTGATATGCAAATCTTGAGCTTGTTGAATAGAGCAACGCCAATCTAATCCTAAAACATCAATTGGTAAACTATCCCATTGTTTGATTAAATGACTTGCACCTACACCAAATAAAATTACAGGGACATCGTATTGTTGTTTAATTCCTGTAATGAGTTTATCCATGGCAGGCTTAATATAATAAGCATAATCTTCTTCATTTAATGCTCCGCCCCATGAATCAAATACTTGGATTAATTCAGCCCCTGCTTCTACTTGTGCTGAGACATAAGTAATAGACATTTCTACTAAATGATTCATCAATGCAAACCACGTTTCTTCGTCGGAATACATCATGGCTTTAGTATTGTTATAATTTTTCGAAGGACCTCCTTCGATCATATAACTTGCCAAAGTAAATGGTGCTCCAGTAAAACCTATTAATGGCACATTTAATTTCTCTTCAGTTAGTAATTTAATAGTATCTAATACATATGGTACATCGCGCTTAGGATCTATCTTCCCTAATTTTTCAACATCTTGTAGAGATTTTATTGGATTGTGAATTACAGGTCCTATACCCGACTTGATCTCTACATCAATGCCAATTGGTTGTAAAGGGGTCATAATGTCTTTGTATAGCACGGCAGCATCTGTATTATAATTATCAACAGGTAAGTGTGTTACGTATGCACATAATTCAGGTTGGTGCGTGATTTCAAATAATGAGTACTTTTCTTTTAGTTTTCTGTATTCAGGTTGAGAGCGCCCTGCTTGTCGCATAAACCACACAGGTGTATGGTCAACTGGTTCACCTTTTATCATGTGTAGTATTGTGTTATTTTTATTAAGCACCTGCGATTCCTCCTAGATTATAATCATTCTCATCTATATTATCATACTGTACTACCCTGCGTATTTTAAAGTGCATAAATGTTATAAAAATGCCATAGAGTGTACTTTATTGCTTTCTAATCATTTGACTATTGTATTCTAATGTAAATCTATTATAATATTACCAAAGCATAATTTTTTATTACATGTTTATTTAACTAAGGGGGACCAACGATATGAAAATCTATGCATCCTATGGAACATTTGGTTATTTAAATCAAATCCGATTGAATAATCCTAATCACAACTTACTACAATTTTCGACATCAGATTCTTCAGTAATTCTAGAAGAAACAGATAATGATACTGTCTTAAAAGAACCACTGATTTATGAAGTTATAAAATCTGAAGGTGATTTAAAAGAAGATTACTTTTATTCGGTCATATTCATACCTGCATCCGAAGATCATGCCTATCAATTAGAAAAAACACTCCAAGGGGTTACGGCAGATTTCAAACAGTTTGCTGGATTTAGAGCTTATCGTTTCTTGAAACCAGATCAAGGTTTAACTTATAAAATTTACTTTGGTTTTGAATCACGTAGTGCTTATGAAGACTTTAAAGCATCTTCTGTTTTTAAAAATCACTTCGATAAGCTTGCATTAAGTCAATTCTTTGGACTAAGCGGGCAACATTCTAGTTACTTCGAAAGATTTTTATATCCAATTGATGATAATTAAATAGCAATGTTAATACACTAAAATAGGAGTGAGACAGAAATCTGATTTTAATAAAAAATGATTTCATCGTTTCACTCCTGCTTGTAAGACTAGAATTGAAAGCTTGATTAACGAGCATTTTCAGTCATCTACTGGCAATATAAATTGAGGCTGGGTCATATCAATTATGACCCACCCTTTTTGTTTAATCTCGTAATAAAGCTTCTTGATATTTAAGTTTTTTTGTCACATTTCTAATTGTGATAGCACCCACTACAAAAAAGATTAAAGCGTAATAGAAAAACAATGGTTGCACACTTGTATAAGTGATAAATAATATTACACCTACAATAGTCATTAACCGATATAAAAATTGTTCGTATCCTTTAATCACTTTAGCATCAGACACTGGCCATACTTGTGGCCACAAACCATAGGCTTGTTGCGTATAAAATTGTGCCATTTGCAAAATAATAATATACATAAATAAACTTCCGATTATTAATGATATTATCATTTGGTCAAGCCATACCATTAAGACGATTGCTATCAAAATCAACCTTAAGATAATGTTAAATGCATCTTTACCTCTAACAAAACTGCGGATAAATAAATATAAATACATATTATTTTCATTAAATCGTTTCCCCTTAGGTGTAGGTAAAAGAGGATCTAAATAACTTCTTCTTACTGCAGTTGTTTTGATATGTTTTACATCTGTAAACATATTTACAAATTTATAATAGTTCATATGATGTTGTTCTTCAGCATTAATCATTCGTTCCCACGGAAACAATTGCTTTTGGTTTAAATAACCCAGCAATACAATTAACGCTATTAATATTATTACGATAGGTAGGCCAGATAAATTTTTAACTTCTAACGTTACATAATACATAGCCGTGTATAGAATAAACAATAACGTATGTACTGACCAACCTTCTAATTTATACTTGTACCATTGCCATTTTAACAGCAAACCTAACATTGGATTTATGAGTGCAACAATAGCAAATACAATATAAAAACTAAAGGTCTGATTATTCAGCACATAAAATAGTGGAAAGAATATGAGAACAATAACAATTTGCATCCCAACTCTCAACATATAACTATAAACAAGACTTTTCTTCATATAAGTACTCATATGTTGTTCAAACGGTAATAAAAAGAGTTTATCTGCTTCTTTCAGCAATGTTCTTATTGGAAACAGTGATGTAATAGCTACAATTATACTGACAATCAACGCATAATTAATATTTTTAGGCATCGTTTGTAACCATTCACCATAACCCAAAATAAAAGCACCTAATAATATAACTAAAAAGACTGAAAAATGACCGTTAAAAATAAATTTATTATAATATTGCTTTTCTTTTGTGATTGCTTGCTTTCTTCTATTAAATAAAGCTTTTGCACTTTGACTCATGATTGTTGTCCACCTTGAGTAACATGGATATAAATTTCGTCTAGTGTTTTATCTGTCATTCCAGTTTGCGACTGTAAGCTTGCTAAATCACCTATTGCTACGATTTCACCTTTATCTAGTATAATAAAACGGTCGCAGTATTTCTCTGCAGTTGCCAAAATATGGGTACTCATTAATACTGTTCTACCCTCTTCTTTCTTTTCTACCATTAAATCTAACATTGATTGTATACCTAATGGATCTAAACCAAGAAAAGGTTCGTCAATAATATATAATTCAGGATTAACGATAAAAGCGCATATTATCATGACTTTTTGTTTCATCCCTTTAGAGAAGTGACTAGGAAATATACCTAATTCTTGTTTAAGGCGAAAAGTTTGTAGTAATGGTTCTGCACGTTCCATAGCAGTCTCTCTATCTATACCATAAGCCATTGCTGTCATATAAATATGTTCTTGTAATGTTAGTTCGTCATATATGACTGGTGATTCTGGTATATAAGACAATTTTTTTCTATAATTTTCAACATCTTCATTAATATCAACATTCGAAATAGAAAGCTTACCTTGCATTGGGTTAAGTAGTCCTAACATATGCTTAATAGTCGTACTTTTCCCTGCGCCATTCAGTCCAATCAGCCCTACTATTTCTCCTGATTTCAATTCAAAATTTATATTGTTAATTACAGGTGTTTTACCATACCCACCTGTTAGATTTTCTACTTTTACTGTCATTTCGCACCTCCATAAAATACATTGTATCAAAAAAATAATTTCAGTGATAAATATATAGTTGAAATATTACGAATCATAACAAGGAATGCTATAATAGTCCATAACAATGATACAAGGAGTGTAGTTTATATGACTGAAACAATCTTTAGTAAAATCATCGCAGGTGACATCCCAAGTTTCAAAGTTTATGAAGATGACTACGTTTATGCCTTTTTAGATATTTCTCAAGTAACTAAAGGTCATACGTTATTAGTACCTAAAAAAGTATCAGCTAATATTTTCGAAACCGATGAAGAAACAATGAAACATATCGGTGCAGCTTTGCCAAAAGTAGCAAATGCTATCAAATCAGCATTTAATCCA
Source organism: Staphylococcus sp. GDX8P114P-2 (assembly GCF_017892945.1). NCBI lineage: Bacteria > Bacillati > Bacillota > Bacilli > Caryophanales > Staphylococcaceae > Staphylococcus > Staphylococcus sp. GDX8P114P-2. Next base: position 33,549 of record NZ_JAESMB010000018.1, on the reverse strand, counting down.
GATGGTTTAAATATAATTCAAAATAATGGTGAATTTGCAGACCAATCTGTATTCCATCTACATTTCCATTTACTACCAAGATATGAAAATGATACTGATGGTTTCGGTTATAAATGGGAAACGCATGAAGATATAATTGACGATGCACAAAAAGAAACTATTGCTAAACAGATCGCTGCACAATTTGAATAATAATGCTTAATTATTCTTTAAAATGGGTAATAGTGTAATATTAATTATTGAGATATTTTAGAAATGAGGAGAGTATTTATGAAAGTAGCTCAAGTATTATTAGGATTAGGTGCAGGTGTTGCTACTGGTGTTGGTGTCGTGTTAATGAATCGTGAAAATAAAACACAAAACCAATTAACTGGTAATCAAGTAAAACCAACAGGCGCTGATTCTGAATTAAGTCGTGAAGTAGATTCAATCAAACAAAATATTAACGACATTACAAACTATGTCGCTCAAATCAAATCAGAAAGTACTGAATTCGGTAGTTCAATAGGTGATGAAGTTAAAGAAATGATTGGTTCGTTTAAAGCAGATATCAACCCAAATATTGAACGTATCCAATCACATGTAGAAAATCTACAAAACCGTGGAGAAGAAATAAGTAAAACATTTGAAAAAGATAAATAATCTATAGTTAAATTAATAGTATTTAATAGAGACATTGACGTTAGTTATGCGTGTAATGTCTCTATTTTTTATAAAACTATCTTGACGATTAATTCAATACGGTAGATAATACTTAGATATATTACACTTATCATTTAAAGGAGAATTGGTGTATGTTTTTATGCTCACGTCATATTGATATTAATGCACGCTTTGGTCTGCCAAGAATTGCTTTTTTAAGCTTTGTTGCAACCATTATTTCCTATTTAGTTTGTTTTGAAATTATGCATTATTTTTCAAACACTGCCTTAACAGATAGATATTTTTTGTTATTTCTTGTTATCGTTATTTTGCTTTATCCAGTGCATAAAGCTATACATTTAATTTTTCTGTTCCCTTATTATAAATCTTTTAAAAAATATAAACTTATACGCCAAAAGCGTGTACCTTTTTATAATACTTACGTAAATACACCTATCAATAAAATATACTTTTGCATTGATTTGGTTATGCCATTTATCATCATTTCGTCAATTTGCATTTATCTTTGCATACTTTTTCCATTCATAGGTCACTATTTGATGTTTTTATTAGCACTCAATATTGGTTATTCTATTATGGATTTCCTCTATTTAAAAATCATCGTATTTTCTAATGAAGGGACGCATATCGAAGAACACCAAACAGGTATAAATATTTTAAATTGGGTTGAACGCAGACAACTAAAATCCAATCGCGTATAAACGTTAACTCGAATAAAGCTATTCATATATGACAAAAGTACCTACAATCTTGTTAAAAACATCGATTGTAGGTTTTATCATTTCACAACCATTTACAGAAAAAATTTGATAATATGCTAATAGGTCTTTTGTATAGCGTAGTTACTCTATAGGCTATAACAACTAATACTATAGTCTTATATCATTAGTTTATAATTGGTCAAATCTTGAGTTTATGTTATATTTACCTTGTTATTATTACAAAAGGAGTTTCCAACATATGAAATCATTTAAGAAAGTCTTAATACCAGTCACTGCAAGTGCCCTTTTATTAAACGCATGCGGCAATAATACTACAGATTCTAAAGAAGATACGCTAATTTCTTCAAAAGCTGGAGATGTTAAAGTAGAAGATGTTATGAATAAAATGGGTGATGAACAAATTGCTAATAGTTCATTCCAAATTCTATTGAACAAATTGCTAGCTGATAAATATAAAGATAAAGTTGATACAGAAAAAATTGACAAAGAAATTGAAAAAGAACAAAAACAATACGGTGGTAAAGATCAATTTGAAAACATGTTAAAACAACAAAGTATGACTTTAGATGATTACAAAGAGCAAAAAAAATTACAAACTTATCAAAAACAATTATTAAATGAAAAAGTTGATATATCTGATAAAGAGATTAAAGAAGATACTAAAAAAGGTTCTCATATTTTAATTAAAGTCAAAGAAAATAAAGACGATAAAGAAGGTTTATCAGATAAAAAAGCAAAAGAAAAAGCTGAAAAAATACAAAAAGAAGTAGATAAAAACCCTGATAAATTTAGTGATATTGCTAAAGAAGAATCTAAAGACACAGCTTCTGCTAAAAAAGGTGGTAGCTTAGGTTACGTCATTAAAGGACAAATGGATGACAAGTTTGAAAAAGCCTTATTTAAACTTAAAGAAGGTGAAGTATCTGATATTGTGAAAACAGATTACGGTTATCACATCATAAAAGCAGATAAAGAATCTGATTTCGATGATGAAAAAGGTAAACTTAAATCACAAATTATACAACAAAAAGTTCAAAAAGAACCTAAACTACTAACAGATGCATACAAATCATTACTTGAAGAATATAAAGTAGACTATAAAGATAGAGATATCAAAAATGCAATTGAAGATTCAATTTTAGATCCCGAGAAAATCAAGCAACAACAGCAACAACAGCAACAACAACAAGGTGCTAGCCCTGCTATGTCATCTGGACAATAGAAATAAAAACGACACGTATGAACTTTATCATACGTGTCGTTTTTTTATTTAGTCTAACGCTGTAGGTTTATAAAATTGTCTGCCATCTAAGCCAAAGATACGTTCTGTAAACTGACCTTTTTCAGTTTTATTATATGCTTTTTCAAACATATTCATTTTCGCATCAATATTATCAATAAAGAATAAGATTTCAGCTTCTTTAATATGAGGTAACTTAGGTGAGCCAAATTCCATTTTTCCATGGTGGGCTAAAATCATATGTTTAAGCAACATGATTTCTTCACCTTCAATATTCAATTCTTTCGCTGCTTCTGATACTTCTTCACTTGCGATGGAAATGTGTCCTAATAAATTTCCTTCGACCGTGTATGTGGTAGCAACCGGTCCACTTAACTCTCTAACTTTTCCTAAATCATGTAAAATAATTGAACTATATAATAAGCTACGATTTAACAACGGATAAATATCACATATTGATTTGGCAACTTGTAACATTGTCAAAACGTGATAACTTAATCCACTGGCAAAGTTATGGTGGTGCGAACTAGCTGCTGGAAACGTAAAGAATGCATCTTGATACTTACGAATCAAATGACGTGTGATACGTTGCAAATTAGCATTTTCAATTTCTAACATATAGTGTGAAATTTCTTCTTGGATTTGGTCTGGTGTTAATGGTGCTCCACCTACAAAATCTTGCGTTTTCATATTATCTTCAGGAGTTGCTAATCTAAATTTATTAATTTTCATCTGCTTACGTCCACGGTAGTTTATAACATCACCAAGCACGTGAATAATTTTTTCAGGTTCTAATAATTTCATATCTTCTTTAGTAACTGTCCATAACTTAGCTTCTATATCTCCACTTTTATCTTGTAAATATAAAGTCATATAGTCTTTGCCTTGTGCTGTAACACCTTGTGTCGCTTTATGAATTAGGAAGAAATGATCTACTGAATCTCCTGCATTAAGTTTCTCAACATTTCTCATTATTTACCGCCTTCCTCAGGTTTATTTAAAGTGACGATTTGTTTTGTTGGTATAGATGAATCTCTCATACATGTGAAGTATAAAATCTGGTAATCATGTGGTAATGTTCTTAAATAATTTAACATCAATTCTTTACGTTTTTTATCAAAATGAACAAATGCATCATCAATAATAATTGGAAACGGATAATACGGTTTTAATGTCATAATCAAGCTCAAACGTAATGCAATGTATAGCAATTCTTTTGTTGATTGACTTAATTCAACAGGAAAATACATTTGACCATTGCTATGTTTAACCATTAAATCATTGTTAGCATAAGTTACTTGAACATAATTCCCACTTGTTAAATGATTAAAGATACTCGTTGCTTCATTAATAACTTGAGGCAATCTTTTATCTTTAATTTGTTGTATGTGACCGTCAACAAGTGCTTGCAGATAACTTAAACTTGCCCAATCTTTCGCTTCATCATTCAAGCGATTTTTCAATATATGATATTGATGTCGTAGATTTGCCAGTGTCGTATCTGTTTCCATATGTGTAATCTTAGAGTTTAAGTCACTAACTTCAGATTGTAGTTCAAGAAATTGATCATTATAGTCATCGACTTGTTTTGATAGAACTGAATCTTCTTGTGCAAGCTGTGCATACGTTTTACTACTTAATTTTGAATTATCATCATAGGAATAATTTTGATTTTCTAGATACTTAGATAAATCATTAAACCTGTTTAGTTGTTGATGATACTTTTGATAGCGTTCATGTTGTTGATAATACGATTCTTCATCTTCAACATTAACATGTTCAAACAATTGAGATACAACGTCTTGATTTTCTTGTAATCTTAATGACAATTGTTTGATTTCATTTTTTATTAATTTAATTTGATCACTATTACGTGTGAATTGCTCTAAATTACTTCTAGCCTCATTTAACCATTGTTTAACATCATGGAAAAACGCGAGTGCATTAAATTGTGTAAACTGATTTTTAGTTACTTCTTGTGCATGATTATAAAAGTTGTCAATATCGTCTTTTAAGTTATTTCTTTGTTGAATTAATTCGTTAATATGTGTATCAAACTCTTTGGCTTTATTGATAGTACTTATAATATCTATAATTAATTCGTCTGATATTTTATCAGATAAATTTAATTCTGTCTTTGCATTAGAAATATTAGTTTCAGCATTATTAAATAATTTTTGCGCATGACTATAGCTATTATTCAAATATTGCTCTTTTTTATCTAAAGCTTCTTGTGTTTTCACAGCATTATTCCATTGTTCTCTAATGCGATATTGTTCATCTAAATCAAAATCTAAATCATAATTTTGTTCCAAGTCAGCAACTTGTGATTCTAAATCTTCTATCTCTTTAGAGAAAGTTTCGCTGTGACCAACTTGTTTAGTTTTGACAAAGAACACGCCTACAATAAAGACCACTGTCAAGATTGCAAAGACGATAGCGAAAATAAGGTTCGCAGACATAAAAGCAAAAATCGTTAATCCCAAACCAATAATAGATAAAACGATAAGGCTCATTCTTAATAAATTTTGTTTACGTTCCTTTTCTTTTTGTTCGTTATCAAATGCTTCTTTCATTTTATGATAAAGATTATTTTTTTCTTTTAACTCAAATTGTTGACGGCTATGTTGTTTTTTCTTTTCAAATGTTTCTTCTGGAACGATATCTGCTTCTAAAGCATCTAGCTCGCCATCGTTTGTTTCATTATCAATTTTGTTTTCTTCTATATCTCGCTCTAATCGTTGTATATAGGCTGCTTGCTCTTGTTTCACCTTGATCTGTTCATTGACATGACTCTTCATAGCTTCCGAACTGTCTACGTCATGATAAATCTCTTGCCAGCCTATATGTGTTTGCAGACCAGCTTTTTCACGTTGTTTGTCTTGTATCTCTTTATCTAATGATTTAAGTTCAAATTCTTGTTGCTTTATTTTGTTCTCTTGCTGATACAACGCATTAATTGCTTCTATATCTTGTTTTTCAGCGACATTAATTCTATTATTTTCATTTTCTAATTGCGCTAATTTCTCTTCACGTAAGCTAATGTCTGTTTTTAAAGTGTCGATTTGACTTTTTGAAGTTTCATAACGATCAATACCTTGTTCTGGAAAATGTACTGGTTCAATATTGAGTGAACCTTCCAATGATTTCCATTCTTGTGTTTGTTCATGAAGTGCAAGCTCTTTTTGTTTTTCGTTATGCATTTTCGATAATTGTGCCAAATTTTGCTTCAAATTATTTAAACGTCGCTCTGCTTTGTCTTTATCATCTACATATCTTTGGTACGTTGTTAGTTTAGCTTCTTCGTCACGAATTTGAGCTTCTAACTGATTTAATTGTTCCAGTTGTTGATTAATTGTAGGATTCCGTCCAGATTTTTTATAAATTTCATCTTTACGTTCATGTAATTGCGCACGCATACTAGTAAATTCGGTAGAACCTAATGCGCCTGCTTGTAACAAATAATCTTGTAACTGAGTTTCATTCATATTTTTATGAATATCTTGCAGTCCTAAAACATCAAATGAAAATATGCCTTGATATGTACGTTTAGTAATATAATTTAAGTATTGTTTCAACCAGTCTTCGTCTTTAATAGCACCATTAGGTAAATATACTTTAACATCACCTGTAGCACTACCTTTAACTCGTTCAACTTGGATTTCTGAACCATCGTCCGTAATTAACGTTAACTTTCCACCGTATTGATTTCCCAATCTAGGTTCAAGCCTTGGCTCGTTTTCTTTTTTAGTTGGAAAGCCGAACAATATAGAATGGATAAAAGCTTGTATTGTAGATTTACCCGTTTCATTTTCTCCATATATTTCAGTAAAAGTATCATTGAATTCAATTTTACTTTCAATGAATTGACCGTAACCATAAATATCCAAAGATTTTATTTTCAATTTACTCACCTCCCATGTCTTCTTTTAACAAGTTTTCCGCATGTTGTATTAATGTTCTTCTATCAAACTCTGAAAAATTATCTAAATACTTCGATGCTTTGGGATTCAAGTATAAATCGTTCATCGCTCGTTCAAATAGATTATCATCATTTATTAAATCTTGAGAAAATTCATTCACGAGCGGGTGTCTACTTTCTACATTTGGTACGATATTTAAATCTTCTATAAACACAAAATTATGCTCATTTTTTTCATAATCACTAATCATCTCTTGGACTTGCAATTTGTCTTGTTGTGATATAGCCTGGTCAGAATTAACTAATACATCAAGTCGATAAATTGCCTTACCTTGTTCTCTAACACTTGCTTTAAAGCTTTGAATTTCTTCAAACAATCCTTGTTTAGTAGTTTTATCTGAAGTAATTTGAGCTTGTTCGAAACGAATGTGTTGTGTAGCTATAAATTGAGCTGTTAATTTTAAGTGATCTCCTTCTACTAATAGACACCCTTTTTCTCCTTGTTCTTTAAAGTGTCTACCTTGAATATTACCTGGATATTGAATTTGTGGCATTTCACTTAACGTTTGTCTCTCATGTATATGACCTAATGCCCAATAATGATACAGTTTTTTATTTAAATCTTCGAGTATAAATTCTGTATAACGGTCTTTAGCATTTGATTTACTATAAGTACCATGCAAGATTCCGATATGTATGCCTTTTTGACCTTGACTAGATGGGTATGCATCTATTTTATTTTCATAACTGGCATCATTTTGATAACTAAAACCATGTAAATAAATTTCTTCTCCGTTTTTAGTTATTGTTTGATATGTTTCAACATTCTCTGAAAATACAGAAACATTTTCTGGCCATTCAGTTCCAACTTTATTTGACAGTGGATCATGATTACCATGACAAATATATACAAATATTTGTTCTTTATTCAATCTCTCAAATTGTTCTTTTAGAAATACTTCAGCACGCAATGTTCTGTTTTGTTGATCAAACAAATCACCTGCAATAATTAAAAAATCTACTTCTTCAGTTAAGGCTAAATCGACAATTCTTGTAAAACTTTCATAAGCACTATTTTGCATATCTTCAAATATTGATTGACTTAAATAACTTCTAGATTTGAATGGACTATCTAAATGTAAGTCAGCACAATGAATAAATTTAACCATATCCAATAGATCTCCTTTGTACAAGGGTATTTTTAAAGATGACGTGATAATGATTCATGTAACATTGAAATGTTCCTATGGTGAGATTAACACGCACTTTTACATTTATATTTTATCACACTCTTTTCATTTCAGTCGACAAACAAAAAGCCACAACACAAATATTTGTGTTGTGGCTATAATCTATCCGATTAATCAAGTTGATTAGTCAGCATAAATTTCATCTAAAGGTTTTACAATGATTTGATTGATTTCTTGGAATACTTGGCTCATTTTTTGTTCAGCAGCCATTAATTCAGAAATGTTAGAATCATTTTCGATTTGTTGAGCTTGCTCTTGCGCTTTTTGTAGCTCTTCTTCACCGATTTCTTCACCTTGCATTTGTTTTTGTTGGAAACTTAATTGAGTTTCACGGAATTCTTCGAATAATTTTTTTGATTCTTCATTAGCTTTAACATTTTCATAAGCGTTTTGAATAGCTTGGTACTCATCACTTTCTCTTAAAGCTTGTTCTAGTTGGTTTGCATGATCGTATAAATTTACTGCCATAACTTATTCACTCCTTCTGTGTATGTGTGTCTTTTAACCACATCGATAATACAATAACATACTTTTATTTGTTATACAAAGATAGCAATTACACCTTGTAATGCGCCTATAATACCACCTAATAAAAATCCTAAAGACATAATTAATTTTAATTCTTTATTAGCAATATCGATAATTAATTTTTCTATATAATCTAACTCAAATGAATTTACCTGTTCTTCAACAAGACCACGTAAGTTTATTTTTTTCATAATTGGTGATAACTTTTGTGAAACATTATCAATGATTATATGCGTTAATTTAGTAGTGAATGTCGACTCTAAATAAGTAATAAAATTCGGCATTAATTGATTAAATGGTTTATTTACGTTTTTATCTATTTGCATATAACCAATAACTAAATCTTTAAATGCACCTTTTAAAGTCACAAATTGTTCTTCATTTACTACCTCATGTAGCGGTTTTTGTTTTAGATTGCTATATTCATCTTTAATGATTTCTTGAGCAATGCTTTTGGCTTTTGGATGACTTGTCATTCGTATTAATTCACTTTGAATACGATCTGCGATACTTTCTTTGGACATAAACATTTGTAATAAACCAATAATTTTGCCCTTTTCAGCAAAAAATGTATCTAACATTGAGGCAATGTCGTGCGTACCTTTTGCCGATCGTAAGTATGCATTTGCTCTATCAAAAAGCATTTCATGTAAATTTTCGACTTTAGCGTCTACGAGTGTTGTCATTTCAGTTGGTACTATTGATTCAATCGAATCTGTATAGTGATTGTCATAGTATGCTTGAAGTTTATCTGAAATAAAATGATCTGTTTTATCTTCAACTAATGTCGCAATTTCAATATCAAATTTCTGAGCAAATTGGTGTATTGTAGCATTGTCATGTTTTAATTTCCCAATTTGTTCTGTAATCATATCATGTATCGCTTGCTGTGATGTCGCAGTATTTAACTTTGCTTTTATTAAACTTTCTGTTAATAAGTGTTCTTCGATAACTTGTCCGATTTTTGTAGCAATTTCACCTCTACGTTTCGGAATCAGTCCCGGTGTGAATGGGACACGTTTGTTAAAGATATAATACGTTTTAAATGGATGAAATAACATTCTAACTGCAATGATATTTGTAACTCCACCTATAATTGCACCTATAATAACCATAAATAATATTATTAGCAATGCATGCATGCTGTAGCACTCCTTTAAATTGAACTTCGTCACACAAACATTATATATTGAAAAACCAGTATTTTATAATTATTGTACTTACATCATTAAATCTATATGATACTTTGAACAAATAAAAAAGACCTAATGATATAGGTCTATTCTATACAGTGATTAAATCATTAAATATCATATTATATTAATAATCCTACTATCACTTCGAATTACTTATTATACATGCATTAATTCTTCTTTTGAAATTCTACCAAAGTACGTTTCTGCTTCTCTTAATTTTGAAGTACCAAAAATTGGTTGCGTTTCTTGATTTAACACTCTGTAAATATCGCTTACTTTATTACTTTGTAATATGTAACCATTACGAGTATCTACAGTATTCCAATATATATCACTTGTAGTTGAGTGATTTGGATACGCACAATGATTTCTTGAAATAGTTTGTACCATTTCTAATGGATCACATCCGAATGTACTGTTAAGTACATCTGAATCTCTAAATAATGCACAAATCGATACACAAGTTGTCCAATTTGGTAATACTCTTTCTTTTTCTATTTGAACTAAAGTTTTCTTTGATAGTCCTATTGTTTGAGCCATAGTATCTTGTGTATACCCTGCCTCAATACGCACCATTTTGAACTTTGTTTGAATTAAATCTGTAAAACTTTGTCTATCCATTACTTTAATCTACCTTTCATAAAAGAAATATTTTATCCGGACACAAGAAATTGCAATAATACACGCTTCTTGAAACACAAATTACATCTTAATACAATTTTAACTAAAATAAAAGAGTGAAATTCATTTTTCGTAATATTTTATTATTGGCACAATTGTCAAAATAATCTAACGGTTTCCAACCATACTCGTACATTTCAGACTTGTGCAGAATCTTGTATTCGGAATCTTACATATGTAATCGCTTCTTTTTTTTAACTTTTTACTCTTTTTTACTAAAATCACTACATTATATTATAACCTACTTTTAGTTACTATTCATCGTTAATTTTAAAGTTCATTAATTTTTCATATTTGGGATAATATAATTTTACAGTTGTCAGAATTTTCATTATAATCAAAGTTACTTTTAAAAATTAGGAGTGGAAAGCAATGCATGATAAATATATGTTACTCGCAACATGTAAGGATAAAGTAGGTATTACTTCTTTAATTACTAGCACCATAGCTCAATATAATTCTAATATTTTACATTTAGATCATTTTACTGAGTATGATAATAAAAATGATACTGAAGGTAATTTATACTTACGTTTTGAGTTTGAAAAGGTAGATGGTGTTAAGGCAGCATTAGAAACGGAATTAGCAAGCCACAATATTACATATGAACTATTTGATAGTTCTGTCAAAACGAAAATTGCGTTATTTGTCTCAAAAGAAGATCATGCTTTTAACGAAGTATTATTACGTGTACAACGTGAAGAAATCCCAGCCGAAATCGTTTGTGTTGTTAGTAACCATGAAAACAATCGCCATTTTGCCGAAAGTTTCAATATTCCTTTTTATTACGTACCAAGTAATGAAGAAAAACCAGTAGTTGAACAAAAAATCTTAGATATTTGTGTCAAACATGACACTGAACTTATCGTTTTAGCTAAATATATGCAAATACTATCAGATAATTTCGTTAATCATTATGAACATAAAATCATCAATATTCACCACTCGTTCTTACCTTCATTCATTGGAGCAAACCCATACAAACAAGCATGGGAACGAGGCGTCAAACTTGTAGGAGCTACGGGGCATTATGTTACGTCTGATTTAGATGAAGGACCCATCATCGATCAAGACGTTATACGTATCAACCACCGTTATAATGTCCAAGATTTGCGTAAAACAGGTCGTCATGTAGAGTCACAAGTGTTAGCTCAAGCAGTAGAATATCACGTTTTGCATAAAGTAATTGTCACAACAGGTAATAAAACTATAGTTTTTGCATAAACTTAAAGGGAGTGGGACAGAAATCTGATTTTGAAAAAATGATTTCGTTGTCCCACCCCGGCAAGGATGACTAGCGTTGAAAAAAGCTTGGTTTGAAGCGCATTTTCAATACAGTCAGCTACTGCCAATATGCAAAGAGGCTAGGACAATATTGTCCCAGCCTTTTATTATGTTTAAACTGGTTCGTTAGCCCCAGATTGATTGCGTTGTAATTTTTTCTCTTCATTTTTTGAAATAATAAGTGCACATGTTGCATCACCAGTAATGTTTACAGATGTTCTTGTCATATCTAGTAGTCTATCTATACCAAGAATAATACCTATGGCTGCAGGATTTAATCCTATTGCATTTAGTACCATGGCAAGCATGATCAAGCCTACACCTGGCACTCCTGCCGTACCAATCGATGCCACTACTGCAATGACTACGACTGTAATTAATTGCATAAGTGATAGATCAACACCTGAAATTTGTGCAATAAATATTGTAGCTACCCCTTGCATTATTGCAGTTCCATCCATGTTGATCGTTGCACCTAGCGGCTGAACAAAGGACGCAATTTCTGGTCGTACCCCCATTTTCTTCGTACATTTCATTGATACAGGTAAAGTTGCAGTTGAACTTGATGCACTAAAACCTAATGTAATGGCTGGTAAAAAGCCTTTGAAAAATTCCAATGGTTTGGATTTTCCTAAGAATTTTATAGCAGAACCATAGACGACAAAGAAATGTATAAACAATGCGAGTAAAACAATAAAGAAATACATACCTAATTGTTTAATAGCACCGAATCCTGCCCCTGTAAATGCATGAGCTACTAAACCAAATGTACCAATTGGTGCAAATAGATTCATTATCATCGTTATAATATACATCAAGACTTCATTAGTTTGTTCAAAAAACTTGTGCACTATTTGTGCTTTTGAACCTATCATGATAATACCTACACCTATAAAAATAGCAAAGGTGATAATTTGTAGCATATTTCCTTCAGACATTGCCTGAAGTGGATTTTTTGGAAATAGATTTATAAGTGTCTGATCAAACGTTTGTTCTGCAGCGTTATCACTGCCTTGACTTTGTTTATCTAATGTTTTTTGATAACTAGAAACATCTTCACTTTTTAATAAATCAGAATGACCATCACCAGGTTTAAATATTAATGCAAGCGCAATACCAATACATATTGCAATAGCAGTAGTTGATAAGAAAAATCCTAGTGTTTTTAATCCAATACCCCCTAATAATTTTGGATCTCCAACACCCACTACCCCTAGCACAATTGATACAAATACTACTGGCACAACTAACATAAATATAAGATTTAAGAAAATTTGTCCAATAACATTAAAGACATATTTATCAATGCCCTCTACAAATTGTGCTTGTGCAAACATATTACAGATTGAACCTACAGCAATACCTAAAATTAAAGCAATAACAATTTTGATACTTAAGTTTTTTGTTTTCATATCCATCCCTCCTTGTTATTATTCTTTATTATATAGAAAAACAATAATATTTAAAGGAAAAATACAATTTCATAATAAAATACCATGTCTATAGTAATAAACATGGTATTTTCCAACTCATTTAATTATAAAACTCACTTCTTTGTCTTTTAATTTTTCCGACTTAGTTTAATTTTTCAATAAATTCTTCATTATTACTTAAATTTTGACTTTCCCAATATTCTTCAGATACAGGAAGAAGGACGATGCAATAGCGTTATTTATCTAGTTATTACCTCTTTGAGTTAATAAGGCAGAAGATATAGTAAGATTAATGAACCATATAGTATGACTTGACTATATGGCCTTTAAACTTTTCATAACTATTAAGTTGAAGTTACTGGTTACAAAATGAGTCTTTTATTTCTCCTAATTTCTAAAACCATTTAATAAGTCTTTTAAAAATATTCTTGCATAACTACCATAGCTAAATATGTATAAAATAATATTAATCACTATTAATCCAATAGTAATTAATAAGGTATAAAGTGAAATATTTCTACCAATTCCAAAACCTGCCATTCCTAAATAGGCAGTTATTAATACCATTATTAAAGACAAAACATTAAACAACTTACTGTATATATCTATTATGGTTTCCACTGTTTTATCACTATATTTAGCTTTTATTAGTTTTAATGAATCTACCATAGTCTTTATTAAAATGAATGATATATATACATATACAGCTATTTCAATCAAATAAACTAGTGAAAAGTTTGATATATGTATAATCCCTATCAAAATAGTACAATAAAATGGTAAAAACAATAATGATAGAGTAAAAAATATTAACGCCTTAATATATAATTTAGGTTTCCAAATTTCTCCTTTAAACAATAAGGGTACTCCTATCAAAGAAAAACAAAACATAGTGCTAAATGTTAAAGCATTTATCTGAATCATATAAAAAAAGTCATTTTTATTAGTTAGATTAATAAGAATTAAAACGTTCAAACCAAATAGTATTAAAATACTTATAATATAAACCAAATAAGTTTTTTTAATTATATTAATGGAGCTTACCTTTAAAATATTCCTCACCTCTTTATATTTTATATATTACAATATAAAATATTTTTAACTAAATTATAATAACTAAATATAATTAATGAATTTTTCGTTATTTAAAATTATTCATTTTTATAAATAGACATTTTTTATTATTGCACTTCTATATTTTACAGCAGATAAATTTTAAAGGATCACTTTAGTATTTCACTTTTTATTATAGCTAATTTCATAATTTTAGACTTATTTGAAAAGCTACTAAAAAGAGACATTGAATTTACATAAAATTTTAACTACACATGCAAATTAACTATAGTAACCTAAATATTTCACTTTGTGTTATTGAAATTGTATAAGTTATTTTACTCAATTCTTGCTCTGTATATTCATTTATATTTTTTGAAATATTTTCTAAATGTAAAGCAAGTATACCTGACTGTGTACGTGCTTCTGAAATATCACATTGTTCAGTTGCATTTCTAGCTCTTCTATAGAAATTTCACTAAAATAGTTATAAATATTTTCAATTTCATTCATGATTTCTTCATAATTTTTCAAATTGAAGAATTAAAATTTTGATATTTCAATAAACATTAAAAATAAAGATGAATGTATTTCTAAAAAAATTAAATTTATAATTGCAAACCTATGATAAACAGAGATTAAAAATAATGTATAATATTTAACATTATTTTTTCACTCTTTTATTTAATAAATAGCCTATAATAAATAATAATCCCAGCACTATTACTATTCCTAGAAAATTAAAAAAACCTGAAAATAATCCTGTATCTTCTTTTTTATATTCGGTATTTAAATCTTTTTCATCTAATCTTTCATCACTTGGACTATCTAAAACAGCTTTCGTTACTTTAATTTTATTTTTGCTTTCTTTTTGGAAATAGTAAGTTTCAATACCACCTGTTTCTTCTCTTTGGAAAGTTATATTAAATTTACCATTGTCATCAGAAGCTATAGCATAAGTTTGGCTAGTTGCATTCTCACCTAATTTAACAGTTTCACCATCAAAAATTATTTTTCCTTCTGCATCATTTTGACTTATCCAAGTTCCTTCTAAAAATTCTTCATCAACTTTATTACCACAACTTGCAGCAAAAAATAATAAACAACCAACTATTACCAATAACTTTTTCACAATAATTCCTCCTTTTATATATTAATCAGTATACAAAAGTCGATTATTACAGTCTATAACTTTATTATTAATTAAATATATTTATCATTTTCACACTATTTTATTTTCCATCGCGTAAATTGCAGCTTGCGTTCTATCTGAAACTTGTAGCTTATTTAATATATGACTGACATGAGTTTTTATTGTTTTTTCTGAAACAAATAATGTTTCTGCAATATCTTTATTGGTCTTACCTTTAACCATTTCGGATAAGACTTCAATTTCTCGTTTTGATAATTTGTTCGTCATATGAGGTTTATTACGTACCGCTTCAATTACACTTTGAGCTTGCGGGTGTATAATTTTTTCGCCATTCAACACACTTTTAATAGTATTAATTAACTGTTCAGGTTCAACATCTTTCATTTCATAGCCATCTGCACCTTTATCAACGGCTGAAATAACATGCTCATCATCTATGTAACTCGTTAATACTAAAATTTTGATATCTGGATACTTGGTTTTCAATATTTCAGTTATTTCAATACCATTCATTTCAGGCATAACTAAATCGAGTAATACTATGTCTGGCATATTATCTTGATGCTCTGCTAAATGCGTTAAAAAGGTTTTACCATCTGAGAATCCCATTACAACTTCTAAGTCATCAACTGTTGATAATAAAAATTCTAAACCTTGTCTTACAATATGAAGATCATCTACTAACATTATTCGATACATTAATAATCTTCCTCCCTTAGGCTTTAACGGGAATCAGTAACGCGATTGTCGTACCTGCTCCCTCTGTTGAGTTAACTTGTAAATTTCCATCTATCATCTTCGTTCGTTGTTTCATATTATTAAGACCATGTGCATTGTCCACTGCTTTTTGACCACTATCAAAACCGTTGCCGTCATCGCTTATTTCAATAAATATATGGCTAGCTGTTTGATTTAAAGTTAAGTGTACATTTGAAGTACCTGCATGTTTACGTGTATTATTTAATGCTTCTTGCATTATTCTATATACATTTTCTTCTATTAAGCTAGGTAATTTAATTAAACCCTCAACATCGACAGTCAATGATAGATTTACCATTTCACTATATTTAGTTATCGCAAATATTAACCCCTGTTCCAGTCCTATAGGTTTTAATTGCCAAATTAACGCTCGCATTTCATTAACTGCTTGTTGGCTCGTCTCTTCAATCACAGTGAATGCTTGTTGTGACACACTTTCTTTAGACATTACTTTTGCTGCGTGTGCAGTTAATTTTACTGAAAATAACATTTGATTCACTGAATCATGCAAATCTCTCGCCAGTCTATTTCGTTCATTTATACGTGCTGCTTCTTTTTCTTGATCGGTCAACATAATACGTTTAATCGCTGAACCGATTTGAAAAGCTACTGATTCTAGTAATTCTAAATCTTCTTCACTGTAGCGCTTTGTATGCGGTGTGGCAACATTTAACAAACCAAATTGTTCAGAACCTGAGCGAAGTGGTACGGTTGCGTGGTGTGTCACACCATCTGTTTCTTCATGATAAGCATGATTTGCCAAATTAATACGCGAACAATTTATAATATTTGAGGCTTTCGTTAGTTTTTCATTATGATATGCTTGGACACACCAACAAGTGCCATCTTTCATATATTTACAATCATGTTTTGACAGTGCTCTCGGCAAATCGACATCAGATACTAATTCATGATGTCCTTCATCATCTATAAAAAATATCCAACCTGTTGTAAATTCAGTGCCATCGATTAAAAATCTCAACGCACCTTGCATCATATTGTAAGTTTCGGTTTCTTCATTTAAATATTCGGCTATTTCTTTTAATAAAGCCAAACGGGTAGGCTTTTCCATATATTGTCCCCCCTTTTCACTTGTTGCTCACTTTATATTATACAGCTTCATTACTATAAACGAAATATAAGTAAAACTTTTAACTGCAAAGCTACTGAGACTTTAAATGTGTATAGTAACTCTATGTTTACCTAATAAATAGCAAGGACTATATTATTTTATAGGAATACACTATATTCAGATTTTTTTAGTGTAAGTGATATGGTATGATAGTTAGGAATGATTGAGGAGGATACCATGAAATTTAAAATCCCAGAAAAGTTTGATCAATATACTATTAGAGAAATTTTTCAACACTTAAACTTACCAAAAAAAGATTTACACACTTTAAATATGTCCAATGAAATTACTGTCAATGATCAGCCTGCTAAGTTAATTAATCAAGTAAATGCAGGTGATGACGTTTACCTACCAAACCCAGCAGAAGAAAGTAATTATTTACCTAGTTATCGATATGTTCAAATTTACTATGAAGATGATGATTTGGCTATTGTAATGAAGCCTAAAGGTGTTAAAACACATCCAAATGATTTAAAAGAAAGTAATACTTTAATGAATCACGTCATATATACTCTAAATAATGACTATGTTGAACCGATTCATCGTCTCGATCAAGAAACTGTAGGATTACTTATTGTTGCTAAAAATCCTTTAATGAAAAAGATTTTAGACCGCATGTTAGAAGATAATCAAATTGACCGCATTTATCGAGCTGAAGTAAAGAGTTTATTACCTATTAAGCCACAAACAATAGACATGCCTATAGGTAAAGATAAATTCCATCCAAATAGACGCCGAATCTCTCAAACAGGTCAACGTGCGATAACACACATTTTAAGTTCGCAAATGGTTGATGAAAATAGATGCCAAATTGAACTAAAATTAGACACAGGACGTACACATCAAATTCGTGTACATTTAGCTGAAATTGGCCATCCTGTTATCGGTGATCCATTGTATGGTAATTCTACTTTGCGCCAACTAAAATTACAAAGTTATAAAATTGAATTTACCCATCCGCTGACACAAAACCAAATAAGCGTATCATTAGATGATGATGTGAAACAGTAATTTCCTGAAAGTTGTCACTGTATTACATGTCAAAAAGAGGCTAGTGCATTTATACAATGTACCAGCCTCTTTATATGTTATTTATTGTTCTTTTATTTAGGCTCTACCATGTCTTCAGGTTTGATCCATTCATCAAATTGTTCTGCAGTTAAATATCCGGATTGAATTGCAGAATCTTTTAAAGTCAGTCCTTCTTTATGTGCTTTTTTAGCAATGTGTGCTGCTTTTTCATAACCAATATGTGGGTTTAATGCTGTAACTAACATTAATGATTGATTTAAATAATTATCAATATTTTCCTGAATTGGCTCAATACCTACAGCACAATTATCATTAAATGTTTGCATTCCATCTGCAAGTAAATAAATAGATTGTAATGTGTTATGCAAAATTACTGGTTTGTAGACATTTAATTCAAAATTACCTTGTGAACTTGCAAAGCCAACAGCTGCATCGTTACCCATTACTTGTGTAGCAACCATTGTTAACATTTCACATTGTGTTGGATTTACTTTTCCTGGCATAATTGAAGATCCTGGTTCATTTTCAGGAATAGCAATTTCTGCCAACCCAGCACGAGGGCCCGATGCTAACCAACGAACATCATTTGCAATTTTAGTTAAATCTCCAGCAAGAGCTTTCAATGTACCATGCAATTGTACAACTTCATCGTGCGCAGTTAACGCATGGAACTTATTGTCAGAAGATACAAATGCATAACCAGTATTTTCTGCGATAAATTTCGCCACTTTATCTCCAAACTCTGGATGAGCATTAATACCAGTACCGACTGCCGTACCACCAATAGCTAAGTTTAAGATGTGAGCTTTCGATTCAGCTAACAGTGTTTCACACTTATCTAACATATATCTCCAACCACTAATTTCTTGGCCTAAACGAATTGGTGTTGCGTCTTGTAAGTGTGTACGTCCTATTTTGATAATATCATAAAATTGCTCTTCTTTTTCTTTAAACGTATCTCTTAAATGTTGTAGTGCTGGTTCTAATTTAGTTTCAATTTCACTATATAGAGCTACATGCATAGCCGTTGGGAATGTATCATTAGAACTTTGTGATTTATTTACATCATCGTTCGGATGAATTTGTTCATTCGAATTATTGTCTTGTAAATATTGATTGGCTACGAAGCTTACAACTTCATTGACGTTCATATTACTTTGTGTACCGCTACCAGTTTGCCATACAACAAGTGGAAAATGTTCGTCTAATTCTTTGTTTAAAATACGATCACATGCATATACAATCGCATTTTTTTTATCATCTGATAGTTTACCTAATTCATGATTGGCTAATGCTGCAGCACGTTTCAATTGAGCAAACCCATATACTACTTCAATTGGCATACGCTCTTTACCGACTGGAAAATTACGTTTACTTCTTTCTGTCTGCGCACCCCAATATTTATCTGCTGGTACTTCAATTTCACCAAATGTATCGTGTTCAATTCTTACTGACATATGTATACTCCCCTTCGATATTCTTAGTTCGTTTTTAGTATAGCATTAAACAATTTATCGGGGCAATTGTATATTGTAGCGTTTTCAAAAAACTACTATTTCATTTTAAAAAAAGAGTGAAACACCTCACCTTTTTTAATATAAAGGTGGCTATTTCACTCAATATGCTTCAATTATTGCAAATTAGAAACACCATCTATAGCATTTTAACAGATAAAAACAATTAAGCTTGTTCTTTATTTAATACTTCTTGTGCATAGTGTGCTTTGGCTGCTTGGATAATGGCCATAGCAGTCAATATAAGCAGTATTGCGCCTATAATCATAGTGATAGGACTAATCGTTATTAAAGTGGCTAAAAATCCTCCTAAACTGTTATAAAAATCATTTAATGGCTTCAACAATAGTATTGAAATCACTATACAACAAATAACACTCACAATAATGCCTGTTTGGTTACTTTTGATAAATGTTTTAGGATTTACTTGATCCACCAATCCTTTAGATAAATTCATTTGCATTTTAATTATTTTAAATAAAATTGGTAAATAAACTGCGCCAATTGCCATAGGAAATCCCTTTATTGAAATCAAATTTATGATAAATGCACTAATCATAATCTTTTTCCAGTTTTTACTTAGCATTGTCTTAAATTCTCCTTAATACTTAGAATGCTCTAATCATAACATATTCAAGTAACCGATAGCGTTTCAAAATAGATAAATATATTCTAAAAAAGGACAAAACAGTAATCAAAAAGTCTATGTTTTGATTACTAATTTTGTCCATTAAAGTTCTTGTTATTGCTACTCATCTAAATCTGAACGTGTTTCAGCATCATGAGATTTATTTAATTTTTCTTCATCATTTTCTTCAGAAATCTGTTCCATCTCTTTACCTAAATCAACTACATCATCAAAACTATCTACCATCTCATTTTCAATTTCTTCATCTTGATGATTATTATGTTTTTCATTAGACACAACAATTCCCTCACTTTATAAATGATTTAAGCAAATCTAGCAGTAAAATATTGGCGTACATCTTCAGGTAAGCCTTCTGCAGCCGCTTCATCTAAAATGACATTAACCATTCTATGTGCTTTTAAGTCAGCAGGCTCGAAGTTTGTTTTACCATTTTCTTCATATAATTTTTTAACTGCATCTTTTTTATCAGTACCTGTAATTACCAACAATACTTCACGAGAGCTCAATAACCCTTGTCTTAAAGCAACATCTAAATTACCTGAAGCATCTAATGATACTACTTGTACAATAAGTTTTCCTTTGTTTTCTTTTGTTTTAATTTTATCTTTAATAAATGACTCTGTATCTTCACTAAATGACACATTATAAATTTGACCATTAGGTACACCTAATGCTTCATAATAAGATTTATTGTCATCATAATCTAAAATATTAATTTGACTAAAATCAACTGCGTGTGAATCCACATTCTTTTTTAATTCGTCCAATACTGGTGCATTTTCTTTAGCTAGATGTAGTCCAGCGATAGTTGTTGGATTATTATTAAATTGTTTACGTAAAATATCAGCGACATATTCTGCCACAACGTGTTCGTTTTCTAATACTTTAAAGTTCATTGCCATTGTTATTACACTCCTCGTATTCTATTAGTACAGACATTAATATTCTTTTATAATTACCCTTGTGTTGAGAAGATTAAACGCATAATCCTTGAAGTTAATCTTCAGTATACATGCAATTTAATACTTATTACTTACATTATACAAATCTTGACAAGATTTTTCACTGATATTCAAATAAATTAAGTTAAATCAGGATAATTTTGTTGTCTTAACGCTTCATAAATTAAAATAGATGCTGTGTTAGACAAATTTAATGATCTTATATTATTATTCATCGGCATTCTTAATGCAGTATCTTTATATTTTTCTTTGACCCAGTCAGGTAACCCTGTCGTTTCTCTGCCAAAAACAAAATAATGGTCTTCTTCAGTATTTGAAAAATCAAATGTTGAATAAGTTTGTTGTCCAAATTTAGTCAGTAAATAATAATGACCCTCTGTAGACTCAAAAAACGCTTCGATACTTTCATGATACGTTATATTTACGCTATCCCAGTAATCTAAACCAGCGCGTTTTAACATCTTATCATCCGTACTAAAGCCTAATGGTTTAATTAGATGTAAGTTGGTATATGTTCCTGCACAAGTACGTGCAATACTACCAGTGTTTCCTGGGATTTCTGGTTGAAATAATACAATATGGTTTGTCATCTTAATGTTCTCTCCTCTGTTCCAATCCTTTTAACATTTCTTGTTGAACTTCTTCTATTTCAGTATCGTAATAAGCATCAATAAATGGACGCGCTTCTTCGCCAAGTATTTGACCAATAGCCCAATATGCTGTAGCTCTAATCATTGGTCTAGGATCAGTTAAAGCCACATCTTTAAGATCAGGAATGGCTGCTTCTTCCTTAAAATGAGCTAAGGCTAAAATTGCGTTACGTTGAATAGGTTTCTTGCCACGCCATGCACCTGCTAAATGTCCATAAGTATTTTTAAACTTCTTATTAGACATTTTTAATAATGGCACTAATCTAGGTTTTAATATTTCCGGTTCTAAGACAATATCATCATGTTGTGTATTAATGCCTCTGTTTTTCGGACAAACTTGCTGACACGTATCACAGCCATATAAACGATTACCTATTTTATAACGATATTCGTCTGCCATATAGCCTTTCGTTTGAGTTAAGAAACTTATACATTTTTGACTATTTAATTGTCCATCTCCTACAAGCGCACCTGTAGGGCAACGATCAACACATATTGTACAATCTCCACAGCTATCTAACAGCGGGTCATCTGGTGCAAATGGCACACTAACAAGCATTTCTCCTAAATAGGTCCAAGTGCCTAAGTCAGGATTAATGACGAAACCATTTCTACCAGTAAAGCCTAAACCTGCTCTTTCAGCTACAGCTCTATCTGATAATACGCCTGTATCAACCATAGATTTAACTTCAATATCTGCAACTTTCGAACGCAAAAATTGTTCTAATTTATCTAGTCTCTTACGCATAATCGTGTGATAATCTTGCCCCCAAGATGCACGGGCAAATAGTCCTCGACGGTCACCTCTTACACTTTTCGGTGCACCTTTCAACTTATTAGGATAGCCTACTGCTATTGCAATAATTGAACGTGCTGTTGGCAAAGATAGTTTGGGTTCTGTTCTTAAATTAATATCAGGTTCTTCAAATCCTGAAGCATATCCCTTACTATGATAATCTTCAAGCTTTTGTTTTAATTCATCAAATGGATCTGCAGTCGTAAAACCGATATGATCTATACCAATGGAATGTGCATAATCGATAACTTCTTGTTTCAATTGATTTATATCCATTTTTTCACCCCACTTTTAAGCATACAAGTCATAGTTTAACATAAAATACTAACGCTACGTATGTTGAATTATTGTTGTTAACTAAAAAAATTAAGCGACCAACGCATTTCATCTATCATACGTGATCACTTAATTTAATTATGCTATAACACTCTGGCTAAAAAGCTTTTCGTTCTGTCATGCTGTGGTGTTTCAAATATATCTTGCGGTGAACCTGACTCAACAACATAGCCGTCTGCCATAAATACCACTTTATTGCTGACGTCTTTAGCAAAATTCATCTCATGCGTAACGACTACCATTGTCATACCTTCTTTGGCTAAATTTTGCATAACTTCTAATACGTCACCAACAACTTCTGGATCTAATGCAGATGTTGGTTCATCAAATAACAATACTTCTGGATTCATTGCTAATGCTCTGGCTATAGCAACTCTTTGCTTTTGTCCTCCAGATAGTTGTGATGGATAGGCGTCAGCTTTATCAGCTAAACCTACTTTGTCTAATAAAGTCATTGCAGTTTGTTGCAAATCACTGTTATTTCCTTTTTTTAATAGTGTCGGAGCTAATAATATGTTATCTATTACCTTTTTATGTGGAAATAAATTAAAATTTTGAAAAACCATACCCATATTTTGTCTCAATTGTTCAAGTTTGGTATCTTTTGCAGTTAAACTATTGCCATTAAATATCACTTCACCACTCGTTGGTGTTTCTAATAAATTCATGCATCGTAAAAAAGTACTTTTCCCGCTTCCTGAAGGTCCGATGATAGCAACAACTTCTCCGCGTTCAATCGATAAGTCAATACCCTTTAATACTTCATTTTGTCCAAAGGACTTAGTTAAATTTTTAATATCAATCACTGACTTTCAATCTCCCTTCAAAGAAATACATAATACGTGACAATGTAAATGTAAGAATAAAGTATAGTACTGCTGCTACTAATAGTGGCGTAAACGGATCAAAAGAAGCACCTTGTACTACTTGAGCATTAAACATAATTTCACTGACACCAATTACAGAGACAATAGATGATTCTTTGATCACTGTAACAAATTCGTTACCTAAAGCCGGTAATATATTTTTAATGGCTTGCGGTAATATGACACTTTTCATTGTTTGACCATAAGACAAACCTAAACTTCTAGCTGCCTCCATTTGCCCTTTATCAACTGCATTAATACCTGCTCTAATAATTTCCGCAATATAAGCTGAACAATTAATAACAAGTGCTATCATACCGCAAATTAATGCGGAAAGATTCCAACCTAAGACTGCTGTTGAACCAAAATAAACTAAAAAGACTTGTACTAAAAGCGGTGTACCTCTTAAAAATTCAATATAAGCCGATGCTAACCATCTCAACGGTTTAACTTTACTTAATTTAAATAATGCTAACACTGAACCTAAAATCGCACCTAAAACTACTCCTACAATAGAAATTAAGATCGTGTTTTGTATTCCTTTTAAGAAAAAGTTACCATATTTTGTAAAGAAATTACCGTCATCTTTTTTCATTGCTTCTGCTGCATTGTCTTTATAATCCGCAATTAAATTATTATCTTTCACATCTTTAATCGTCGCATTTAAATGTTTCATTAGTTCCGGTGAATTTTTGGGCACTGCAATTGCTGTATTTTTTTCCCCTTCTTCAAATTTAACTCCTTCAGCAAATTTTAAATCTGGGTTTTGTTTTAAATATGCTTCTGCCACTGGTCCTTCGATAACCATGCCACTGACCTTACCACTTTTCAAGGACATTATCACTTCCGGTACTCTCGTTAAAGACTGGATATTAGCATTGTCAATTTCATTTTTTGCTATCGTTTCTTGTTGAGTTTGTTTTTGTACGCCAATTTTTTTATTAGCAAAATCATCTAACTTTTGTAATTTATCGTCTTCTGATTTTTTAATAATCATTTTTTGCGTTACTGTCATATATGGATTGGAAAAATCAACTTCTTTTTCTCGTTCAGGTGTTGGTGTCATACCTGAGATAATAATATCAATTTTCCCTGTTTTTATTGCACCTAATAAACTATCAAATTGCATATTTACAATTTTTAATTTTAAATTATTATCTTTAGCAATCTTTTTCGCTAAATCTATATCTATACCATCATACTTACGTTTACCATCTACGTTGTGTTCAAATTCATATGGTGCATAATCGGCTGATAATCCAACACGTAATTCACCACGTTCTTTTATTTTTTCCCATTGCTCATCTTGTGCTGCATAAGTTGTTGGTTGAACATACATAAGCAATGAGCTAAACATTATGATTACTACTAATATTAATTTCCCAGATTGTGCCATTCATCAGTGCCCCTTTCAATATATTTTATTATTATACACAATTACGCAATGTTATTCAATATCATTTTAAAGAATTTGCTATTATTAAGGTATGAAATCGAATGATCAACAATATTATTGTATATTATATGTATAAAAATAAAGCAGTATTAATTCACATGCTGTGAATCAATACTGCTCATTTTTACTTTAACCTAAATAATTATTGTTTGGGTATTTCAAATTGATAAATATCATCAGAATAGCCCGCCATTAACCTTTTACATAGTCCATGAACAAAGAATGCTGCAACGAATGGAATAATAAAGTAAGCAAATACTAACAGTATAATATTCATCATTGCATCTCCTTCCATTCTATTAAAGGCATTAATAGGACCTACTAAACCAGTATAACCAAATCCTGCCGACATCGGTGTTCCTTTAATGCCCACAAAATATGTCAATAAACCACCAATAGTACCATTAATAATAAGTGGAATCATGATGATAGGATTACGTAGATAGACTGGAATCATCATTTTGGCTGCGCCAATGATTAAGACTAAATTAACACCTGCTGAATTGATACGTATGGATCCAAATAAAAACGTCACACAAGCAGCAACAATTCCCATATTAGCAGCACCACTGCCTAAACCAGTTAATCCAATTGCTGTAGCAATAGCTACTACGGATATTGGTGTAACCATTAATAATGCATATGTAATACATATTAAAATTGACATCAATAAAGGATTAAAATCAGTAAATGAATTTACGATTTGACCTATTGTTTTTGTAACATTTGTGACATAAGGCAAAGTATATAACCCAAGTCCCCCACCAATTACTGGAATCAACACCGGTAAAATAATCATCTCTAATGAACCTAATTTATTTTGTAACAGCATATATAATGCACACGTAATTATTACTACCACGATAACGTTAATGATGTCACCGACACCACTCATATTGAAACTAGTGCCTGTTACTTTGATTACACCACTCCCAATCATTGCAGAAGTTCCAATCATTGTGGCACCTGCACCACTAAATTTAAATTGGTGTGCAGCTAACACACCTATAATAAATGGCATAAATGATTGGATAACCACGACAATTTCATAAATCGTTTGTAATGTCGGATAACCATCTTTAAAAAGCTTTAACAATTCACCCAATAACGCATTAGGTAGTAAAGCGATAACTACACCAGCACCTACAGCATTTAATATATTCATTAAAAAGATTTTAGGTGTCATACTTCCTTTACTCATATTTATTGTCCTCCAAATCACATTAAAGACTTCTTTATCTTATATACTAGTTAAAACCTTAATGTTGATTATAATTGAAAGTGACAAAAAAAGGGAGTACCTAAATACTTATTGTTTTAAATTTTTACCGTAATTAATAATAAAATATGCAATTATCTATGGTAAAAAAGAGCAAGAAAGTAACTTGTTTTAACAAATCACTTTACTTGCTCTGTATGTGTTATTAATAGTCAACTTTTAACACAGTATATATTAGTTAAGTTTCACTAATTGTTGTTTATTAAGCATTGTTAGTTATAACAACTACTGGAATTATACTTGTACAGGAAATACATTTACTCCCAGTATTTTAAATTCTTCTGAACCTTGACGATTATCTATACGTAACGCTAATGTTTTGGCATTTTCTGGAACTGTAATATTATCTGATACAAAATTACCTTGTGCATCTTTTTGTACACTTATAATCGGTAGTTTTTCATTATTTTCGCCTTTAGTAAATCGATATTCTACTTTTGACTTATCAGCATTGTGTGCTGTAATTACTTGAATCTTGAATTGTTTGCCTGGAGCTAAATCGTTAATTGTATTTAAGTTATAGAAGAAATAACCAGACGGTGCAATTGTTAATGAGCCGTCTTTATCAAACGAATTGTTCGGTGAGCTGTTTTTCGCTTGATAAGATGAAAAATAACTATCTTTGATTGATTTCGCAAAATTTACGATATGTTGCTGACTTGGAGGCACAACGATTAAATTATTTCTACTTGCTTCATTCGTTAATGCTTCGTGTGCAATTAGAGATATATTTTGAATTGCTACATCACTATTACCATTTCTATTGTCTAAACGTAACATGATAGCATTTGTACCTTTTGGAACCAATATATTGTTTAATTGGTATAAGCCATCCTCGACTTTTGGTATCATAAGATTTTTACTTATATATTTATTATCAGCACCTATAAATGCATACTCAAAGCGTGTTTGTTCCGCAACTGACTTAGTTTTAATTTGTAAGTTAAATTTATTACCAGTCGCTAATTTATCTGTCGCTTTGACCTTATAGAAAAAATAACCTTTAGGCTGGATATCTAATGATCCATCCGGATTAAGAGAATTTATTGGATTTGTATTTAAACTTTGTGCGCTTATAAATTAAACATCTTTCAACCCTTTAGCATAGGTACCAATATGCTGTTTATTAGTTGGAATAACAATAACGTTAGATTGATTCACTGATTTATTTATAGCTGTGTTTATTGCTCTGCCTAATTGTGATAATTGAGCTATGACTTCGGTATTACTTCCATTTGTGTTTATAGCATTTAGGCTTTCAGTAAAGTGATTCACATCGCCGCCTTTATCTAATAAAGTACCTTGGTGCTTAGTAATATAATTTTGTAAATCTTCTTTCACTATTTGAACTGCATTATTGTTAAAAGTAGCGTCTAATTGATTGCTTCTAAAATCATATTTACCAAATCCAATATTGGCACCAACATCTGTTATTTTATTTTTAGAATCACTAATCACATAACCCCATGCCATGTCATTCTCATGGTCTAATATGTGACCTTTTTTAAATGTCACAACAAACTTCACACCACCACCAGAATGATATTTATTGTCATCATGATACTGTCGTTCATCGAACCAATAAACACCCTCTTTAGATCTCACTAATTCTCGTTCATAATCTTGGTTAGCCCAACGATATCTAACTTTAACAGAAGCTAATTTAGCATTTAAAGCTTCATTCGTACGTAAGCCCCAATTTTCGAATCTATTAATGCGTTTTTTATATAAAGAAACTAAAGAAGTAACTTGACCTTTATTAATGCCTAACACAATTTGTTGTCTATTCATATCGTCTTTTGTAATATTTGAATCAACGGAATAATTGTTAACTCGATATTTATTTTGACTATCACTACTAAAATCTTTAAAGTAGTTTTCACCGTTTCGACTTTGAATTAGCTCTCTCATATTAGTTAAAATTTTATTAATCTGATTGACTTGGTTACCTAATACTCTAGTATTCACATTATTCGATATTTCATTATATCTAGCTTGATACATTAAATTCCAATCACGCTCTAGGAAAGTGCCAAAGCGAGATACCATACGTAGTAAAAATTGATGCTCTTCACTAGTCAATTTGTCTTTATGCGCGTCAATATATTTAAACACATCTACAAATTTAGTTTGAGCATTAACATCAAGACTGTTAATTGTTGACGTTTTAAGTTCTTTTGCTGCCCTTTCTACACTTGTATTTATTTGCTCTAATGTATGATGTACTTGCGCAAATTCTTTGACTGTAGTGATATTTCCAATTGCATGATTAACCTGTTGTAAATATTTCTGTTTAAGACTATCTTTATTGATAAAATTTTCTGTATTGTCATTAATCTTTCGAATTAATCGATTTTTTTGTAATGTCAGCAGTTTTTCATTAAAGTTTATATCATAATTACGCTCTGCAAAATCAAACTTTTTAAAACTTAACGTAGAACCAACTATTGTTGCTTTCTGATTTGAATCGGCAATAATATAACCCCAAAGCTTATCATTTATTTTATCTATAAATAGTCCTTGTCTCAGTTTTAGTGCAAAATCCATTCCCCCACCAGCACGATGGTATTTTACAGGCAAATCGACATCCCCTCTAACCCAATAAAAGCCATTACTATCTTTATTAATTACTTTTTCGATAGATTTATTATTCCAATTATAATTTACTTTGACTTCTTCAATTTTATTAGCTAAGTTTTCATTTAATCTTAATCCCCAAGATTCAAAACGTGCAACACTATTCGGTTGTGAAATTGCAATAATATCTTTTGATAAACGAATATCAATTGTTGGATTTTGAGCATTAATATTTTGTTTTAAATTGTATTTGTGCTTTTTAATATATCTTTTATGATCTTTGGATAATTCTGTATGAAATTCGTTATTATTTCTCTGTTCAATTAGATCATACATTGCTGTCAGTACTTTTTCATTTTTTTCTTTACCTGCTTTACCTATTT
The DNA here is from genome assembly GCF_017892945.1 of Staphylococcus sp. GDX8P114P-2. Taxonomy (NCBI): domain Bacteria; kingdom Bacillati; phylum Bacillota; class Bacilli; order Caryophanales; family Staphylococcaceae; genus Staphylococcus; species Staphylococcus sp. GDX8P114P-2. Next base: position 4,033 of record NZ_JAESMB010000018.1, on the reverse strand, counting down.
TACGTTCAAAAACATTTCTGGAAATATCTTTATAATTACGGTTATAGATCAATGACCAGTCGTTAGGTAAAAAAGACGTATTACGTGATGCCATTCTTAAAAAGAATTTACGTTCTTCCTCATTCAGATGTTGCTTATTTTTTTCTATTATTTTTAAGACATCAACATCATAAGTTGATTTATTAATTACTTGTCTTTTAACTTTCTTTGCATCTAATGATTGATATTCAGGTGTTGAATGATTTGCTACAACTTGTGGCGCACTGTGCTGAACATTATTATTTTGTTGAGGGATGTCTCGAGGTATTTCTTGAAAATTTGCTTTTCTAACTTGTGATAATTGATTAGAGACTTGGTTTTGTGCTTCTCCTTGCTTAGTAGTATTATCGGCTTTATTGGGTGTCTCTTGTACACTTTGCTGTTGTTGGTTCCTGTTTTCTGTTACTGAATTTGTCCCTTCTGTAATATTGTGTATAGCGTTATTTGGTTCTGCCAAATTATCTTGCGTACCAACTGTAGCAGAGTTTGAAGATCTTTGTACATTTGGTTTTAGTTCACCAGTCTCAGACACTACATCTACCTCTGTTACGTTGTTTGCCTGCAATGAACTTTGATTTGAGTCTTCATTATTTTGAACTTCACTCGCTTGTGCAGTCATGTAATGGCCGAAAAATATAATACTACCAACCATAATAGAGGCAAGACCTACACTAAATTTTCTAATAGCGTATTTGTTGTGTTTTCTTGCAGTATGTTCTTTATACGTTTTCACAATGTTAAATCTCCTTCTACGAGTAATATAAAATGTAAGCATATAAAATTAATATTCAACAATTTCATACCGTTACATTCAAATATTATTATACAAAGGCTAAATTCTTTAGGACAGTCGATAACTCAGTATAGTAAAATGTAAAAGTAAATAAGTAAAATATAAACATAAAAATTAATATTATCTGTAAACTTATATGTTAATTAGATATAACCAAAAGCTTTATAATTAAAATATAAATATGTAAGTATAAATCATTCATACAAGGATCAATATATTTAATGATGTTGGCGGACAAAAAAAGAAACCCCGATAAATCGAGGTTTCTGAATTAGGTTTGACCTATTAACTTATCATTATACCGGTGGTCAGGATAATTTACATTTAAAAACGTTTCTATCACTATACTTTAAACTGCTATGTGACCACTGAGTGACCAAACTTTTAATATGACGTGTAATAAATCCCGATGGGGTATTTACACACATTATAATATAAGAAACACAACGCACTTATTCATTTAGGTGCGTTATTTATAATAGTAGATTGTTTTAAATAAGTTACTTCATATAAATCAGCTAATCTCTTGATAAAATCAATTAATTCTTTTTCTCTTATTATTTGATTTTCGAAATCTATCTTTAATTTTATAAATAACTGTTTTTCTTGTTCAGTACTTATCTTTTTAAAATAACCCCACATATGACAATAAGCATTTATTATTGAACCTTTAGATGGCTGCTTATTTAGGGCGTATTGGATTTTTTGTTGTACTAATTCAATTTGAGCATCATTATTCATCAAATACCTAATATCATTATAAGTTTTTTGATCATGCCATAAAACCTCGTATTTATATCTACTCCACAGTTTTTCTTTTTGAAATTGTTTACTAATTTTAAATACCTACTTTCAATATTTACTTTAATAAAAATGAACTATTTTATTGGCTTTAATAATATCTTTAGTAAAGAAAATTGTTTACCTTGACCAGTGTATTCGGGATTAAGTATCAAATTCACTTTAGTGTTATATGACTATTCGTGATGTATTCCTGAATTTAAAATATCCTGGCATTCTTGAAAATCTTTATTCCAGTCTAAATTGGATTCGATTTATTATCACCTCATGAATATAATAGAATACTTGTTCGTGTATGTAAATAAAAAATAGGGCAAGCACCTGGTACGTGCCTACCCTTGTATATGATATGATTAATTTACTTGTAACATAACTTTACCAATTCCACTTTAATTTACCTTGATTCTCTCTTTGTTGTCAGTAATCTTACATACTGCACTGTAATATGATTTAACTTTAGTAGATTTTGATACATTATTACTTCCTACTTTACCTTTCAATGACGGTGAGGTTCTAACTTTAATAGCAGTGATACTTAATGGGAGTTATAAAAAAAGAAACCCCGAAGATACGGGATTTCTATACAAGGTTAATACTTTATGATGTTATTATTATACCGGTGGTCGGGATCGAACCGACACTCCTCTAAAGGAACGGGATTTTGAGTCCCGCGCGTCTGCCAATTCCGCCACACCGGCTCAATGTTATAAATAAAAAACTTCCTACCTGGAAGTAATAATTGGAGCGGAAGATAGGATTTGCACCTATACCTTGTTCCGGGAAGGAACCTGTTCTAAGAGTTGAACTACTCCCGCATAATATAATATTTGAAATGGAGCGGAAGATAGGATTTACACCTATACCTTGTTCCGGGAAGGAACCTGTTCTAAGAGTTGAACTACTCCCGCATAATATATTATTTGAAATGGAGCGGAAGATAGGACTTGCACCTATACCTTGTTCCGGGAAGGAACCTGTTCTAAGAATTGAACTACTCCCGCATATACATGGAGGCGGCAACCGGATTTGAACCGGTGATAAAGGTTTTGCAGACCTCTGCCTTACCACTTGGCTATGCCGCCAATCTAACTGGGCTAGCTGGATTCGAACCAGCGCGTGACGGAGTCAAAGTCCGTTGCCTTACCGCTTGGCTATAGCCCATTAATATTAAGGGCGGCTGATGGGAATCGAACCCACGAATGTCGGAACCACAATCCGATGCGTTAACCACTTCGCCACAGCCGCCATGGCAGGGGTAGTAGGAATCGAACCCACATCAAAGGTTTTGGAGACCTCTATTCTACCGTTGAACTATACCCCTATACTATTAAATAAAAACAATGGTGGAGGGGGGCAGATTCGAACTGCCGAACCCGAAGGAGCGGATTTACAGTCCGCCGCGTTTAGCCACTTCGCTACCCCTCCATCATGTGATGCCGGCCAGAGGACTTGAACCCCCAACCTACTGATTACAAGTCAGTTGCTCTACCAGTTGAGCTAGGCCGGCTTGCATAAAAATGGTTCAGGACAGAATCGAACTGCCGACACATGGAGCTTCAATCCATTGCTCTACCAACTGAGCTACTGAACCATAATGGCGGTCTCGACGGGAATCGAACCCGCGATCTCCTGCGTGACAGGCAGGCGTGTTAACCGCTACACTACGAGACCATTATGTAATTGCGGGAGGCGGATTTGAACCACCGACCTTCGGGTTATGAGCCCGACGAGCTACCGAACTGCTCCATCCCGCGGTAATAATATTAATGGCGGAGGAAGAGGGATTCGAACCCCCGCGGGCCGTTAAGCCCCTGTCGGTTTTCAAGACCGATCCCTTCAGCCGGACTTGGGTATTCCTCCACATTAAAAATTAAAGTACATTATTATTGAATCATATTTTGAAAAAATGGCGGAGGAAGAGGGATTCGAACCCCCGCGAGCCGTTAAGCCCCTGTCGGTTTTCAAGACCGATCCCTTCAGCCGGACTTGGGTATTCCTCCTTAATTATATGGACCTTGCAGGATTCGAACCTGCGACCGAACGGTTATGAGCCGTTAGCTCTGACCAACTGAGCTAAAGGTCCTAAATATAATTCAAAATAATAATAGTGGCGGTGGAGGGGATCGAACCCCCGACCTCACGGGTATGAACCGTACGCTCTAGCCAGCTGAGCTACACCGCCTTATTTATTTGTTTATATGGTGGAGACTAGCGGGATCGAACCGCTGACCTCCTGCGTGCAAAGCAGGCGCTCTCCCATCTGAGCTAAGCCCCCATATAGTATTAGTAAGTTATCGGGAAGACAGGATTCGAACCTGCGACCCCTTGGTCCCAAACCAAGTGCTCTACCAAGCTGAGCTACTTCCCGTATAAATGTTAAGCGCGCCCGATAGGAGTCGA